>JANORL010000907.1:0-1740 GCA_031415295.1 Polyangiaceae bacterium | reverse complement strand
TTCGTTATGTCGTCGAAGAAGATCGACACCGCATCATGCCCGCTAGCGTGTGCGCGATCATCCTGTTTTGCAGCGCTCTAGCAGGCTTGTTGCGCGATCAAATGCGCGGCGTCGTCGTTCGTCCGGACGGCGTGGAACTGCGCGAACTCCTCTCGTTCGGCATTCCGCGCGTACGCCGCTGGACCTGGGCCCAAATCGATCGCATGCGTTTGCCAGCTGCCGACGACTCGAACGCCGACGCACCCGTTTTGCGCGGCGATATCACCTTCGATCTTTGGGACGGAACTTCGACGTTGCTCCCAACCGTCAACAATCCCCTGGCCCTCGCGTTGGTCCTGGAACGTGTCGCCCTCGCCCGCTCCATTCCCATCGAAGGCGGCACCGGCATGCTCGACGACCTGAGCAACGTCCCCGAAACGCGCAAAGCCGCAACGTAACACCTGCACCAAAGCGCTAAGCTGTCGCCCCCCGATTGATCGGAACAGATGTGAAGCGACCCGCCCTACTCACCCTCCTCGCCCTCGCATGCACCCTCGGCCACTCGGCATGCGAAAAACAAACACCACCGGAACCCGAACCTGCTGCTCGCGCTTCCTCCGCAAGTGATCGCCCGCCTCCGTTCGACCCCAAAAAAGTGACCCTCGAGGACAAGGCCATGGGCACGCACGTGGTCATGACGGCGTACACGACACGCACACTCGACGAAAAAACAGTCCACGCCAAACTCGAAAAAGCCCTCGCCGAAATCCGCCGCCTCGAAGCACTCATGACCACGTGGCGTGACGACAGCGAGATCTCCAAGATAAATCAAGCCGCGGGCAAACAGCCAGTCATCGTTGGAGCTGAAACATTCGAAGTCATCGACAAGAGTTTGTCCGTCGCCAAACGCTCCGATGGAGTCTTCGATATCTCGTTCGAAGCGATGCGTGATCTGTGGCGTTTCGACGAGAACAAAGTCGAAGAAGTGCCGTCGCAAGAAGCGATCGACAAGGGCCGCGCGCTTATCGACTACCGCAAGATCATCGTTGACAAAGACAAACGCTCGGTCTTTCTGGAAAAACCCGGCATGCGCATTAGCTTAGGCGGCATCGCCAAAGGTTACGGCGTCGATGCAGCCTCCAAAGTGCTCACCGCCGAAGGCCTCGGTTCGTTCTACGTGCAAGCCGGCGGAGATCTCTACGTACGCGGCAAAAAACCCGACGGATCGCCTTACCGCGTCGGCGTACGTGACCCTCGAGGCTCCGGACCAAACGACTACTTCGCGATGATCGATGTCACCGATCACGCGTTCTCCACAGCTGGCGACTACGAGCGATCCTTTCTCAAAGAGGGCAAACGCTGGCACCACATCATCGACCCGCGATCTGGTTATCCCGCGCGAGCGAGCCGCAGCGTCACCGTGTGGGCCAAAGATGCCTTCACCGCCGACGGCATCGATGATGCAATCTTCATCCTCGGCCCGGAAAAAGGCCTCGCGATTTGCGAAGAACTCGACGACTGCGGCGCCGTCGTCGTGGATGGAAAAAACAAAGTTTGGATCTCCAAACGACTCGAAAGCAAAATCCAAGTGCTTCGAGATCCAACGGATGGGGTTTGACTTTTAGAATTTGTCCGCAATTCGCGCCTCACCCCCCAGCCCCCCTGCTATGAAGGCCGGGCACGTTCTCGCTTACGCTCGACGCGTTAGCCCCTGCTCTGAAAGCCGGGCACGTTCTCGCTTACGCTCGACGCGTTAGCCCC
>JANORL010000906.1:0-8504 GCA_031415295.1 Polyangiaceae bacterium | reverse complement strand
CGCGAGCAGGCGGTCGCCGATGGGACCTTTGGGCGCGACAATGGCCCATTGCTGCTCCGAAAGTGCGTCGGGCGGAGCGTCAATGTTTGCCAATCGTTGCGGTGCAAGTGAGGGCGCGTCAGGTGTGGATGCCTCGAGCGTGGTATGAAGCGGAATGCCTTCACCGAGCACTGGGAGGTGATCGTCGGCGTGGGCTAGGAAGAGCTGTACGTCCATGGAAGGGCCTGGAAGGATGACGCATCGTCGTTGAGGGAAGGGAAGAGCGCAACCAATTTGTCGGTGCCGACGAGCGTGCATGCGCGGTCGGATTGGAAGCGCTTGGGCGTGATTGGTGGGTAATTTCCGCTAGATCAACGCGTGGGGTGGCTCAGGTTTGTCGTGTGTAAGTGATTCGAGCGGTTTGGCGCGGGAAGAACGAAACCGACGAGCCATTTTTCCGATGACCGACCCTTCTTTCACTAGGCAACAACAAATGAATGCAGTCAATACATCACCTACCGCTCAATCACCATCTCGCGCCACTCGACCCGCTTGAACCCGACAAACACCAACGTGCCCGCTTTGAGTTCCCAACCTTGGGTCAACATCGGTACCAATTGCGGATCCGACGAATAACGCTTCAATTGAGCTTCCGCCTCGACAACGATATTCGCGATGTCCGCGTCGTTCGCGTCAGCTTTGAGGTACTTCAATTCGAACATCCACGCGTATTTGGCTTTCGGGACGTTTCGCAAGGGACATATAAACAAGTCATTAAATCCTTGCGCAAATTCTTTTTCGCTCAGCACGTAAAACAAATTCGACATCAGAATGGTCCCAATAAGCAGCATCTTCATCGATTGCTCGTTGAAATGCAGATGGTCGCGCAAACCGAGCACACTCATCACGTTTTTTTGAAACACCGCACGAAACGGTTCCATATTGCCCGTTTTCACCATTTCACGCAAAGCAACGCCGACCGGTTGGTCGGTCACGTTGATCCCCTCAATGTCTTCGAGCAATTGCGTATAATGCGCCCACCCAAGTTCTCGAATGACACGATTAGGCGTCACGAAGCGGTACTGGTTGCCCTCTGGCGGGTCCTCGCTCATCGTCAGCATTCCCGTGTAATACATGAGCGACACGAATTGACTCGTCGTTGCACTGGTTTTCGCGCCAAACTCTTCGACGAGGTTACTCCATACTTCACCGGTGTTCAAAACCGCCTCGAGCGCTGCGCGACGTTCATCCGCGGCTGGCCCGACGGTCGCCCACAAGCCATGCAATTTCTTGTAATCGGTTCGTCCGTTCGGATCGAGCATCTTCGCAGGAAACTTGCCACGTGACACAAGTTTTTGCAGAAAATACATAATCATATTGGAATTGAAGACCCTCTCCTCGGCATCTTCCGCGAATCGGTATCCGTTGTAATACTTCGCCAGGATACTCAACAGTTTGTCGCGGTCACCCACTTCGGGAATCGATGCAAGTTGTGGATTGTCGCGCAAAAGTTCGTCCACCGCTTGCATAACGTCCGCATCAGTGAACCCCGCCAGCGTGTTGAAGGCTGGCTCATTCGATATGTTCGTCGCAATATTAAATCCCGTGACGAGGTCATCGAGCAAAATGGGGGTCACCCCCGTGATAAACACGCGCTCGATGGCGCCTTGCGTGCCTGTCTTCAGCGTCCGGTAAAACGCGCGCACAAAGCCCATCGGGTCGGTCACTTTAGAATAGAGGTCCTTTTCGTTGCCGGACAACAGAGCCGTGGCAAACGTATCGTATTCGTCGATCAACACATAAAGCTTCTCGCCAATGCCCTCCACCGTCGCCAACAGATTGGCCATGATATCGCTGGCGGACTGATACCCGTCGATTCCACGAAAAAAGTCGGCAAATGCGGGCACGCGATTCCGATGCCGAAGCAACATCGCTCGAACGGCACTACGCGTCGCTTCAAGAAAACTCTGCTCCAGACGAGCCTCGGTCCCGGTCGAATTCACTTGCGAAAAGTCGAGGCGCAACACCACATACGTGCCCCTCTCCGGCGTCGGATGGTCGTATATCCATAAGCCCCGAAACAGTTCGTCGTACCGCTTCGCGTGCATAATGTCGTAATAATGCTCCAACAGGCTGATGAGGGACGACTTGCCAAACCGTCGAGGCCGGAGGAAGACGAGGTTCTTGGAGCTGCACTCTCTGTCTTCGAGACGCGCCAAAAAAGGCGTCTTGTCGACGTAAAATGAACCACTGCTGCGAATGTCTGCGAAATTTGCGTTGCCGTATGGGATCTTCATGATGGACTTTCGCTACTCAGCGCGACAATAGCGCAACACGACGAGGATGCCAACTGATTTGTGACGGTGAGTGCGCGCGAGGTAAAACACCCGGCGCAAGCTCGTGAAGAACGAGGGGCGCTCTATAGCGCAACACGACGAGGATGCGACGCCTCCTGGTATCGTGGAAGGAACGTCTACATAATCGGGCCAGACCGTAAAACAAGGCATCATTGCGGCGAAATACGGACCGTAAACATTCGATGATCCGTCGATCTCCTTTCACAACCTGCGTGGCCCAGCCGTTTTCCGCACCTTCCGTTTTGGTGCCTCGCTCGAAACACTCGCAATATCATCGTCAACGTCTTCGCAAACGCCATTCGCGTCTGCCGAGGCCATTCGACGCGCATTCTCCGCCGCGGCGCGAACCATCGGCCCAAACATATCTGCAGGCGTTCCTGCCGCGCTCCATGACGTAGGCGCACCAAGCTGTCGCAATACCGATCCATGCGTGATTGGCTCGTCGAACGAGAAATGCAACAACGGCAAAGCTTCCCGTGGAATATCATAATCGCCCGGTTTTAATCCGGCAAACGTCACCGTTGCAACCTCGGGCAATGCGACATCGCTCTTCTCGCCCCCGCGAACTGCGCGTAACGCCTCGATTACCTGGTTTTTGGTTCTTCCACGCAACTCGAAAAGTAAAAATGGATCGCGATCGAGCGCCTCGCCAAGCACGTAATGCGTGGCCGCGACGTGTTTGCAAGGATCTCCCCAATCGGGACACGAACAATTCGTGACGAGATCCGCGCGCTTCTTCGGAAAAAGGCTCGTGTTCATCGAGTGAAACACTTCGTCGATTTCTTTGGGCATCTGTCCCGCCAACAGAGCCGCCGAAAATTGCGCCTTCTCGGCCATGCTCGCGATTGCTTTCTGCCATGTAGCATCGCTGAGTTCAGCAACTTGGATGAGAATCTTGTACGGCTTCGGGCTCGATCCCGTGACTTTCGCCGTAACCTTACCACCCGTCACCACCAGATCATGCGTACGCCCAGCACGCGCATAGGTTCGTCCGCGCGCAAGACGTGAATCATCGCCAGACAAAACATCTTGAAGCGCCTCGATCCAGCGTTGACCCCACCACGTCGAACCAGCATTCTTCATTTTAATGCCATGCGCCGGCGGTGGCTTCTTCGGTGCTTGCTTGGGCCAATACCCGTAACTCATGGCTGCACCTCCACGCCATTCTTGCGTGTTTTACGCTTCGGCTTGGTTCTCGGTATCGTGGCGACGACGTCTTCTCCCTCGTCGTCCGATGTGACCACACCGGCAGACAATGCGAACAAGTCACGCAACTCGGACGTGCCCATTTCGGTAATCCATGACTCGCCAGATCCGACAACCTTCGATGCTAGCTCACGTTTCTGCTCCAGCAACCGGTCAATCTTTTCCTCGACCGTCCCTGCGCAGACAAACTTGTGCACCTGCACCGCTTGTTTCTGACCAATACGATACGCTCGATCCGTCGCTTGATCTTCAACCGCGGGATTCCACCACCGATCATAATGAAACACATGACTCGCCGCGGTCAGGTTGAGTCCCGTACCACCTGCTTTTACCGACAAGATGAATACCCGCGGCCCGCGTGGTTCTTCCTGAAAGCGCCGAACCATTTCGTCGCGCGCCTTTTTCGATGTCCCACCATGCAAAAACAAAACCTCGCAACCAAGGCTTGCTGCCAGATGCAACACGAGTTTGTCGCCCATTTCGCGAAATTGCGTGAACACGAGCGCCTTATCGCCCGCGGCAATGGCTTCTTCGAGCATTTCAGTCAAACGTGCAAGCTTGCCCGATCGTTTTGGCAATGGACCGCTTTCACCCAAGTAATGCGCCGGATGATTGCAAATCTGCTTCGTAAACGTGAGCAACGCGAGCACTCGACCTCGACGCTCGATACCCTCTGCATCTTCGATACGGCGCATTTCTTCGTCCACCACCGCCTTGTAAAGTGTCGCCTGTTCGCGCGTCAGTGTGCAGACGACTTTCATTTCGTTCTTCGGTGGAAGGTCCTGAATGATCGTCGGATCGCTCTTTAATCGGCGCAAAATGAACGGACCCACGATACGCCGCAATCGCTCCGCTGCGCGTTCGTTGCCATAACGTTCAATCGGTAACGCAAATTCAAGACGAAACGTCGCCAATGGACCCAACAAACCAGGGTTGGCAAACTCCAGAATCGACCACAGTTCGGCCAAGCGATTCTCCACCGGTGTACCCGTGAGCGCAAAACGATCACTTGCCCGTAATGTGCGAGCAACTCGCGCCGTCGTCGATGCAGCATTCTTGATGTTTTGTGCTTCGTCGAGCGCCACGACAGACCAGTCGACACGGCCCAACAAATCAGCATCGCGACGCAAAAGTCCGTACGTCGTGAGTACGAGCGACCCAGGTTTTTTTGGAAAATCAGCCATGGTTTTCGTTCGCTCGGTACCGTAATGCTGCACGATATGCAACGATGGCGCGAAACGTTCGATTTCGCGTTCCCAATTACCCACGACCGAAGTCGGCGCGACAAGCAACGCGGGACGATCGTCTTGTGGCGCCTGCTCCATTCGTCGTAACAAAAATGCCAACAATTGAATGGTTTTACCGAGACCCATATCGACAGCGAGGCATGCGCCCAAGCCTAGTGAAGTCATCGTCGTCAACCAATGCAGCCCGCGCTCTTGGTAAGGACGCAGCGTCGCGTTGAGCGTACTCGGCGCGCGTGCTTCCATCGAGCTACAATCGCGCAATCGTTCAATCATTTCGGCGAATGCCCCCGAAGCTCCGACGGCAATCGAGGTTTTTCCTTTTCCAAGACTCGTCGCGCCCGCGAGTGTCACGCGAACGGCATCACGCACCGTCATGCGTTCCGGACCTGTTGCCAACCGTTTTTGAATGTCGGCAAGCTCGTGGGGATCGATGGCGACCCACGCACCTCGAAATCGAACCAGTGGCGCTTTTTGTTTAGCAAGGGCCGCGAGTTCTCGAATGTTTAGTTTTTCATCGCCGATCACCGCATCCCAATCCACGTCGAGCAAGTCATCAAGCGCGAAACCAGCCACGCCCGCGACGACACCGGCCACTTTCGACGTACCGCCGATTCGCATGCGCAGCCGCAAACGCCGTTGCCCCGCCGATGTCAGTTCGCCCGGAACGATGACGCCAAACCCTGCATCAGCCAATGCCGCAGCGCCGTCACCAAGAAAAACCCACGCCGAAGCCGGATCGAGATCAATGGCTTCCGGCCTGGCTTGTTCCAATGCGTGCGCAATCGGCGGGAAGAGACGCGTCGCTCGACCCAGCGCTTCGAGCAACGATTCTTGTGGATCGCGAAACGCCCGGCCAAACTTTTCGAGGCTACGACCTTTTGTGCCCCAAACATCCGACGCAGGCACGAGCAAGCTGGGATCGTCAGGTGATTGAAGCAAAAAGCGCAGAACAAATGGCTCGTGATCGGTTGGTGGCAATTCGAGGCGAAAACACGCGCGTAATCGGTCACGTGCGCCGAGAGCTGGTTCGCTCCAACGCGCGAGGTCGTCGACGACCGAACGTTCCGCAAAACCTTGTGTGTCGAAATGGCAATCGGGTCCCTGCAATGCTGTGCGAAAGCGCTCGTTCCACGTGATTTGCGGAGCGATGGTTTCGTGCTTGCGACCCGTGGCCCGACGTGTTCGAACTGGAAGTGGTGCAGGTTTTTTATAGGTGAAACGAAGCAGCGTATCGACAACGGCATCGATGAATGCACGAAGGAGCGCATCGGGCGCCCAGACCTCGAGTGGCGCATCGAGCGAAACCGGAACGGCGTGGGCAGCGGGCGGCATGCTTCTGGCGAGCATGGCAACCTTGAGCGCGTCTTCACTCGATGATAAACAGCCAGCCCAACGCGCCTCGACGCGTGTTCCTCGACGTACCACGGTGGGTACGACACGTTCACGAGCAACCAGGGAAATCGCCAGTTTGCTCGCCAGTACCCACGTAGCCAGGGAAGCCATCGAAGCGGGAAAGGCGACGATGTCCGTCGTTGGAATCATCGCAAACGTAGCAACGGATTCCGCGAGAGATAGTTTGTCCCCGGATATCCGCTGCAGCCCTTCGGGCGTCACGATGTTTGCGCTTGATGCAGCGCTTGATGCAGCGCTTGATGAAACGCGCAAACGTATGACGTCGGGCACCACGCGGCCAACGGCAGCAACGTCAGCGCCCCACAAGAAGAAAACTTCGGCTTCGGGTAGATACACGAGCGGCATAGGCAGCGCATGGATGCCACAGGAAAGTGGTGGAGGAAAGAAAAAAGTTTGTCGTAGCGTCGTTTTTCCTGGCAGTGGTTTGGCGGGGTGTGGAGGCAAACGCTTCCCCGAGGCAACCTTCACCGACGAACCACGCCACGACAAACGTGCTCGATGAACTGAAAATGTCCCACACAATTCCGGTACTCCCGAGTCCTCGACGGGTCTTGGCATTTTCGTTGCTGCAAATCTCGTCCGCGACCAGCAAGGACGGTCCTGCAAGAGACGAGTATATGCGAAGGTGCGCGCAGGACCGAATCATCCGATAGGAAAATAACGTACATCATTTGACGTTGAAGCCCGACTCGTTGCGAATGATTCAATGCCCTATATGAATTGTTCCCTCCACGAGTGCAATTGCGGGGTTGTGTCTATCCGTAAGCAGCGCTTTTCTGGAACAGATCCGCTCCCGCGCGCCTTCGGGCAGGATGTACGGAATGACCGTCGGGCCGAATCCTCGACGAAGGCGTCTGAGACAAACTACCAATACGCGCCTTTTTTACCATTTCGCATCCGAAATCGATATCAATTCATTCCAGTGGGCATCTTTGAGGTTGACGCACCGCTGCAATCAGAAGAGAATGCGCCTCATGCGCAACTATTCGAAAACTATCGGCTCACTTCTTGTGCTTCCCTTGTTCGTTCTCGTCGGCTGCGGCGGAGACGACAGCAACAACAACAACACGGGACGTAGCGGAGGTAGCGGAGGCAGCGGAGGCAGCGGAGGCAGCAGCAACGTTGATGCATACGCCGCCAAATACGCAGCGGCATCTTGTGGGAAAGCCGTCGAATGCTTCAGGGCGGAAACACAAGCCGAGTGCATCGCCTCGTCGAACGCTGGACTTGATGAAATGGCGGCCTATGTTGCAAATGGTACGGTCATCTACAATCCAGAAATGGCGGAGAAGTGCCTCGCTGTCCTAGACACCGTCAACGGGTGCTCTGCCGGTGAGCTCGCCTCACTGCTCGCCGACGGCGGTGACAGCGTGAAATACCTGTGCGCCACCGTGTTCGAAGGAACCATTGCTGAAGGTGGTAACTGTAAGATATCCGAACAGTGTATCTCGTATTCGTGCGAACCGGTCGACCCGAACTGCGCCGATGCCTGCTGTCCGGGCAAATGCGCCGCGGCGATGCCTCCTCCTGCTCCTCCTGCGAAGATTGGGCAGTCGTGCGCCATGGGGCCTTGCGAACCAACCGCGTATTGCCAACAAGATCCGAATACAGGCGCTCCGACGACATGCGCCGCGAGGCTGGCCGCAGGCGCAGCGTGCACCGATTTGCTGTCCTGCGAGGCTCCAACCTTGTGCGCCCTGAATCTCATGACGGGCATGGGGACCTGCAAAGAAGCTCCGGCAACAGGTGAGACGTGCGATCCTACGGGCATCTTCGCGTGCGACCGCCTCGATGACATTTGCGACGCGAAAACGATGAAGTGCACCGCCAGATCTCTCGTCGGAGCGACATGCGCTGATGACAGCGAATGCGTTGCTTATGCGTATTGCGATACGGCCACATCGAAGTGCGTGAAAGAGCCCACCGAGGGACAGGCTTGCGACCCGATGATGATGAACAACAATTGTCTCGGCAACCTCCAGTGCCTTGATACCGGCAAGTGCGGTTTCGAGACCATCACCATCTGCGAGTAGTCCTTCCTTCCACCCGTACCACCCATAAAAACCCCCACTCATAAAACCCTCACCCATAAAAATCCCCACCCCCGGTCCATTCAAACCGAGCAGAATCCCGCGCTTCGCGCGCACCTCACCCCCTGGCCCCATAGGCGTTAAGATAACGATCTTGCGACGACGGGGTGGATTAAAATCCACCCCTCTACATAACGAAGTACTCCCGCTAGCGCGGGAGCACTGGCGTCTCTGGATATTTTGAGAGAAATGGTATCTTTTGCGAAATCTTC
>JANORL010000905.1:0-10519 GCA_031415295.1 Polyangiaceae bacterium | reverse complement strand
CCCCCCCCCCCCCCCCCCCCCCCCCCCCCCCCCCCCGAAACTCCCTCGCACGGAACGGAGCTTGGCACTAGCATGCACGTTGCCGTCGTTCCTACGGCTGAGGCAAGGCTCCGAGCGTGCACGTTTGCCGCGCTGTTTTTGCGCCCCGGTTCTCGATTGCTTTCGTCTTCGTCGTGGCATCTTGTCAAGATTCCACGCCCGTCGAAGTCCACGTTGTTCCCGCGATCTCTGCGGCACCTTTTGTCGCAGCACCGACCGCGACAGCATCGGCGCGTCGTCCTACGATTCGACACGTTCTGGAACGCACGGAAGAACGTTGCGAAGTGTATTCCATCGACGGCGAGTTGGTTTCACCGGCCGAACGAGTTCCGTGCCCGCAAGACCTGGAAGTCGGTGAAATCATCCGCGTCGCAGGAAAAACATGCCTTCGCGAAGGAACGCGCGAACGAATTCGCCCCGTGGTTTGTCCCGGACCACTTCTTTTGCGCGAGCAACGTGACGGCGGAGCTGACGCATCGGTCCCGTGACAAGGTCCTTTGACGTCAAACCTTCATATTGGGGAGGCTCAGACCTCCTGACCTCGCGGATTCTGTACCGACACCACTTCCCCAACCTCACTCCGCCACGTATTCCCTTACCAATCCTGCTTCGATCAACCCCAGCCATTGCCCGCCCAGGTAACTCGCAAAGTTCGCGTCCTCGATCAACACGCCCACTTCGATGTTTCGCTCTTGCCCGCGTTGCGTGAAGTTCGCACTCGATACGAATGCTTTCACTCCGTCCACCACTACGCATTTCGCATGCAGGCTATGGTACGGCGGTCCTGCCTCCAGTGCCCGTTTGTCATAATAGATCCGCGGACGTGGATAACCGAATGGCCAATTCGTCACGAGAAACCTGCCCAAATGGCGCTCGATGTGCGTGCTCTTGTCTTCGTGGCTTTCAATCTGCGGTATGTCCACGAAAAACCGCGCGCTCACTCCATGCGCCACCATAACCCGATACAGCGGCGCCAATACATCCTTCGCATGATCGAAACTGTATCCCGCCAATAATACGCTTTCCCGCGACCCCTCGAACAACGATCGCAATACCACTGCCGTATCTCGTGCCGTGCTTGTCGAGCCTTCAGGCCCCGTCCAAACAAGCTCCGGAGCAGGACGGCGATCCTCCCGTTCGGCCAGCGCCACATCGAGAATCGCCAAACATGCCGCCGTTTTATGCCCCGCAAGCGCTCGAGCCACCGCGTCGACTTGATGACGAACCCCAAATCCCACGAGCGACGCGTGATCCACCGGCGTGCGCAAAAGGCCCGACGTGATCGCATTGCGTAATTCGACGAGCACCGTCGTGCTCACCTGCTTCAAATTCGCCCGATGCGTTGTCACGGCCGCTCCGGGAAAAACGCCAACGCCGGATCATTGCCAATCGTTGGCACGACCAACGCTCGATCCAAAAATCGATTAAACCGCTCACACGAACATTCCGCAATGTACAAACACCCGTGACACGCAGCGCCTTCGGTCCGCCGATCACTCGATTGCGAATTCGGATCGTGCGCCGCACAGACCGGATCGTTCGAGCAAAGCCGCCCCAAGTCCCAAGCTTCCCGCAAATGGTGCCGAATGCGCCGTCCTTCTTCGACCAGCCCGCCCAACGTTCCTTCGCTCCCCGTCGTTCCCGTCATCAGCATAACCGCGGCCATATCCGGCCCGCCGTCTTCCGCTTGACCACAATAAATCCGCTCGCGAATAGCACTCGCCGCGTACCCGCATTCCAAACTCACCGCCGTCAGCAAAAGATGCGACAACGAATGCAACAAGAAAAACCGTATGCCCGGGAAAAACCCCAATGTATCCCGCTCGAATGCCTTCAACAGTTGCTCGGCTCGGTGTCGTACAGGTTCGCTCTTTTCCCATTTCGCCAATCGTTCGGGATCCAATTCCACGAAGATCCCTTCGCCGCGCACTTCCGCCGCTGGCAACCATTTTTCGCCGCCCGTTGGTAACGTCAATACCGATGGTTTTACTTTGCGGTCCTGGAAATCGTATTCCCCTTGCAAGTTCGCTTCGATCGAATCAAACCGGCTGAAACTGACCTGCACCCGCACTTCGCGCAATTCCGGCACGATGACCAATCCTCGAATACCCGTTGGCAAATCGAGGCGATGTTTTGGCACTCGAAATGCCGCAAACGATTCCCCCGATTCCGTGACGATACCTAATTCATCAATAGGCGCCTTCGTCAATCGTTCGTATTCCGCGCTTCGTAAAGGCCGTTCCGCCGTCGTCGTTGCCGCGGCGTTTTCCGCTGCAATCGCCGCCAGCACGTCATCCGGCGAAACGCCACGCACCGCATTCGCCACGTGCTCCATCAATTCGATCACCATCGCCAATTGCGGTTTGCTCGTGATCTTCTGCACCGCTTTCCACACGTCTTTGTCTTGCAGTCGTTGCCGCAATGGATCCGGCTTCGGATCAGGCAACCGTAATGCACTCACCACTTGCGCAAAATACGCGTTCGATGCTGTCCGCACGAGCAATTCCATACGTAAATCACAAGGCTCGTTTGCGGCTTTTCCCCCCAGCCACGGCCGATCCCCATGGCAATTGTAATGCGATATGATCGCCTTGCTCATCGGCGAAAACCATTCGCAATTTTTGCACCGTACGATGATGCGACCAATATCGCCGATCGCTTTTTCTTCGAGGTACAATTCGGGCCGATCACACACGCCTTCTTCGCGTTCCAAATGCGCAAACGATATCCACGGGAAATCAGACAAATGTCCCCGCTTGCATGCTCCCACGAATCGCACGGGCACCGCACTCGCCCATTTGTTTTTTGCGCATTGGTGCCGGTATCGTCCGTTTTTTTCCTCGAAACCTTCTTGCGCCCGCGCCAACCTCCGACAATTTTGACAAACGAACCACCGCGGGAATTCAAGCGCACGTACACCCACGTTCGGGTACGGATCGCGCGAATCCCCCTCGGGAGCCATTCGAAAATATCCCTCGCGCGCCAAGTCCAAATCTGGATCGAGCGCTTTTAATCGCGAAATCAACGCTCGCCTCAGCCGTGCATCATCCAGCGCCACAAATTGGTTTTTCGGCCCGTACCCCCAATGCTCCAAGCCCCCAATTACCACCGCCCGATCAACCAAGTCCACCATCGAGCCCGGACCAAAGGTCGTGACGAGCTGGCTTTGGCGCAGTTTCCCGTCCTCTTTGGCAGGTTTTCGCGGCTCTTTTTTCGTTACACTCATCACGCGCCCCTCTCGTCGAGATGCTTGAATCGGAGCCATACGTGCACGGTCGGTTCGACGTCGCGCATGGATGTCGGCGCCTGAAAAACCCGCGCATCGTAATCGTGTGGCGGATCGTCGCTGGCCGTATACAGCAGCGCCACACCTTCGTTTTTTGCACGGTCACTATTGCTGTATGTCCGCGCCGCGGCACTTGCTTTCGCCTCGTCCGCCACGCGTTCCCACGCATCGAGGAAATGTTTTCCGCGCGCGCGCAC
Organism: Polyangiaceae bacterium; assembly: GCA_031415295.1. Classification (GTDB taxonomy): domain Bacteria; phylum Myxococcota_A; class Polyangia; order Polyangiales; family Polyangiaceae; genus Polyangium. The sequence goes on along the minus strand of JANORL010000905.1, from coordinate 6,997 downwards.
CAATGCCGCCATTCGCATTTCAGCGTCTTCGTCTGGGAAATATTTATGCGATCGCGCTCGTCCGACCATCCATTGCAACAAATGATCCGCAGCCGCCCGTTCGTTGTGAATGTTCATAACGCCCGTTGGAGGTTCCATCGATGAGATTCCATGCCGAATCATCGATAAAAGACTTCCGACCAATCCTCGATCCAACGCTTGGCCGCTGAATGGCGTCACGCTCGTCGCTTCGACTTCGCGATAAAAGCTTTCATGGTACGACGCAAACCGCTCGTAATGCGACCTGTCCCGCGGTCGCATCACATTCAAACACGTCACCACGAGCCCCGGATAAGCGCGTCCTACGCGACTCGTGGCCTGAATGTATTCGCTCGTCGTTTTCGGTTGACCCGTCACCACCATCAATCCCAGCCGGTCCACATCCAAGCCCACGGAAATCATATTCGACGCCAAAACCACATCGAGCGGTTCTGGATCCGTCGACGTCCGTCGCGCTCCAAGTCGCGCTTTCGTTTCTTTTACCCGTTCCGTCGTTTCGCGCGACGTTAGTTCCGCGGGCATTTCAAGTTTCCGATCTGCCGCCCATGGATGTTGTCCGACGAAATGCAGCGGCACCTTCTCTTGAATGCTGCCCACGCGGTTTTTGACTTCGTCCTCGACCAGGCGTCGCATACCGCCCAATTCGCGCAAGCTATTGAAGTATCCGACCAGCGTCATGTATGGATCCGCTGGTTGTTTCGGATCTCCTTTGCGATCGAAATGTTTTTGCGCCGCGGCCAAAAGCGCCGCATATGAACGCACGGACACGGCACGTAATGCACGCCCTGGTGCACCCACGCCGACATAAAGCCGCCCCGGTTTGTCGCGCTCCACTTGCGAGAAAAAGTTGTCCCCTTCGGTGACGCCTCGCGGCGGAAACAATTGCATATCACGCCCGAACAATGCGCGAATTTGTTCCCGCGCGCGCCTGACCGTCGCTGTCGAACAAAGGACCTTGGGTGGCCTCGACGCACCATAGGCCGGACGCTGGCACAAATAATCCACCGCCGCTTCGTACAAGCCGACCATCGTTCCCAAAGGACCGCTGATCAAATGCAGCTCGTCCTGCACGATCAATTCCGGAGGTAACAGTCCTTCTAACAAAACTTTCGTTTTCGCTGGCGGCGCGTGCATTACGCCATAGGCGCGTTTGTCATCGAGATGCGTTGCCCGGCCAAACAGCATTCCCGCTTCGCCGAGCCACGGCATCATCGCGAATTTGTCGACGGTGGCCACGATAAAACTTGGCACTTCTTGATAGATCTGTTCATCCACGAAAAGCACGGGTAATCCTAATCCCGGCACCTTCGCTTCCGTGTAATAACAGCTTGCTTTGTCGCAATATACCGCCGCGCGTACGAAGTGTTTCTTGGATGGTTTTCCCTCGACATCCACCAGCTTGATGTTTTGAATCTTGATTGTTTCACCGCACCACGGACACGTCGTCAGGGGAAACGGTGAATTCTTTTGTCCGGTTGAAAAATCGTTCAATTCCTCGAAAACGTCTTTCAGTCGATTCGCCGTCGCGCTAGCGCCCACCCACAATCCAACCGTAATGCGCGTATTGCCCAGTTCTTTCGGAGAACGTCGCCGCAATTCTTCGAGCGCACACACGAGCGTCGCCGCACGACCCAATTGGTCCAGCGTGAGCAGGCGCAATGTATAGCGCAAAAGCACCGCCACCCCGCGCCCTTCGTGAGGTTGCCCTTGTCCGCGTATTCGTCGCAGCAAAATGATAAAAGCAATCAGCCCCAAATATGCTTCTGTTTTTCCACCACCCGTGGGGAAATAAATCAATTCTGCAAGCTTCCGATCCGCATGTGACGGGTCGACGAGCGAAGGCAAATTCATCAGCACGAACGCCAATTGAAACGGCCGCCATTCGGGCTCTTTTCCGTCTTTGTAACGTTTGTCTTCACGCACCGAATCCATCTGACGCGCTGCCACGTGCATCGCTTGGTTCGCCAATTGAAATGCGCGCAGTGGCAACCCGCCTTTGGCCAGTAATGTTATACCTTCGGCGATACGTTCTTTCGCTTTGGCCGCCTTGTTCATTAAATCATTACGCGTCCCTTCGAGCGTTTCGCGGTCGATTTGCACGGCACGTTGTTCGTTGATCCAATGCCCATACGTTTCGACAAGCGGCGTCAATGCATTCTCGATGCCTTTTCCATCGAGTTTCGCCAAGTCGCCCATACCCATCGTTGCATCGTGGATGGCGCGATGTTTGACGCCCGGCACTTCGTAGGTTGGAAGTTGCGTCGTGCGTAATCGAGTTACGTGACCATTCAATCGCTGGGGTTTCTCGACGCTCGTGTTATGCCCAACGGCCCATTCTTGATGATCGCGGAAATTTAACGCGAGGACCCGTTGATCTTCGTCGAGGGCGTCTTCGCCGCGTCGATTGGGTCGCGACAAAAAGCCGCGCTCGTAGACCAATTCCATACGCACTTGAAACGCAAACTGTAAATCGCGATCACGTTCCAATCGTCCCCGATCATTGACCAAAAACAAACTGAGCACGCGAGTTCCCGTGGGCAGTCCATCCATTTCGGTCGTTTGTAATTCGCCGCGTAAAATCAGCCCGCGTGATCCGGGCACCGCAATGCCGTCTTTGTGCTGGAGTTTCGCCGCATCGAGCGGAACGGGGACGGTTATGCAACCATACGGAATACGTTTCCAGCCAATTTTCTTTTTATCATCGCGATCGATGGCAATTTGGATTTTGTCGTAATCGGCGTACCAGACATGCACCAACAAAGAATCGTTTTCGCCTGGCGGGAGAAAGACCGACAAACCCATGGATGCGGGAAAACGTACGGGCCGTTTTGCTTCGGGGTCCTCGTGTCCCGCGTCTTCGGATGTGCTTTCGCTGCCCGCGGCAAACCCATCATCGGTGGAATCGCGGTCGTCTTCATCGGGTTCGCGGGCGCCTTGGGGCGCGAGAAACCCGGTCAGATACCAGCGAGATGGCGCAAGCGGGAGAATCTCTTGGCCCCCTTGTGGATGTGAATCCGGCACGAAAGGACCAATGAGATCGGCCTCGAGTGCAGAGACAAGGTGTTGGCGAACATCCGCTTCATTCATGCGTGGCTCCGACCGTAGGGTACCCGACCAGGTGGTACAGATGTCAATGATGTTTTTTGGATGATGTGGACATGATGGAGGACCGCGTGGACCTGAAGCGGCGAAGTGCCGTCATTTGAAACGTGACTGCGGTACTTACGGCACCACCCCTGGACGTGATGGAGCAGCGTGTGGGGGTTGAAAAAAGAACGCGTGGACCTGACGCAGGAGCGTGTGGACCTGATGGAGGAATACCCAGACACGCCATGGTACCGCTTGATTCGGGGGCGTTGATGTGAAAGGGTGCGTCCGAGGCACGTGGAGAACCGCCGATGTACATTGAAGCGCTGAAGATCGAGAACTGGAAGCTCATCAAGAGCCTTGAAATCGACTTCAAGAAGGCTGACGGCACGCCGCGGATGTGGACCGTGCTCATCGGAAAGAATGGCACGGGGAAAACGTCAATTCTTCAGGCGATTGCGCTTGCGGCAGCCGGCAAACAGTACGTCGGAGAGCTTGCTCGGCCGATCACCCGACAATTACCCGATTGTCGGCCCGAACAGACGCCAGAAGTGACCGTCGAGGCGACATTCCAATTCTCGGAGATCGCGCTAAGGCACCCTTCCGTATTTCCAAACCTGGTCCTGCCTTATCCTCCAGACCTGCGATTGCATTCGGAAGTACGGCTTCTGGTAGCAAAGGCACCGACGTTTCTTGCCTCGTCGAAATACGAAACCACGGCGAATTTAAGTGCCGATGCCAAGAACTGTGATCCTCTCGAACTGGCCAGGTCCAAGGAGCAAAATCTTTGGTTTGTCGCAGGTTACGGTGTATCAAGGTTGCTGCCGGACGCAACGGACAAACCAAACTTGGAATTCCGTGATATTGAACGTCTGAAGCCCCTTTTCTATCAGAAGGCTGGCCTTACGAGCACCTTGTTTGCTAGCTATTTCGGAGAAGTAGGTGGCGACGAGGATTCAGTCGGCACGAAAGCGAAGAGCGAAAGCAAGGCGAGGATGTTTGCTAAAGTCCTCAAGAAGGCACTCTTCAATGTGGAAGACCTGATGTCTCGCGAAAGTGTTCGCCTTGTGGGCTTGGATCTACGTGGACAAGGCGGTGTACGAAATTCGGGGGACCTTCAAGAACGTGCGAGATTCGTCCAGCGCATTGGAGGAAAGGAATACAAGATTCCAGCTGTAGCATTGCCCCATGGATACCAATCCACCATTGCGTGGATAGCCGATCTTGTTGGCCATGTCGTCTTCGAGGCCGATTTGGAACTCGAACCCGAGCACATGCGTGGTCTCGTCCTCATCGACGAAGTGGATCTCTATCTGCATCCCGCATGGCAGATCGTGCTCGTTCGCGCCCTCAAGAAAACCTTCCCCGGCATGCAGTTCGTTGTGACCACCCATTCTCCGCTGGTCTTGGCCGCGCTCAGTCCGGACGAGGATCAAGTGGTGCGTTTGGAGCACGACGAAACGACAGGTAATGTCGTGCGTGTCGAAGTTGACGAGGATCCCAGGTTGCTCACGGGGACCGAGCTGTTGCGCTTGTATTTCGATCTCGACGACATTCATCCGGACCCCGTTGGCCAGGCATTGCGCGAATATCGTTATTTGGCGGCAAACCCATATCGTACACCCGACGACGAGCGTCGCATGGCCGAGTTCAAGGCGGAACTCGACAAGGGTGGGGTGAACCCTCATTTCGAGCCCGTTCCGAAAAAAACATTCGTGCGGAGGACCGGGTGATTCGAATCTGGCGTGGTAAAGAGCCCACGGATCTCGCCACGGCTCGCCGAAAGTACCTGGCGCGGGCGTGTATTGCGTGGGCGAATGGGGCGTCTGCGCGACGGCAGGCCAGCCAAGAAACGCTCGAGGTTGACGGTTATAATGTCGCGCGAGCGCCTCTTTATCTCGCGCAGCATCGGAAATGTGCCTATTGCGAGCGACAAGAAGGGCTTGCTAATCAGCCCGTCGAGCATTTTCGGCCGAAGGGTGGCGCCGACCGGGAAGAGCATTTTCGCTTCCAGTTGGCTTCAAAAAATCGATATCGCCGCCTGGTTCCGCCAGAGATTGATGGTGACCATTATTTCTGGCTCGCGTGGTCCTGGGAAAACTTGTTTTTCTCGTGTACATCATGTAATGGCACAGGCAACAAGGGCAATCACTTTCCGCTTCGCGACCATTCGACGAAGTTGCCCCTGCCTTCACGCACCTTGACTTTGAAATGGCCCAGTGTGCACTTCGACCGGAAGAGCGAAAAAGCAATGCTCGTGGATCCCAGCCACGAAGATCCCATGAATTTCATCCAGTGGTTGCCGGAGAATCCAAGTGCGGATTGGAAGGATCTTCGCTGGCTGCCACAAGGTCGCGACCCAGAAGAACGCGGTGACGCGACGATTGCGATCTTGGGCCTTCGCCGGGATCTACCCGAACAGGTTTCGGCTCACATTCAGAGGAACGTCGTACCCAAGATGAAATGGCTGCGCGACGCGGGAGTTCGTCAGGACCGCCATCAGGCGGATCAGGTTTGGGACCAGGTCGAAATGATGTTCCACCCGATGCAACCTTATCTGGCCGCCACGTACGACACTATCGAATGGTTTCTCGAACAAATGGGCTTGGCGGATCTTCACGCATTCATTGGACGGAAGTTTGAAGATCTACGTCCGGGAGCGCGCGACGATGAAGTGCCCTCGGTGGATCTCCCCGATCCTCCAGAGTGCCATTCGTTGCCCGTTGAATTGGTGCTCCAGGTTCGTGCTGAAATGTGGACGGCAAACGAAGCGGTTTTGGCAATGTGCTCCCACATCGCGTGGGACGATCTCGCGGTACTCGCTCGCGTGTTGGGATATGCAGAAGGTACCGTCCGTAGCGCCGGAGGTGAATGGGTCAAGTCGGGACAACTGGCACGCACAGCCGGCGGCGGTTTCGGTGCCGTGACGCAGTAAAACACTCTACCAACGCGACGTTGGCAGCCTCGGTTTCGGACGCGTGCCAGGCTAGGTGCCAGCGTCTCGCCTATCAAATATCCGGACCCCGTTGGTCAGTGTGCCATACACGGCAAACCGGATGACTTTGCCCCTACGTCGAAAGTGGTCGCTTCACGGAATCACAGGTACCGCGTCCATACGGTGATTGCTTCCGTGGTGGCGCGCGAAAGCCAATCGACAAAACGTTGCTGCTGAGGCGCATCGGATTCGTGCGGGTAAAGCATCAGCGGTTCCAGCGATAATTGTGCGGCATCGAGGACTGCGGTGTCGGCATCATTTTTCGCGTTATGCACCACGAATGCAATGGCGACTGCCGCGCCGGGCGTCGGATTACCAATGAAGTGAAGCACCACCACGAACTTCGTCCTCCCTCCGTCAATGAGCGAAAGGTTGACCCACTCCCACGGTTGCTGCAGATCTGCCCAATATTCGCCACGTCGCGCTTCGCGAAGGATTTGCTCACGCCAGTAATGCGCTGTCCGCTGCTCTTTCTGAACAACGCTTACGTTGACATCCGGTATTTTTGCTAGAATACCTTGTCGAGTTTTCTCCAACTCGGTCACGGCGAGATTGGTGAATGACACGAGACGTGCACGCAAGTTTGTCCCGGTGTCTTTTTCCGCTTGCTTTCGTCGTTGAATCTTTTCGTGCGCAACGTCGAGCGCGGCATTGAGGGATGTCGCATGGCTCGTGAGCATTTCCGCTTCAGAAATGGCACGTCGCACCATACGCTCTTGCCGCTCCGTGAACAGTTTCACGAGCGGTCCGAGGTCCCCTTGGTCTGCTGCAATGAGCGCCGGAACGTAGACTTGATCGCGCTGCTGTCGTTCGATGAGCACCGGAAAAAGCCTCCCACGAATGAAATCAATACTCGCCAACGTCCGGGCCACTCGA
>JANORL010000904.1:0-4819 GCA_031415295.1 Polyangiaceae bacterium | reverse complement strand
CAACGAGCAACCAAACGGCGAGCCGTACATCGCAAATCAGGACGATGCCCCATCCACCGACGAGAAAGACGTCGCAAATTGGTTCGCTCCTGATTCTGTGGAGCCGGAACCAAGTTGGGGTCCATTCCTCCCACTGCGTGCGCATAAAGCAATTCGCAAATTAGCGCGTGGCCGTGGTAATGCTCTATTAGTGGGTTTTTATCTCGCCTTTGTCACGCCGCGCGACGGAAAAACGTTTGTCGTGCAAAAAAACCTCGCCGTCGAATTGGGACGTAGCCATTCGACGGTTGGTGCTGCCATTAAAGAGCTGTTCGCTTTGGGGATTTTTTCCAAAGCAAAACGCACAATGGGCGGGTTCGACGTCGTATGGGGGAAAGTCGCATACGGTATTACAGACGCCGACAAGGTAGACGGAAGTAGTATAACGCGCGGAGAAAACACACACTAACACGAGACGGCCAGAAACGACGCCATCGTAAGGGCGTGATTTATCACGCCCTCTTGAAACGCCCTCAAAGGGCGCGATGAATCGCGCCCCTACAGGCTGCGACAAATCCACGGGCTGCCAAAACCCGCGTCGGGAGTAATGAACGCCTAACAACCAGCCGTAGAAATAACAAACTCACTCGTCAAGCAAACACATTCGCCGCCGTCTTCGCCCCGAGCGCGTTGTCGAACCACCGGTCGAGCGTCTGGGCATCATTGCATGCAGCAATGCGTGCACGATCTTCGTCCGAAAGCTCGACGTTCAAACGCGAAACGAGTCGAATCAAGGTATCGCGTTTGCCATCCAGCAGCCCTTCCTTGTGCCCTTCCTTGTGTCCTTCGAGCAGCCCTTCCGCTTTTTTCGTTTCGCCGTAATCACGAGCTTGCTGAATCTCATCCAGCACTTTGTGATACGCCTCGATTTCTCCCACACTAAACGAAGCTTCTTTGGCCAACTCCATCGCTTCTCGCATCGGACCTTGCGGCAAATCTTCCGGGAGCTTGTCTAGTTTCGGGGCATTCACAAAGAGCCACGCCCACAACGCCGCACCCCCGGATGGTTTTTCCTTGGGTACCTTCGGCAATTCTAAAAATGCATACTGCACTTGCAATAGCTTCCGATTACCCGTCGTCTCCTCCGCAAGCGCAAACCGACTGTGCATCGGCATCCGCGGCTCGTCAAGTTTGTCTTGGTACGTATCCGGCCATAAGATGAAATCGCAAATCGCTATGGCCACGACGTCCACGAGCTTCGTGTATGATTCTCCCGCCTTCAATTGAGATACATACGCCTTGCTCCCATTGTAGACCACTCGGTTCAGAAAACCCGCCATGTGCACGAGCTGCATCTCGACGATGAAAATCGCTCCACTTCGATCCTTGCACCGGACGTCCAAAATCGACAACTTCAAACCCGGAATCAGCGGTAACTGCTCGCTCGGCAAATACTCGAGCGACTCGATCGTCCGATCGCCCGTCCGATCCAGTAAATCGTTCAGCAATCCGCAAAGAATGTGGGGGTGGGTCGCAAAAATACGGCGGAAGACGAAGTCGTTTTTCAGGTCCGCGAACACCATGCCGTTGTTTTGCTCCAGTGCGGCAGGAAATGCAAGCCCGTCTTGACTGATAGCTGCCATGACGCGGCGCGGCAGCGTTCGCTCTTGAAAAATCGACTATGGCGGGTCGTGGACCTGCGGTGTAGCCATGCTGCACGGGGCGGAGAAGGAGCGAACTAAAAATGATTCAATCGTGTTTGTTCAATATTGTACTTATGGGGACGCAGCGGCAGCGTTTTCCTATGGCAATGGTGTCCCATGACGACGCCCCAAACGAACGATTATGGCCCGCAAAACGCAATGCCAACGCGCTGGAACCATCGAGTCCTCGATTGGCCATGCTTGATGATCGTATGAAGATGGTCGGGTTCAAAGGGCAGACAAGACAGCTCCGTCGCTGCCGGATCCACAGCAGTTATTTGAACGTAGCCCGAGCCGAAGCCGTCCGACGTGACCACCACGAGGAATACCCAGCCGTGTGCCAACGCAATTCGTTGCTCGTCGCGGGTCAGCTCGTGCGACAGACACGGCCATGGGCGGCGAGGAGCCGAGGCCAACACGATTCGGTGACTTGACCGTCCTTTTTCATTTGCGTGCCCTTGTCGCGCTCGATTAGCATGTTGTCGAAGGTGTGTCTGGTTTCGTCGCAGAGGATGTAGCGTGCCTGAGATCATCATCGTCGAGGAGCTTCGGTGTCGACGGGAAAACGAGATTGAGCACGAGGTGTAGCGAATCGAGACGATTAGACACTTCTGGACGACGAGGCCCGAGATGGTCGACGTATACGCAAAGCTATTCGACGCGGAAAACGCGAAAACTCCCGCGAACCGCCTGGCGGAGCTCGCGGAGGACGCTGGCCTCGGCATACGTATGGCCGTCGCATCGAATCGGAGCACACCGCTTTCTGCCCTCGTCGCCCTCTCGAAAGACGAATCGAGCCATGTACGTGTGCGCGTCGCGTCGCACGCCAATCAGTCGGCCACGCTCCGCGAGGTGCTTGCACGGGACCCCGCCAGTCACGTGCGATACGCCATCGCAAAGCATCCCAAAGCATCGCTCTCGATTCTGGAGGAGCTGGCTCGTGATCCTCAGGAATCGGTGCGCTGCGCAGTGGCGTCGCGCGAAGACGCGCCCCCTTGCATGCTGGATGCGCTTTCCGCCGACGCGGACAAGTACGTGCGCGCGGCCGTCGCGTCGAACCCGAACCTCTCACTCTCGCGCATTCACGCGCTCGCCTCGGAGACGGATTGGTATTTGCGGTGTAAGACGGCGTGCAATTCGAGCGCGCCACCGGCCTTGCTCGAGTTACTCGCAGCAGACGAGAACAAGCATGTGCGTGCGGCAGTGGCGGCCAATGCGCAAACGCCGTACGCGATCCTTGCATTGCTCGCGGAAGCGCCCGATGTCTTGGTGCGATGGTCCGTGGCGACCAATCCGCGCACGCCGCTTGCGGTACTCGAACGGCTCGCTGTGGACGCCGATAGCGATCCGCCTTTTTACGTCGCTTCCCACCCGAACGTATCGCTGGCCCTTTTGACGAAGCTCGCCAAGCACAGCCACACCCATGTACGAGCCAAGGTCGCTGACAATCTCAGGACTCCATTCTCCATCCTGCAGCAATTGGCGAGTGATTCGGAACACCGGGTGCGCCTGGCCGTGGCGTGGAACCCGACCGCAGCATCGCTGAGGGGCTCCCTGGCGGAAGACCTGGCAATCGAGGACGCCGACTGAAGCCAACCTGATCCTGTATCCGCACCCGCAAAAGCTGCCAATGCCTGAATAGAAGGCTTCGTCGTATGCTTCTTGTAACGTTCGGAGAAAGAGCGCTGCGCGTCTTCGTTTTCAAACAGGTGGAGCAATATCGAAAAGCGTTTCTGTTTCCATATGGGCTCCGGGTTGACTCGAACGCCACCTGGCAGTTTGATGCTCTTGCAAATTTTGAAGCCCATGTTGGATCGAGCTGGAGTGGCCCGTGAGGAATATAGTTGCCAGCGGTGGAGTGTGTGAACGATCGTGAGGCTGGGAGGCGCTTCGTGATATTCAGACATAATGATTGGCGAGCTCGGAAGTCAACCCGCTCGTCGTGGAATGTGCCCAGCACGACGCTCTATCGCCCAGTTGGGCAAGCGGAACTCGACCTCATCGCCGGAACCGGCTACCGTCGTTTTCCCCCACGTCTACCGGACCAACCGATATTCTATCCCGTTTGCAATCAAGAGTATGCCGTGCAAATCGCGAGTCGATGGAATACAGCCAATGGAGCGGTCGGATATGTGACTCGGTTCGAGGTATCCTCGCAGTTTCTTGCGAAATACGACATTCATGTGGTCGGATCGAAAATCCATGCCGAATACTGGATTCCTGCCGAGGACCTCGACGCATTCAACGATTCCATTTGCGGCAATATTGACGTCATCTGCGAGCATCGAATCTGATCTCCGTCGGGGAAACATGGGCCGTTCGGCAAGCATCGAATTCAAAATTCAAGAATTCCCATCAAAGTCGCTCGACATTCTGCACGTGCTTCTCGATATGGGCTGGTCTTACGACGATCACGGACACATCAATTATTTGCCGATCGGTGATCACGATTCTTCGGATTGGCAGTGGGCAGGGCTCGATGAGTGGGCGATGGTTTGCACCATCATTGGCGAAAAAGAAAAATATGGCGAAACGATTGGCCTGTCAATACTGTGGCGAGACGAAGCCGTGTCTGGAGGCCTATTCTTATTCAAGCCAACCGAAGGGATCATCATGGTCGTTGTCTGTATCAGGTGCCGCCAAAAGTGCCTGGCACCTTTGGGCTGACAGTGGCGTCGAAAACGCCGCTATCAAGGAGGGCTGTTCGCGTCAGCGCGGGTAATCGTCACCGACACGCCACCCTTGCCAACGATGAGGGTCCCATTCCCGCAAATCGCAACGCTGTGCGTGTTTGCTCCAACGGTGCGACCGACCAGATCCGTCCCCCTCTGACTCGGTAGTGGAGCGGAATGACGAGCTCTGCCTGTTCGAGTACGGTGGCACTACTGGATTGCTGGTCTGCGGTGAAGAATCCGGACTGCGAAGAACTCAGCAGGTAAAGGTTGGACGAAGCCGCTTCGCGGCGGTTGTTTTGCGCAACACACGCGTTGGAAAAGGTGCCAGCCACTTTGGAAAAGGTGCCAGCCACTTTGGAAAAGGTGCCAGCCACTTTTGGCTCGGTTAAAAAGTGCCAATCACGTATTGATGTCATTGCTCGATTCGGGCAACATGAACAAATGGTTTGCCTTTCCCCCGCC
>JANORL010000903.1:0-4264 GCA_031415295.1 Polyangiaceae bacterium | reverse complement strand
TCACTCATGCCGCCAGTACCTCATTCAACTCCTTCAAAATCACCCGCAACTCCTTGCCAAATACCTGCGTCGCCGTTCCCAACCCGCCCGCTTCGACAAATGGCGTGTAATCAAAATCGTCCACGTCCACCTCGATGCTCGTCCCAATATGATCCCGCATCATCTCCAACCACCGCACCTGCTGCGCCGTAAACGTTCGCCCCTTGTTCGACTGCTCCGCCATCCAATGCTCAAATCGATCCCGCACGTCGTCCGCATACGGTCGCAATTCGTCTTTCTGATGCAGCGCAAACCGCACCAACGACACCATGTCCGTCAAGAGCCGCTGCCCCGAAACCTTGCGCACTTTGTTCTTCGAAAGCCGCTCGTACGCATTCCACAACGCCTCGGGTGTCCACGACCGCGGAGGCGCTTTGATCGCCGCCGCCAATGCCTTGATGTCCTTGAACCTCAATCGCTCCCGATGCGGCACCGAATAAAAGAATTGCAACGCGTCAATCTGCTCTTTGTTCTCCGCCAAGAATTGCTCGAACGACGTCACCAACGCCTGCGCCCGATCCCGGTCGTCCTGCGCAAACCCGGTTTTGTCCACCAGCAATTCATCCCGGCTCAAGTGATCGATGATCTGATCAAACGATTGCCGCAATTCCTGAAGCTTGATCCGTAAATCCGGATTCGTCGCCAGCGGCGCTACCGCGTTGATCGCCAGCGTTTCCGCCGCCGCTTCCACCTGAGCCTCGGTCGGCTCCGCCGCCGCTTGAATGCCGAACATCTCCCGCGCCTGGCGCACCTGCGTATCGGGATCCAGCGCCGCCAGAATGGCGCCCGCAATCTGCGAAATCGCCCGTCCCCCCGACACTTCTTCCACAGCCTTGCGTTCCTCCAGCCCGCATTCCCGATCCAGCCGCGCCAAACGCGCCGCTATCGACGAAAGCACGTCCGGATCCGTGCTGCCCGCGGCAATCGTGTCGAGCAATTTCTTCAGCGAAACCTTGGGCTTTCGCTCGATGGGCAACGTATCCTGCAAATCCGTGTCGGTAATGCCCACACAATCGATCACGATGAAATGCGTCTTCGCCAGTGCCCCCGGCGTCACGCTCGTCAGCTCGTCCTTGTCGATGACGCGCACGCCCCGGCCCTTCATTTGCTCGAATAACACCCGGCTCCCCACCGAGCGCAGGAACATGACAATCTCGACGGCGCGAATGTCGGTTCCCGTCGCAATCATCTCCACGCTCACGGCCATCCGAGGCTCGAAGGCCGTGCGAAACTGTTGAATCAGATCCGAAGGTTTCGCCCCCGTGGTCTTGTACGTGATCTTTTGGCAAAATTCATTACCCTCGCCAAACTCTTCGCGTATGATTTGCACGATTCGTTCGGCATGGTCGTCATCCTTGGCAAATACGATCGTTTTGGGCACGACCGACCGACCGGGGAAGATCTCCGTGAAAAGCCGCTCTTTGAACGTCCGCACGATCAGGCGAATCTGGTCGGGGGCAATGACGCTGTTATCGAGGTCTTTGCCGCGGTACGTGATGTCTTCGTCCGGCTTCAGCCACCGTTCGCCCGAACGCGTGCGGACCTTCAGCCGCGTATCAGGCCCAGCTTCGATGGTCGACCCTTTTTGCGTGATCTTGGTGCGGATGTTGTACCGGAAAAACTGCACGTTCACGCCATCCGCCACCGCGCGCTCGTGGGAATACTCCATCACCAGGTTTTGATTAAAAAAGCCATACGTGTGCTGCGCCGGTGTGGCCGTGAGACCCACCAGATACGCGTCGAAGTATTCGAGCACCTGGCTCCAGAGCGAATAAATCGATCGGTGGCATTCATCGATAAAAATGACGTCGAAGAATTCAGGCGGATAATCCCTATTGTACACGACCGGCAATGGTTCGGAATCCGGGAGTCCAGGCGGAAGCCGCAGCGCGCCATTTTCGTCCAGTTCGTCCAGCGTCGGGTCCATGTCCGGTTCGCCCTTGAGCATCGAATACAGACGCTGAATCGTGCAAATGGCAATCTTGGTCGATGAGCCAATGGTATTCGACGTGAGACGCTGAACGGTATACAGTTCGGTGAGTTTGCGATTGTCGTCGGGCGTGACGAAATCGTGGAATTCGCGTTCGGCTTGTTCGGCCAAATTGCCGCGGTCGACCAAAAAGAGCACGCGCCGCGCCCCGCCGTATTTGATGAGGCGATAGACGGAATGCACGGTCATGCGGGTTTTGCCGGACCCCGTAGCCATTTGAATAAGCGCCCTGGGTTTGTCGACCTTGAGCGACCGTTCGAGCTTGGCAATCGCTTCGACCTGATTACCGAATCGTTTGCCGAATGCCGCGGCCTCGTCGATGGGTGGAAGTGCCGAGATACGCCCTCGCAACGACGAAGGACGCGTATCCCCCGCGGCCGTATAGAACCCGCAGCCCTCGCCGTGCAACGTTTTCACCCACGCATCGAGCGTGTCGGCATCGAGCCATTCGGCGAGTGTTTCAGGGCGGTGAATCTGAAACAAACGTCGGCTTCGAGCGCGCGGATCGAGCAAATTGGTGAAGCGCGTCTCCGTGCCTGTCGACAGATACATGAACGGGAGTGGTTGAACGCGCGTCTTGAGGGTTTTGGGAAGGCCCGTCGCGTACTTTTTTGCTTGCCCTTCGACGCCGGTCAGGGAAAACCCTTCGGCTTTGGCTTCGAGCACGCCGACCGCTTTGGCACCGACGAAAAGTAGATAGTCGGCAAACCCGTGACCCGAAACGAGCGGGAATTCGCGAATGGCAACGCCTTTGCCCGCGGTCAAGTTCATCCGCGCGTAGTCCTGAACGATCCAGCCGGCATCGGCCAAGGCGGCGTCGATCTTGACTCGTGCTCGTTGTTCGGGAGCTAGACCCGCGGGGGGATTCACGAAGCGCCCTCGGACTGGGAGCGCGAAGTCAAACGGGTTCGGCCAAAGCGCATGGCGCGCGAGGTTACTGCCAACGCGAGCAGGTTGGCAAGGGAAAAACGCGATCAGGTCCCTGACGATTCTTGCCTTCGCGTTTTGCGCGCCGCTTTCTCCGCCGCCACTTTCTTCAACGCATCCACGAGCGGTTGCAAAAGCTCACGCCCTTCGGCAATCTTCGCCTTGTCCGACCGTGGCGCGCGAGCATCCAAATATCGTCGCAATCGCACCGCAAGTTCCACAAAGTCCGATTCGGCATCGCGCCCTTCTTCGACGTGCGTCGCGCGTGATTCGCGCGCGAGCTGCACATCGGCAAACGCGGCGTCACTCTCGTCGATTGCAGTTTCCCACTTCGTCGTCCATTCCACCGGCAAACCAATTGCGGATACGGTCGCCGCATGTTCCGCCGATCGAATCACCACCATCGCGTCGCGGCATAGACGGTTTTCTTCGGGTACATACGCATCCGCATACGATATCCCCTCCGGAAACGCTGCATCGTGCAGAGAACTGGCCGCTTCTGCATTCGGACCCAAATGCCGCGCTGCTTCGATCGCCAGAAATGCCTCGTGATGTCGCAGCCACGCATCGACGTCGCAATCCGCCATTTCGACACGCAATAGCTGCGCCGTACGCATGGCATTCGCTGCTGCTTTGCCGTCCACGTGCACTTCCAATCGAGCCGTGACATCCTGCAATTGAGGAATGAACGAATCGAGCAAGTCTTCTTTTGGGCCAACGTTCGCTCGCGCCACCAGCCGCGCCAAGAGTGCCTTGCCCACATCGAGTTTCATGGATCGTGACAATTCGGAAGCCGTTGCATTCGCCATGACCGGCGTGTACGACAATTGTGGTCACTCGGTCAAGAAATTTTCCAACATTTGTGATGCAGTACGATGAAAACAACGCTCCTATCGCGGCGACAACGTAGCCGGTGATGTCAAACGAGTCGTCCCGTCGTTCTGACAACGTTTCTGACCACCTCTGAACTGTCGTTGCGTCGTGCCGACGGCTTGTCCGGTAAGGTGAAAAGCGTTGTCTTGTTGAAGCAACGAGGGTTTTGTAGAGGTGAGAAGACTTCTCTGGACGTTCGGAGAGCACTTTTCAGGGGGTGGAAAGAGGTGTCTGGTTGTGGCCAGCACGTTGCTGGACCTGTTGTCACGATGGACGGAGCGCTCGGAGGGGATTGTTCACCGATCCGGTCGCGGCATCGTGATGGATCCGTCTGCAAAAAGCGCGCAATCTTCGGATCGTAGATACGCCCTTTCGCATTGATGAGCCCTACGTCATCGTCGCCTTCGTGCCACGTGAAGCCCCGTCGCGTTGTTG
>JANORL010000902.1:0-12827 GCA_031415295.1 Polyangiaceae bacterium | reverse complement strand
CTCGACGGAGGTCGACGATCAAAGCTCGTCGACGACGAGCGGAACGACCGTATCGAGTACTTCGAGTGGCGAAACCGGCGGATTCGGTGGTAGTGGCGGTAATGGCGGTAGTGGCGGAAACGGCGGAAACGGCGGAAATGGCGGCGGCGGACCTGTGGATGGAGGTCCGGGGCCTGCGGAATATGTCGGGTATAGTTTATTTACGCATGTGCCGCGATTCGTCATTTTCAAGATCGATCACACTCGAAACCTTTGCTTCCGCATTTTTGTGGAAGGTTTTAGCGGACCAGGACCGATCGCGATCGATGTGACGACACCGTGGGTCACGAGTCATGCCGAAGTGACGAATAACGTCAATGATTGCGTAATGACCATGGGTTTTCCTCCGCAACCTGCGACGTTTGCCAATGCCACAGCAGGAATGGGTACGCTCGTGGTTCCTGGTGGATTTCCGTGCGCAGTGGACCTTCACGCCACAATTACTTTCGATCCCGTTGGACCATGGGTTCCGTTGAACGAGCCATTCGATGTTGACGCATTAAATATCGACGGCGGTTGTGGCTGATTCGAACGGCGCATTTGGGAGGTTTGTCTTGGAATCCGACGCCACGGCGGACAAAAATGGAATTCATCCGGTCGATCTCGTACTTACGCTCGTTGCGATTTCCTTCGCCGCGACTCTCGTGCTGCTCGACCGGTTTGCAATTCCCGCTTATACGAAGTTGTACAAGGATTTCGCGACCGAGGTGCCCGCGATAACGCGCGCCGTTTTGTCCCACGTCGTTCCACTCGGCGCAGCAGTAATCTCCGTCGTCTTGGGTGCTCTGGGCATGTTTGTCCGCACGCGAGGGGCGAATTCCATGGCGTTGGCGTTCGGTTTGTCCGGGATAGCCATGGGCCTCGGTGGTGTCGTTTTCTGCTTTTATGCGCTCTACGCGCCGATATTCGCGCTGGCTGGGAAAATCACGCCTTGATAATGATGATGACGTATTCAGCCGCGAAAATGGTTGCTGTTTGCCCAGGAGTCCACGAAAAATCATGACGACTGCGAGTCCCCAACCCGAAGAAGTGGAAGCCCCCGCGCCGGAGGGCAAACCCGATCCAGAGCGAGTTTGGCTGGACACGGTATACCGCCGCGGAGAAAAACAACTCACCGTGCGCGCCGTGATTGCCGGAATGCTCATTGGCGGCGTCATGTGTTTGTCCAACCTCTACGTCTTTTTCAAGACCGGCTGGAGCCTTGGTGTCACGCTGACTGCCTGTATTTTGGCATTTTCCATTTTCGAGTTGCTTCGGGCGATGCGTTTGTCGGGGAGCGAATTTACTATCCTCGAAAACAATGCGATGGGTTCCGTTGCTTCCGCCGCAGGATACATGACCGGCGGCGGAAACATGGCCGCATTCGGCGCGCTTTTGATGGTCACGACGACGCGTCCGAGTACGGGTTGGATGATGCTTTGGTTCGGCGTCATTGCGGCGATGGGTGTATGCGCGGCAATTCCGATCAAGCGACAACTCATCAATCGTGAAGGCTTGGCGTTTCCCACCGGTATGGCGACCGCGGAAACGCTGAAATCGATGCACGAAGCCGCTCATCATCCGACGTCGGGTGGTGGTAGCGACAAAGCGAAGTTGTTGGGCTGGGCGGGCATTGTCGGCGCATTACTTGCGTTTTTTCGAGATGCCAAGGCGTCGTGGATTCCTTTCAATATTCCGGCCTCCATTCCGCTGCCGTTCATGATCGCCGGACGCGCCGCCAAGGATTGGACGATTACGCTCAAAAGTGAACTCGTGCTCGTCGGCGCAGGCGCGCTCATGAGTTTTCGTACGGGTTGGTCGTTGCTGCTTTCGTCGCTTGCTTGTTACGTCGTTTTGGCTCCTCGTTTGTTGGCGGAAGGAAAAATTCCCGAAGCGAGTTACAAAGCTATTGTGGGCTGGACTTTGTGGCCCGGCGCGTCGATTCTTGTCGCTTCGGGCATTACGAGTTTCTTGCTCGATTACAAAAGTATTGCTCGGTCGCTTAGCGGTTTTACGGCGCTGTTCTCCAAAAAGAAGTCGACCGACGAGGATCCCCTTGCTGACGTGGAATGCCCTGAGTGGTGGTTTCCTGCTGGATTCGGGATATTGGCTCCAGTCATCGTTACGCTGATGGCATTTCTTTTCAAGATTCCGCTCTGGGCCGGTCTCGTCTCTGTGCCTTTGGCGGTCCTCATGGGGTTTGTTGCGGCGCGCGTTACCGGCGAAACCGACGTGACACCGACGAAAGCTTTAGGTCCCGTAACGCAGGCCATTTATGGCGCGCTCACGCCGGGGAATTTGACCGGCAATATCATGAGCGGCAATGTTACGGGTGGTATTGGTCTGCATGCCGCGGACCTGTTGACGGATTTGAAAAGTGGCTATTTGTTGGGCGCGAGTCCTCGCCAACAATTCAAAGGCCAACTGTTTGGCGTGGTCGCCGGAGCGCTTGTCGTGGTTCCGGCGTTTTGGCTCATCATTCCCGATCCTTCGGTGTTGGGCAGTGATGAATGGCCCGCGCCGTCGTGCCTCGTGTGGGCAGGCGTATCGAAGGCCTTCGCAGGGGGCTTGGGAGGATTGCCCGCTGGCGCCGATACGGCTGTAGGCATTGGGTTGGCACTTGGCGTGGCATTGGCGCTTGCGGAACGGTTTGCGCCGAAAAAACTGGTCACATTTCTTCCGTCGCCATCCGGGTTGGGCATTGCACTCGTGATTCCAGGAAGCAACGCGATTGCAATGTTCATTGGTTCCGCCATTGCGGCGCTTCTGCGGAAGTTCCGACCGGCGATCGGTGAACGATACACGATTCCCATCTCGTCGGGCTTTATTGCCGGCGAAAGCCTCATGGGTATCGTGATTGCGTTGCTCGTCGTGGCCGGCGTGTTCAAGAAGTGATTACGGCATCAGCGCGATATCGGCAAGGTCGTTTCCGAAACTCGTCATGCGTTGCACCTTCAAGCGATCCGTCGCAATCGAATACACCAGATCGTCCAGAAAAACGCTGCGTTTGACCAGCGAATTGGCATGCGACCACCACGTTCCGCAGCTGGCTCCCCGTTTGCCGTGGTCCACGCCGCCGAGTTTGGTAAAACCCTTGTCGATGTCGACGTTGTAAACGAGTAAGCCGCTGAAGGCGAGCGTGGTTCCATGCACGCCATCGCTTCCGCCTTCGCAGACGGTCATTGGAATGGCGAGTAGCCCGCGATCGGCGAAATAATTGAACGCCAAATGGTTGGTCGCCGCCTCGGAACTCGACCCACGCGTCCCGATTTTTTCCTTGTGAATGAGTTGTGGATCGGTTGGTTTCGACACGTCGAACAATTGCAAGATGACTCCATCGAAATACGCGAAGTCGCCGTGATCATTTGCGTCGAAGCCGATGGACAACAGGTGATCCGGGTCGATGCGATGAATGTACGTGGAAAACCCGGGGATCTTGAGTTCACCCAAAATGGCGGGTTTGGCAGGATCGTACAGATCCATGACGAACAAGGGATCAGTTTTCTTGAACGTCACGATATATCCGCGATCTTGGTCGAAACGAACCGCGCGAATGTCTTCGCCAGGTGCGATGTTATCAATTGCGCCGACGCGTACCAGGTTTCCGTTCTTGCTTGGAGCGAGGATCGACAAAACGCTATGGGTTTTGGGATCGGGAACGCGACCTTGCGATGTGGCAACGCGCAGATACCCGTACCATTCATCCATGGCGAATTGATTGAGCACGTGGCCGGGGACGACGCCGCTGCCCATGTATTGCGTCGCTTTGGGCGTTTCGCCAATGCGGAAAGCGTGAATCTCGCTCACTTCGTTTACCGTCGGGTAAAACGAATACCACCTGCTTTTTGGAGCGCTCTTCTGATGCACGACGGACAGATAAAGCGTATTGGAGGACGCGAACACGGCGCCAGGGCGGCTTTGAATGGTCGAGGTGACTGCAGGTGTTTTGTCGTCGAACATGTCGAATGACGAAACAGTCGTGAAAGATTGACCGTCTTTGATGGCCGTTTCGAGCAGTCCGCCGCACATCGGAGTTTCGACGTTTTTTTCTTTGATGGTTGGAAACCAAACGTTTTGCCGAATTTTTCTTTCGTTTTCGACCTTGAGTTTGGCGAATTCTTTGCGGACGAATGCTTCCTTGTTCCCGCATGTTTCCATGCCCCCAGGCCATGTTTCGTACGTCGGCGTTTGCGAGTCATTGTCGGCAACGACGGTGTGAATGGCGTGACCAATACGTCGCGCAGCCATGAGCGATCCGGAAAAGTCGATTTGCCGCACTTGTTTTGGTGCAGCGCGATCGGCAATGTCGAATACGGTAATACGCGTGGCCGTTCCATCGCCAGCGAATTGGCAATCGTACGCATACGTGCACGGTCGACCTTGTTTGCCGCTCGCGGTGTAAACGACGGCGCGATCGCCTTCGATGAACATTTCGCGCACGTCGCCGGCCATACGGGTCACGGAAATAACTTTGGGATTGAGCGCTTCCATAATCCGGAGCGCGCCATTCATGGATAGATAAACATACCGACCGTCGGTCTTGACGATATCGGCTTCATCGACACCGACCACTTGATTGTTCGTACCGGACGCACTCTCGGCCGCTTTCGGTCCGCTTGCGGAGCTTTCTTTGGGTTTTGTTCTCGTAAGCACACGTTCTGTCGGACGACGCGACGGTTCGGTGGATGGTTTGGTCACGCGAACCGGCCCTCCTCCACTGGCGCTTCTCGTTGCAGGGACGGGCATTCCGCCGAGCATCATGCCCCCGGGCAAACTGCCGAGTGCGCCGCCAACGCCGGAAACTCCTCCCATTCCTCCATAACCAATGCTTTCACCTCGTTCTTCAGCAAGCAATCGCGATTCTTGCCAGCAATCGGGTTGAGATTCATGCCAACTGCGGAATGCCTCGTCGACGTCGTCTTTCATTTGTTTGACGCGCTCGTCGGCTATTTTTCGCGCCGTCTCTCGATAGTTTTCGCAACTCGACGTAATGAGACGTGCTTCACCGAGGTTTGTCTCGGCTGGGTCTCCGAGCATCGGCGCGCTGATGACGGGCGGTGGTGGACGAGGGGGCGATGGTTTTCGCGCCGGCGGAGGAAGCGTCGTTGCGACGACGAGTGGCGCGGATATCGTCTTTGGCTGGGGTTGCGCGACGATTTTTGGCGGCGGGGGCGGTTGTGCCGTGCAGCTCGAAGCAGCAGCAAATGCAGACAAAAGAGCGAGGGGGATGGCGGCGAGGCGGCGGTGTTCCATAGAGGCAAACCTGTACGAAGATGATACGCGAGGGGCGCGGCGTGCGACATAGAACGTGAGAGGGAACCAAAAGTTTCAGATATCGTGCAGGTTGGCTGCAGAAATGTGCGGGGCAGGGCGATGGCAATTCGAGGACGGCGGTTTGGCTTCTTTGTGGTATGTAGCGTCGCATGAAGGACGATGCGCCACGTCGGCTGCCGATTGTCGGGCAGGCTGCTCGGATGATTCCGACGCGGTATTCGCCGGACGTTCTGGCCGCTGTTGCGCTTGACACTGCGGCGGTGCTTGGTCCCCTTGTTTGTCGGGACGTCACGGGAGCAATGGAGGCTGCGGGTATGGCGTCCATACGTGCGGAGCAAATCGTGCAGGCTGCAAAGCACGAAGAGCCGCCGGAAATGCCCATTGCGTGTCGCCGAGGATGCTCGACGTGTTGCCAAGCCAAAGTGCTCGTCCTAGCGCCCGAAGTATTACGAATTGGCGACTATTTACGAAAAAACAAATCCGCAGAAGAGTTGGCTAAACTTCTCGAACGTATTTGCGAAACCGATACGAAAACGCGTGGGTTGTCTCGGGCGGCGCGGGCAGAAAAACACATATCGTGTCCGTTGCTCGATACGGACGGAGGATGCAGCATTCACGACGTACGACCGCTGGTTTGTCGGAGCTGGACGTCTTACGATGCGGCGGCGTGTGAAGCGTATTGGCAAGAACCTCGAGAAAAACTGACCCCGTCGCAATGGCCCGTTGGTTACGAATTGGCGCAAGCGATATTGGCAGGCCTTGGCAAAGCGTGTATTGATCAGGGATTGGATGGGGTGCCACTCGAATTCATGACAGCATTGCGTTTCGTGCTGGAACGACCGACTGCGGGCGAACGTTGGCTGAAAAGGTTGCCTGTTTTTCTCGCCGCACGCGATGCGGAATGGGCACAAGCCAATGGACGCGCTTGATTTTTTTCGTTGCGTTGTTGGCGGAACGTGAGATAGCCTGAAATCGTTCGTGACTCTTGCCGGATCATGAAGGTGGCGTATGGTGATCGTGGCGTTTCTGCTGTTCGTGTTTGGCGTGTATTGGTTGGTTGCCCGTTGGCGCAACAGGCAGCTGCCAGAAAGCGAGCGTAAATTTGGCGCGCGTGTAGGTCGTTCGGTGCATGCAGCGGTGCCAATACCTGGTTTTGCAGGCCAAGCGCCGGCGGATTTTTTATATGAGCCGTATAAAGAATCGATTGGCCCAGAAGAACATCACACACTGGTGCTCGACGCAAAAGGTCGTCCCGTCGTGAACGACGAAAAGACGGATTCGACATTGGGACCTTATCGGGATCCCGAGGTTGCTGCGCGGCACGGGGAGAAATCGAAGAAAAAGAAGAAGCGGGTGGGGGAGAATAACGGGAATGAGCCGACGCGTACTCGCAATAAAGAACCGTTGTGATGTATTAGCGGGGCTAACGTCCGAGTGGTATACGGTCGAGGTGCTTCGTAATCTTTGCGCGCTCGTTTGCTGCATATTCGAAATCGGTGGCGTGTTCGTCCCATACGGCGCGAGTTTTTTGCGCGTATTCTATTGCCCAACGGACGACTTCGTCATGAGAATGGTTGGTCACCCGCGCAAACAACTCGAATGAATGCGTATTGACGTCTTCGTAAAGGCGCGATTTGCCAAGCTCAAGCGCTAGGAAATCATCAAGTTTGGGATACAAGACGGTAGAAACAAGGTCGTACGCGGGCGACAATTGCGGCGTGCGACCATTGGGATAGATAATGCTCCAGTTTTTGAGGTGCGCATCGGCGTTGCCAGCGAGAGCGCAGAAAACGATACGTTCGCATAATTGGCGAACGTCGCCAGCCCGACCAATTTGTGCTAGGACGGACGCGATGTGTTCATATCGCATAGAAAACTGACCATCAGGACCATTGCCGGGAGGTCTATCCAAAACCTGCCCGAAGTCTTCCATGTGAATGCGTTTGCCTTGGGGTCGACGGTCAAATCGTTCGATGAGAAAAACGCTCCCGTCTCCCGTGGGAATTCCTACCGGAAGGTCGATAAACTCGTTGGCGTTTGCGAGCCGGAAAGGAGGAATATCAATACCGACATTCTTCGCCCAGGTCATTGTCGCATGTTCGATGCGCGGTAGATCCTTGAACTCTGGATTATGAAATTTGGCAATCCAATCGCCCGCCCCTCCTTGCACCGGAAGAACGATTCCGCGTTCGCCTTCGTGTACGGAAAGCTTCCATTGCGCTCCAGCGAGCGCTGAAAACCGCAACCGTCCATCAACAACAGCCTTTGATTCGTCGGTGGTCTTCTTTCGATGGGGTTGTGGGGTTCCCGGTCTTAGAATGACGGCACCGGACAAATCCGCGCCTACGTACTGCAGAATATCGAAATCTTCGTCCGCTTCGACTCCAGCGTCACGGGCGATCATGCGCAGCAGTGGCCCTTGGGGAAGCAAATGGGCAAACCAGCAGGGAATGCAAGCTGTCACGATATCGTCGGGCATGCGATCTTCGAAAAATTGGCCGAGTACAGGTCGTTCGTCCATTTCGAGTTCGAGCCAACGGTTGTCAAATGAGAACCGGTAGTTTTCGTCGTCTTCTCGTTCAAGGAATCCGACGCGCGTTTTTTCAAGCAGGACGTCGAGGACACTCATGCGGAATTCGCCAAGAGATCGACACGTTGTATCATTGCGGCAACAGAAGGCCGTTCGGTTTCGTTTCGACCGGATTTATGCATGAAAAACTCCTGCATGCGCCAACCTAATTCCTGCGATCGATATTTCGTGAACGCGGGCCAATCTCCTCGACGTAGCGCGTCGGCTGCCTTTTCATCAATCGCATGGCTGCTGCGAATTAAATGAGAAGCATTCGCCAAAAGTTTCACATTGCCCTCGGCTGGTAAGTCCATGATGTGCCGAGCAAGTACGCCATGCCGAGCTTCACTGACGTCGATGACTAGTTTGCCGAGCGCGTAATCGTCCAGAAATTCCTGCAATGCTTCTTGACTGAGCGGTTTTCCAGAGGCAGGATCGCGTGGCCGCCAATGGTACAGAGCGAGCGCAAATAGCTTCGACATTGCGGCGTGGCCATCCCATGTCAGTGTTGTCCAATGTTCTTCGCATGGCAATGGGGGCTGGCCTTCGGCATCAAACAGCGTGTAGGAAAGTTGGGCGATGGAGAAGTAGATGTCTGGGCCGACCTTCGCGAGCAATTCTCGGATGGTGGCATGATTGCCTTCGACGTGCTTGCTGCTGATTGCGCCGCGCCAAACCCACCAGGAAAGTTGGCGTCGAGCGCGAGGTTCGGGGTTGGCGTGTAGGGTGAAAAAACGAGCAAGTATCGTGAGCGGAAGCTTGTACGGCAAGAGCTTCACATGGGGAATTTCCGCGTCGTCAATGAGAAAAGAAATCGCGCGCCGCATGGCTTTTTCCGTACGTCGCAATGATGGCATTTCCATACCATCACGGAATTTGACGCCCGCGTCGAACCCTTCAACCGCTTTGAAACAATCCAGAAACCACTCCGGATTTAATTGACCGAATCCCGTCGAGTCGGCGAGGCGGGCAATGGTGCCTTTGACCGAGTCGCCCGCCTTCTTGCCGTAGAGTCCGTCGAAGACCTCACTTTCGCGCATATCGACGCCCGACGTATTTACCCGATTGAAAATCACCCGCAACGCCTCGTCCGAAGCTTGTTCAACGATATAGCTAGGAAATTGGTATCCTTCCAAGGCTTCATTCAATTCGAACGCCCTATCGACCAGCGTCGGATGCTCGCGATGAAGTGGCCATTCGTGGGCCCACTTGTTTGTGGCTTTGCGGCTTCCGACGATATTGAGTGGTATCCAGGTGGGAGGCGGTACCGGCATCGTCATACGGACGAACCGCTCGTTTTCCAAATCGAACCATACGGCGAAGATACCGTTTCGCGGTGTTGTATCTGGATGCAGAATGGCTGCGGCGAGAGTGGTGATTCGTTGCTGCCCGTCGACGATGAACAACGCTTCTGCTACTTCGGGCGCATCGACGACGATCGGTCCGAAATGAAGCGTTTGCCTGTCCGCCTTGCCACGTGAAATGAGGAGGGTTCCCACGGGAAAACCCCGGTAGATGCTGTCGAAAAAGTCGAGAACATGCTGAGATTTCCACCGAAGGGGGCGCTGAAATTCGGGTACTCGAATCTTGCCGTCGCGCACGGCTTGCAGCAGTTGCCCAACGGTGAATGTACGAGCTTCCGGGCGACGCTCGAGTCGGATAGGCCCTTCGCTGGTCATGGCGAACAAGTATCTCGTTTCCCCATGACAGGCAAGAAATTCGTTGATGCTGCCGATGTCTGTCGTCGGGCGTAACCGGCACGTTGGGGCAAACCCGTTGTAACGTGCTTTGGTTGCTTATTCTTTGGCGCAGTTACGGCTTTCCCCGTCCGTTCAGGCAACCATTCACGTGCACCCCAATCTCCGCGCCCGTTTCTGATTGAATCGCATCAATCATGTCCTGCATTCGCACAGCGCCGTTCTTGTGCGTCATCCCTTGCGTGCTCGTTGGCTGATGAGTTGCCGTAATGCTTCAGCGAGCGTGGGGTACGTCTGCCACGATGTACTTGCAATGTCGAGTTCCACCATTGTTTTTGCGACATTCGGTCGAATACCCGACACGAGTCCTTGGGCGCCTAACAGACGGATACTCCGCATGATGTCGAAGAGGTTCTGCGCTGTTGACGGATCGACCACCTGCGTCCCCGTCAAATCAAGAATGACCGCCCGCGATTGACGATTGACGACTGCCGTCAACAAATTCTCGAGCAGTCGGCTGGCGCGATCGCCTTCGAGTGATCCAATGACGGGCACGACAAGTACGCCCTGCCAAACCTCGATGATCGGACTGGTGAGCGCAGCAATCGCTTCTTGTTGTGACGTGATCAGCGCGAGTTGCTCTTCAATGTGCCGCTGCGCTTGCGATCGTTCCGTGACATTTTCGGCCACACCATAGACTTGCGTAATCTCTTGCCCCGAGGCATTGCGGACCGGCAAAATGGTACTGAACCAAGTCATTTCGCCGATACGAATCTCGCGCGAAACCTGTTCACCTTGCAGCGCGTTCACAATGTCTTGATGGGTTTCCGAATTCGCCGGATACACTTGCAAAAGGTTTTTCCCGACAAGTGCTCCCGATTCCAGTCCAAAATGGCGCAATCCCTTTCCCACAGAGAGCGTGCACGTTCCATCGGGTTCCATCGCCCAAACAGTGACTGGCAATTCAGCCACTGCGCTGAGTAACGCACGCGCTTGATTATTCTCCTGCGCAAAGTTGGGCGCGAGCGCGAGAGAAATTTCCGGATCTGCTGGGCCGTCGAGACGTACGCAAACGACGTTCCCTTCAATGGGCCACGCCGTCCATGACATGGGTTTGCCAGCATTCGCGCCAACGATGGGACGTGCCGTGAACTTGCACGAAGTCGTGATTTCGCGCGGAAGTTTGTCATGGTCCAACGCATCGATACATGCGCGTAACGAACCGGCATCTCCAAAGTACGCCTGAAATGCGTGGTTACGGGCGACGATCGAGTCCCCATCGGCTATTCCGCATGGTTCAGGGCACCACTCGAAGAAAGCGCCATGATTCGGCGCATGCAGTGCTGTAATCTCGGACATGAATGATGAGTACCAAAATCAAGTGAGCAAAACAAGCCTACTCGCATGCTTTGGTTGATGAGAGGGACTTCACGCCGCTTCGTGTCAAGTGGTCAGGACAAGATCGATACGCCCGAGTTCTTCATTTACCGATGCCACCGTCGCGTGTACGCGATCTCCCACGGCATACCTTTGGCCAGGACCGATGAGCGCTTGAGCTCCGACGTCGTTACGAAATGGCCCTCCGGGAAGCGCATCCATTGCAATCGAACCCGTTGCGCCCGTTCCCGCAATCTGCACGACCAATCCAAAAGGCTTCAAGGCCACGATGTTTCCAACGACTTCGTCGCCTAATTTTTGCGCGTACACTTGTGCGACCAACATACGAGATCGCTCGGCTTCCGCTTTACCCGCCGCAGCGCTCGATCGATCGCAATCGGAAGCAAGAACCGCCAATTCGGCACGCAATTCTTCATATTCGCGATGTCCTTCGAGGTACCTCTTGATGATCCGATGCACGACCAGGTCGGCATAACGGCGGATTGGGGAGGTGAAGTGTAAATAAAGCGGAGCACCCAGCCCGAAATGTGGCCCAGGATCGGGCGTATATCGCGCGGGTCCGAGTGCTTGACCAAGAACTGTGCGAATGGCGGGTTCGAAACGACCATCTTTGAATTGTGCTTCGAACGCGGAAAGTGCTCGCGGCGTCAATCGCGATCCGAAACCTGCTTCGAATCCAAAATTGTGAGCGACCTTCGCCAACGTTTCGACACGTTCGGCAGAGGGTTCGTCATGGACGCGGTATATCCCGGGCAAACCTCGCGCCACGAGCCATCCTGCTACGGCTTCGTTCGCCGCCACCATCAGTCGTTCGACAAGTCGATGTGCAGCGGTGTCCCGTTGCGCAGAGATTGCCGTGGGGCGTCCCGTACGTGCGTCAAGTTCGATCCGCGCTTCATCGCGAGACAAATTTACGCCTCCACGAGTTTGTCGCACGGAACTCAGTCGCGCGGCTGCTGTACGTAGCCATCGCAGCGTGGATGCGACGGCATTTGGTACGTCCGTCGAACTACCTTCCGTGAGAAACTCGTCAACCGCGTCGTACGTCAGCCGCGCGTGCGATCGCAACAAACTCTCGTAGATGTCCACCGAGGTGATCCGACCTTCCGGATCGATGCGCAACTCGGCAGTGAGCGCAGGCCGGTCTTTTCCTTCAAGCAAACTGGCGGCATCCGCGGACAAACTCTCGGGTAACATTGGCAAAACGCGACCTGCCAAGTAGACGCTCGTGCCACGCAAACGTGCTTCGCGGTCGAGAACCGATCGGTGGGGGACGAATGCATCGACATCCGCGATGGAGACGAGCACGCGTAAGGCTCCATCGGCATCCGCAGGGTATGCTGAAAGCGCATCGTCAATGTCGCGTGTCGAAGCGGCGTCGATCGTGACCGTCGCCAGATTCCGCAGATCGCGCCGCATGTTTGTCGAGACCGTACGCGTCGTCGATTCTGTCGCAGCTGTTTCGATCTCTGCGTTGAACACAGCGCGCAACCCATGCCGCGCGATACATCGTTCCACACCGATGTCCGAATCTGGCGGTAAAACACGCGCGACAACGACTCTATCCCCAGAAACGTCCGCGACGATGTAGGTTCCCTCTGACAAACGACTCGCGCCATCGAGCGGCCAATCGGTGTTGGCGACCGAGCGATCGATGTTCAAGTAAGGTCGACTGGAACGCAGGACGAGGCGTCCGAAAACTTCGGCGCGCGAGCGCGTTACCAAGACGAGGTTTGTCGCGGAAGACCGCCCTCCGTCGCCGGTCGTCACGTCGGCTTTGACGATGTCACCGTCGAGAAACGCGTTGAGGTCGGGGGGCGTAATGAACGCGGATGTCGAGTTTGTCGCGTCGGTGACGAAAAAACCGAAAC
>JANORL010000901.1:0-2414 GCA_031415295.1 Polyangiaceae bacterium | reverse complement strand
TCTCGGGGGTATGGGGGGCGTAGCCCCCCATCGTAAACTGGCTAGAGGGCAAGAGTCGGGTCGCGAAGCGAGCCCGACGAATGCACTGACTAGGGCCGTTCGAGCGTAAGCGAGAACGTGCCCGGCTTTCATAACAGGGGGAGTCGGAAAAACGAGGCTCTTTTCCCCCTCTCCACGCAGCATTGCAAAGCAATGCGGAGTTGGAGAGGGGGTTAGGGGGTGAGGCGCGTTTTACGAGGGGCGCCGGGGTGAACTCACACGGACTTATGGGACGAACATCTAGGTCCGTGAAACGAGCGCATCGCGGACCAACGCCGCGCGTTGTTCGAGCGCCGCAAAAGGAGCTGGTGGCAAAGGTCCACTCGCTTCCGTCACGAGCGCGGCAGCGAAGGCCGCGATGGCCGCATCGATGATTCGTACGAGCGGTCGATCTTGAGGTGCCAGCGTTGGATCGAGCGCCGATACGGCTCCAAGAAGCACGGCGCGTACGTTGGCGGTCGCTGTCGACGGTGCAGATACGCCCGCCAATTTCGCAATCTCGAGCACGATGGGATCGGTCAAACGAGCGACGAATCGTTCTTCGACATAAGCCTGAAGACCTGGATCGATGCCTTGCTCGCCATCTCCAAGACGTCGCAAAGGCCGCAAGTCGGCGACCAACACCCGACGCACGGGATCCAATGCTTTCTCGATTGTCGCGGCGTGCGTATGTCGCTCGTGACGTAGTTTCGCCGCCGCTGCTGCGAGCGTTTCACTTTGCAATCGTGCGGATCGGATCCGTTCGCGATCGTCGGAGGCACGGGCCGCCGCGATCGAAGCCAGCTCGGAAGCGATTCGCAACGCTTTGCGCCGCAACGCGGTTTCGCGGAGGTCGGACGATCGATCGACGATGTGTTCCGAAAACAATGCTTCAACCGCAGCAAACCCCGAAGCGGTCAGCGCATCAGCATCGCCAAGCCGACCTCGTAAAGAAAGCCGCGCAGAAAACGCGATCGGTGGCGTGTACGAACCGATGCCGGTCTCGGACAAACCTGCCAGCACGTGTTCGAGGACATGCGCCAATTCATTGGGCGTCAAACGATCGGCCTTGTTGATCAGAATCTGGATCGGCACACCGAGTTCCTTGATCTCGGACAAGACGCGACGCTCGGTGTCTTTCATCGCGCCCGTCGCATCAAGTAACCAGATGGCCACGTGCGCTTCGTCGAACGCTTGTCGTGCAGCAGCGATGTGCTCGGGATCAGGCGCATTAAAACCAGGCGTGTCGAGAATCTCGACACGTTTTAATCGTTCGATGGGCGCATAGATAAACACGCGATCCACTCGTGCTCCCGACGTCGAAAGCTCTTTCAAAGCAGCCTTGAGGCCACCATGCGGAACAACTCGATCCGGAGCACCGCGAACGACGATCCGGGCGAAAGGATCTGGCGCCCACGCGACCCAATGCATCGTCGCGGTTGTGGGTAACACGCCAGTCGGGGCAACGTCTTCGCCAAGCAGCGCATTCAAGAACGTGCTTTTTCCCGCGTTGAACTCGCCGACGACCGCGACACGTAGCGGCCGATCCCGTTCGACCGCAATCGCTTCGACGGCGGACACGAGGTCCATGCGATCGAGTGATCGAGCGGATTGACGTAACTCTTCGAGCAACTTCGGCCACGTCGCTTGACCGTCTGCGGGAACCCACGATCGAACGATGCTCCGCGCTAGCTCCGTCGCCCAAGCAGCGGCATCGCCGCCTACGCCGTCGAAACGTTCGAGTGCATCACGATCACGACCTTCGGCAGCGAGAACCGCACCGGTACGAAGTCTACGTAGATCTTCAGGAAGTCGTTCGGGATCGCGCGCGGCCAACGCGTGAAGAGCATCGAGATCCCGCGTCTCCGTAGCGAGTCGCAAAAGCGAAGCCGCCGCACCTTGGTTCCCTTTCGACAAACCTCGTGCTAACGCTGCTCGTGCATCCGCAGTGCGCCCTTCGGCAAAAGCAAACGCAGCAGCCCACGCAGGTTCATCGAGCAACCCGGCTGCAGCAACTACGCGCCGCGCGCGACTGATCAACACCACGTCACGACATCCAGCGACGAACGACGAAAGTAGCTCGGACGAACCCGGGGCATCCAAGATGCATGCACGAAGGGCCAAATCGAGCGCCATGGAAGTTTGTCCGGACCCAAGGGCGAGTCGAGCTAGCACCAACGCGCCGCGACCATCGGTTCTGTCCGCATCAATGAGTGCCGCTACGCGCGACGCTGCTTCGACGTTACCAACAGAGAGTGCACATTCGGCTCGACGTAACGACACTTCACGATCGATCCAGCTCTTCCCTTCCCCCGTGAGCGAAGCGCCAACGCGATCGAGCCATCGGCCCGCGCGGCCAGGATCTCCCGAGCGTAGGTCGAGATCGCAAAGTTCGA
>JANORL010000900.1:0-7731 GCA_031415295.1 Polyangiaceae bacterium | reverse complement strand
GATTTCGATGATTTGCTTGATGGTTTGCCCGGGGGTTTCCAGAACAAAGGCATCAAAAACCCATGCACGACGGCGCTCGATTGCCAATTCGATTCGCACTGTTTGCCGACGGGAACCAATGGCCGGACGTGTGACGACGGCGCGGCCAACTGTTGCATGCCATGGAATCCGCTAGAGTATGGCAATTGCACGCCGGATCGACCAGACGTTTCGGTCGGATTGGCTTGTGAAAAACCCGATGGAACGCGGATCATTCCCGTTTGCAATCGCGGAGATGCGCCGGTCATTCCCCCCGTCCGAATCTACATTTTCCCTGGTAACTCGTCCCAATTTCCCACATGCACACCCGACAATGATCCTGACGTTTGCTTCATTCCTGCAGGGTCGCCGCCCATTCTTCCCGGCAGATGTATCGAAGTATCGAGTTGTGGGGCTTTTCTTCCGGGCAACGGTGTACGAACCATCCAGATCAACGGGCCACTCAATGGCCCAGGCAACCTTCCGGACAACCCCAATTATTTCGCAGAATGCTCTTGTGAAAACAATTGGACCGTGTGGAAAGGAACCAACAAGAGTCCTTGCACGCCGGTTCAAATCTACCAGGCCAATCCGGTTGTCAAGAACCTGACCTACCAAGGAATTTGTCCACCAGGTACGCGCGTGCAATGGCAATACTTGACGTGGGATACGACCACGCCGATCGATTCCAACGTCGTTTGGAAGGGGCGCGTCGCGAGCACCAATGCGGGTCTCAGCGCAGCATCTTACGTCGCGCTCGGCACGGCCAAAGCCACGCCTTTGCCCAATACACAGATTTGTTCCGCTGCCGGTCCGGCCGGATGCCCCATCAATTTGTTCACTTCTTTTGGCGGATCGCCCGTGGCCAATAGCGAATTTTTCGAGCTACAAATCACGATGAATCCCACGTCGGACCTGAAACAAGGCTCGAAAGTCAACAACTGGCTCGTCTCGTACACCTGTCCGCCATCGTTATGATGCTGAAACTCCAAACCCATTTGTTGCCCATTGTCGCAGCAGCGATCGTCGTTGTCGCTGGATGCAGTGATTCGACCAATACACCTCGTCCGACGGGTACGGCGTCATCTTCCAGCTCGACGGGGTCGACCAGCTCGAGTGGTGAAATGGGTGGCTCGGGCGGTACCGCAACCGGAGGCTCCGGCGGCATGGGCGGCAGTGGCGGCGTGGGTGGAATCGGTGGAATCGGTGGAACGGGAGGTTCCGCAGGCACGGGCGGCAGTGGCAACACGGGCGGGCTCGGAAATGTGGCTATCGTCGATGTTCCAGATACGAGCTGCGACGCACTTGTAGGCACGACGCTATCATTGTACCCGGACAAATCAAACGCACCGGCTATCGATACGTTGACCCAAGTAAATGGAAAACGTTTGGCGGGTGGTCGTTTTGTGCCGGGCTTCGTGACGTTTGGTCTTGACGGCAGTACGCCAAGTGCCGCGGTCGTCGGGCTCGATCCAGACTTCGACCTCGTCGCTTCCGAAGGTAATACGATCGGTCTCGCCACCGCCGATGGGACGTCGATTCGTTTCCAGCGATATTCCTCCAATGATGCACCGATGGGCAATGTCGTCCCGCTGGGCAATGCCAATGGAGCGGGCGTGGCCATCGCCGGCGATTCCGCAGGTGGTTCGTTGGTCGTATGGGCAAACGCGACATCCATGAGCGGACGGTTCGTCGATTCCACGAGCAATGCGATGCCTGCCTTTACATTTGCCGATGGTGTGCCCGTCAAGTCCATCGTGACATCAATGGTGCGCGCGGGCAATGAATTTGGTTTGGCATGGACCACGGTCGAAAATGGAATTGCTCGTGGCAGGTTTGCCCGTCTTTCAAAGGCCGGCGTTATCGGCTCGGTCATGGAGCTGACCGGAGATGCCTACAAACATTATCTGGTAAAACTCGTGAAGACGCCCACGGGATATGCTTTGCTTTTGCATTCGGGGGGTCTTTCTTTCGATACGATTGTCGTGATTCTCGATGCTCAAGGCAATGTGACAGGGTCTGCTCGCAGATTTCTCGGGACCAAGTTCGCTATGGATCTCGGAGCCATCGGCGGCAACCTGGGACTTATTGCCAAACGAGCCGATAACGTGACGGAATTCCGCCCACTGGATGCTTCGGGTGCTCCGATTGGCGATTGGAAATGCATCGATGCACCGTCGGACGATACCTACGACCAAGCAGCCATTGACGCCGACGGCACGGGCTGGGCCATTGTCTACCGTACGCCGGGCGGCGGCGAAAAGTTCGTTCGGACGAACCTCATGGGAACAGCGGCTCCGTAATCAATTCTGCTCGCGACAAACCTCAAAATAGTTGTAACGACATCGATATGTCCGTCACGTGCATATTGTCATCCACGTGAAACGCATCCACACGCGAGCCGTTTTCGACAAACCCCATACGTTTGTAAAGTTTACGCGCAGGTTCGTTTTTCTCGAACACACCCAAGTCAATCCATGAAAGCCGTGGCGCTTTTCGAGCCCATTCCGATGCGGCCGTGATCAATCGACCTCCGTGCCCTTGCTTCGTGTACGCCCGCTCGATGCCCATGCCCAACGTTGCCCGGTGAAACTCCGCCGGCACCCGCCCTCCGCGCAGCTCACAATGCCCCACGATGTGACGTGTGCCGGGTTCGAGCATGAAAAACGTCCGACCCCAAAGGGCTTCCGACAGAGGCTTTTCCCACCGCTCCAAAGCTCCCGTGATGATGGTGGCTCGATCCACCGCTCGTGAAAGGGCGAAGTAAGGCATTCCATCGCGTCCGCTTTCCGCAGCATGTCGCGCGATGTGATCGCCATAAGCTTCAGCATCGGCAATTTCGGCAAGGCGTATCGGCAGCGGGCGCATGAACGAACACTCTCCTCGGCCATCTACCTACGCGCGACGAAACACGACAGATAGGTTCTTTTGCGTTCGATCACGGCCAAGGCTTCCGGCGCGACGATTTTGTACTAGGCTCGCCCGCGTGTTTCGTCTCGAGCATCGTGCGTGTGCCATCGCCGTCGTCGTTACTGCTCTGGGTTGTGGTGGTTCCTCTGTGCCCAACCCCAAAGATGCCGTGCACGCGTATGCGCGAGCGGCTGCACGTGGAGATGCCAACGCCATCTACGAAATGCTCAGTGAAAAGGGGCGACGTAGTTTGTCTCGGCAAGAAGTTACGCGCATCGTGATCGATGAAAAAAGCGAACTCGCGGATCAAGCCAAGGCCCTCGAATCACCCGCCAGCGTGATCAAAGCTCGGGCGCGCGTGCGTTTTGCCGATGGAGAAGATGCGACGCTCGAACTGGAAGGCGATGCTTTTCGGATCTCGTCGGCCGATGCGTTGCCGATGGGAGCACGTAGTCCAGCACAAGCGTTGGCTGCTCTTCGTCGTGTTTTGGCGCGACGTAGTTACGCTGGTCTGATGCGCGTGCTTTCGCCTTCGACGCGTAGTGCCATCGAAAATGACCTTCGGTCGCTCGTGACGGGGCTCGAGAACCCGGAAGGATTGGAGATCGACATCTCCGGCGATCGCGCGACGGTGCAGGTGCCTGGCGGACACGAAGTCAAGATGCGGCGCGAAGCTGGCGTGTGGCACGTCGAGGATTTCGACTGATGCGTACTCGGGTTTTGTCTTGGTTTGTCCTGTGCGTGGTTCTTGTTTTGGTAGCGATCGTGCCGCGTTCGTCGCGGGCGTTTGGCGAAGAAGGCGCGTTTAATCCGCGTATTTTGCTCACCGGCACATCACGTTGGGAAGGCGCGCGCACGACGGGGCCTGGGCGATGGTCGGAAGAACTCGTGCGTCGTACGAGCGCTCCGGCACGGCTCATTCCGACGACCGTGCGTGCCGATGCGCCGGCGTTGCTTGCTGAACCGTTTGTCGTATGGGGCGGCGAAACCGACATTTCTCCGCTGACTTCGCGTGAAATCGCTGGCCTACAGCGCTTTTTGGCGCTCGGTGGGGTCATGTTCGTCGATGACTTCGATCCTGACGTAGGCGCATTTGGCAAGGCTGCGAAACGCGAGCTTTCTCGTGTTGTGCCCGATGGCGCTCCGATCCCCGTTGCCAACGAAAACGTCTTGTTTCGCTCGTTCTACTTGCTCCGTCGTCCGATGGGTCGAGTCGAAGGCCCTGCAAAACTCGAAGTCATCATGCGTGGAGGGCAACCTCAGGTGATCTTCTCCGCGCATGATTTGCTTGGTGCGCTTGCACGATCGCCGAATGGAACGTTTCCCTTTTCGATCCTTCCAGCAGGCGAACCGGGGCGTGAACAAGCAACGCGTCTCGCGGTGAACCTCGCGATGTACGTGCTTTGTTCGAACTACAAAGACGACCAAGTGCACGCGCCGTTTCTCATGCGGCGTCGACGAACGGAGAGTCCGTGACGTCGACGTTCGCGCCGTCTGGCGACCTTTCGACCTCGTACCAAATCGCGGCCAGTGCGCTCGTGCTGCTGAGTTTGATCCTGCTCGCGATTGAGCTACGACGTTCGGGTACTGCACGTTTGTCGGTGTTTTTTTCCGGGGTGTTGGCAGCGGTTGGACTTCTTTTTGCAGTGCTGCGGCCTGTGGCGATCCAAGGCAAAGGCACGTTTGTCGGACCGCGCGTCGTGGTGCTCGTCGATGGCTCGCGTTCGATCGATTTACCGACTTCGTCCGGAAAAACCCGGCGCGACGAAGCGATTCGGGCTCTTGCGGAACTCGAGAAACGCGGCGCGGAAGTGCGTTTTTCTTCGCTTGCGTTTGGCAATGGGTCACTCGTTCCGTTGGGTGGTGGGCCCGGCGGTTCTGCCGACACGCCTCCATCGCTCGAGGGGCGCTTTGGTGCGGCGTTACGATCGGCGCGTCCGATGCCGCATTCGGACCTCGTTGGAGCCATCGAAGCCGTCTCGCGCGCTGCGGATGAACGGCCCGCGGCGATCGTCGTCTTGTCCGACGGTCGTCTTGATCGTCCGAGCGATGTTCAACCAGGAGAAACCATCCGTGCTTCGCTTGGGGCGCTCGACGTTCCATTACACACGGTTGCATTGGCGACGGAAGCTCCGTGGGATGCAAGTGTGCGGCTGGTTCGTGCAGCTGGTGGTGCCGTTGCGCATCAGCCGCTTTCGCTTCAGGTCGAAGTTGGTTGCACGGGCAAGATTGATTGCACGTCGATTCCCGTTCGTTTGCGCGAATTGCGCGAAGCGGGTGAACCGACCGAACTTGCGTCGGGTCGTGCGAATGCCGTGAGTGGTACGGCGACGCTCGAGTTTGACGTGACATTGGATCGTGCGGGCGTGCGTATTGTCGAAGTGAGCATTCAGGCGCCTTCGGGCGATGCGGTACCGGACAACGACA
This sequence comes from Polyangiaceae bacterium, assembly GCA_031415295.1. Lineage (GTDB taxonomy): Bacteria > Myxococcota_A > Polyangia > Polyangiales > Polyangiaceae > Polyangium. The sequence continues at coordinate 2,376 of JANORL010000900.1, read as the reverse complement.
CGCGGTATGTCGCGATTGACGTGGCGCGGGATCGCGTGCGCGTGCTGCATGTTGCTGGGCGTCCGACGTACGACGTGCGTGCATTACGGATGTGGCTCAAGGCGGACGCGTCTGTAGATGTCGTGGCATTTTTCATTTTGCGCGACACCGTTTCCGATGATGTCGTCGCGCACCAGGACGAACTGGCCTTGATTCCGTTTCCGGTCGATGAACTCTTTAATCAGCATTTACCGAGTTTCGACGCGGTCGTTCTGCAAGACTTTAATGCGCTTCCGTATGGTTTGTCGAAGCACTTGAAGTCGCTTTCGCGTTATGTCGAGAATGGCGGTGGTCTCATCATGGTGGGTGGTCCCGAGGCGTTTGTCCCGGGCAATTATGCCAGTACGCCGCTCGCGTCCGTGCTTCCTGTGGCGCTCGATGGCGCGCCCAAAGCGGAAGGAGTGGATGTGAGTTCGTTCGTTCCGCGATTGACCGAGGCAGGTCGGGTGGCTCCGGTGCTGTCGCCATTACACGAGTTGATTGGCGAGCAGTGGCCGGAAATGCCGGGATCGAATGTCGTAGGCGATGCGCGAAGTGGAACGACGGTGTTGATTGAACATCCGACGCGAAAAACGCCGAGTGGCGCACCGATGCCGATTTTGGCATTGGGTGAATATGGCAATGGTCGAACCATTTCGTTGGCTGTGGACGGTTCGCACCGATTGCTTTTTAGTAATTTTGCTGAAAATTCTGCGGGACGAGCGCACGGGGCGTTTTGGGACGGTCTTTTGGGTTGGCTGATGCGTGATCCACGTTTTGAGCCCGCGGTCGTGGAATTGCCAGACGGGTGTTTGGTTGGTGAAGAAACGACGTTGGCGTTGCGCCCATTGCCTGGACAAATAGGCGAAGCGAAAATAATCATTCGTAAACTAGGTAGTGCAGACGTCGTGCGGACGTTGTCGGTGCGGCTCGATGGTACCGGACAACCGGTCGAAGCAAAGGCTGGGAAGCTCGAAGCGGGTGGGTATTCGGCGACGGTCGAGATAACGCCGCAACACGAAGCGGGTGGCGAAGCGGATGAAGCGCGTCGAGGTCCGACGACGCGGCGCGATTTTGCGTGCGAACGTGGTGGCGACGAATGGGCGGATACGCGTCCTGATCCTGAGCGCCTGCAAATGATTGCTGCGGCAACGGGTGGTCGAGCGGTCAATGTGGATGGAGTGGGAAGCCTACCGTTGCCCGAAGCGACGCAGATTGCGATTGAGCGGCGCGTTTCACCGATATTGCCGCCGTGGGGCTGGACGTTGGCCGCGGCGTTGTTTGGCGGGGCGCATTGGGTAATTCGGCGCAGGGGCGGATTGGCCTAATCGTGGTGGACCGTTTACCGGTTCGTTACGATGCGATCCACGAGTGTTTCGGCGAGGCAATGAATTCCAAGATAATCGCCATCATTTGTATGGTCGATTAGCCATTCGACGAGGTTTTCGGCAGCTTCGTTGATGCGTTTTCGCAGTTCGGCTTTTTTACGGGTTCCGGCGAGCAAACTCTGCGTTCCAATGGTAAGCAGTGTTTTGAGCCGGTCGTAGAGTTCTATGGGCAATTGTTCGACTGTAAATTCGACAATGACGCTGGTTCGATACCCAACGACCAATGCGCGATGATCTGCACACTTTCCAACAAGTGCAAGTCCCACGTTACAAGCAAGCAAATGGGCCCAATCGGCGTGCAAAATGTGCATGTTCGTCGCATCTAGCGCTTCCGAGTCATCAGCTCCGAACACGGCATTCGAATCTCCATGACCACAAAGCAAGACTCCGGCGTATTCGCTTGCGGCGAACGCTGATTCGAGCGACGTGCGGATAGCGTCACAGCCTTCAATGACGAGCGAATCTGGAATGTTTCGTGCGGTTTCACGCGCGATCCACCGGCTGTTCCACAATGCCGCATCACCATCCACGTATGGCGCGAAAATGAGCACCCGAGATGTCACGTGGCGCTCCATCGCTTGTTTTTCACCTTCAGCACACGCATTGCGGCGCCGTGAAGATCTCGAAGGAATTCGACGGCGAGATCGTCGTCCTCTTGAAGATGCCGCACCATGTCGGAAATGGGTATTGGGGTGCCATCGGATTGGCGAAAGATGACTTCATCCGGCGGCAAATACTCGAGCATGCGCAAAAGAGCGTGTTTTGCAGGGCCGGGTTCGTAAAGATGCTCCAGATCAACGCGTGAAAGCTCGGCAGGTTCGACGATTGTTCCCGACGCGCCAAGCGACACGTCGAAATAACCGCTCTTGTCGAGGTCGAAGAGATTCGAGTGCGTGGCAATAAAAAGTTGATCGATGTATTTTTCTTCGACGAGACGCACCAAAAGATGGCGAAGATCTTTTCCGCTCGT
>JANORL010000899.1:0-2461 GCA_031415295.1 Polyangiaceae bacterium | reverse complement strand
CTCGCTGATCTGCACCGCCATCTCGATGGGTCCCTTCGTCCTTCGACATTGCACGAACTTGCGACTCGGCAGGGTTTGAGTGTGCCGCGGGATTTGCCATTTCAAGTAGGCATGGGGCTCGAAGCGGCATTAGGACGGTTTGCATTCATGTTGTCGCTTTTGCAGACGTCGGAAGCCGTGCGTCGCATTGCGAGCGAAATGTGCGAAGATGCGCGAGAGGAAAACGTCACGACACTCGAAATTCGTTTTGCCCCGCAACTTCATCGAGGAGCGTCCATAGCGGAGATCGTCGATGCAGCACTCGAAGGAATTGCCGGGCGTGCAGGATTGATTCTGTGCGGGCTTTATGGCGAATCGCCGGATGTTTTGATGCAGCTGGTGGATATTGCAGCGACACGTAAAGGCGTCGTAGGAATCGATTTGGCGGGTGGACCGTCACCCTCGCATTCGTTTGGCTTGGCCGATTATGCGCCCGCTTATTCAAAGGCGAAAGATTTGGGGATTGGGCGAACCGTTCATGCAGGCGAAGGCCGTCCTCCGAGCGAGATTCGACACGCGATTGAATTGTTACACGCTCAGCGTATTGGACACGGAACGACGCTTCTGGATGATCCTGGCGTCACGGATTTGGTGATCAAGCGTGGAATCGTCATTGAAGCATGCCCGACGAGCAATATGCATACGGGCGTCGTAACGTCCGTAGAAGCACATCCATTGGTGAAATGGCTGGACCTAGGCGTACGCGTGTGCGTGAATGCGGACAATACGTATTTGTCAGGCGTCAATGCGCGGGACGAATACGAGAATGTGCGGGGTATCAACGGAATGGATGAAGCGAAATGGGAGAAGCTAGTGGAAACGGGGCATCAGGGAGCGTTTCGAAGACAATAGTCTTCTGTAAGGTCCGTCCCGCCAAACGGTCAGGTGCACTTGTTCATCGTGCAGGTACCTGAAGCACATTGGCCGCCGTTCTGACACGGTTCATCCTTTGCTCCAAGACACAGCTTCGAAGGCATTGCGCAAACTCCGCCAAGACAACCGCTACCCGTCGTACATGGCGCACCGAAACCTCCAAGGCATTTCCCACTTCCGTTGCAGTAGAACGGGGCGCTGCAATTCACATTCGGCGTCATGGAGACCGGATCTGTATACGACAGATCGTTATCAAGGGTCAAAATGTTTGTGCACGTGCCGACCTTGCCAGAAAGCGCGCAACTCTTGCATTCGTCGGTGCACGTGTCATTGCAACAAACGCCGTCGGCACAATTGCCGCTCAAGCATTCCGGCGCATTGACGCACGCTTGACCATCTTCCAGCTTGCATGCGCCCGCGCCATCGCACGCGCCTGTCGAGCACTTCTGGCCCTTAGAGGCATTTTTGGGATCACTCGATCCGTCACTATTGCAGACGAATTCGACGCACTCCATCGCGAGCGGCGCATCCATGTTGTTGACGTCGAATCCAGGGCCGTCGACTGTACACTTGAACGTCTTGCAATCATTGGGCATGTCCGCCCGTATGTCCAGCGGAGCCGCATCGAAATTGGGCGCCATGTTCTTGCACGTTGGGATCCGACAATCACCCTTGTCATCGTCCTCCGTGTCGGCATCATCCTGCTTGGTATTTGCTTTTCCGGCCTCACATACAACGTGTTGGCAATCGGCATCTTTTAGCGTATCGACGACGCCATCAGGCTTGGGCGTCCTCGCGCATTGCCCGGCTGTACAATCCCACGTCGCACACAGTTCGTCCGTTGGGCATTCCGAATCCGCGGCGCAGTTGCACGCACCAGCCATACCATTGGCAGCGGTCAAGCAATCGAGCTGGCATGAGCCCGCGGCACATTTGCCCGCATTGGCTCCGAGCGCGCAGGTCTCACCATCCACCGCGGGCGCATGCACGGTCGCACCACTCGCGCACATATCAATCGTGCACGGGTTGCCATCATCGTCGCAATTGCCTTTGACGTCCGCAACGTCCCCGTAACACCCCATGAACGAAAACACGAGCGCACCCGTGAACAATCCGATCGATGCCAAGCTAAGCAACGCACTTCGGGCCATGACAAACACCTCTCAAAGCTTTGAGTTCAAAACGTTCCCGTCACCAAAACGCCACCAGGCGACGGTAACACGAACACCGCAGTTTTCTTTGGCGTTGCGCTCTTGCTTGGTCCCGTCAGCGCAAGAACCAGTGTCGCAACTGCCGCCACGCCACCGACGGCAAACCCCGCGATGCCGATGGTTGCAAACGTATCGCGTTGCGTTTGTAATGTCGCCAGATCCGAGCACTGTTGATCGGTGCGCGTTGCCGGGCACAACTCTTCGGTCTTGTTGCGATCGAAGCCAATTTTTGCTGCCAAATCGATAGCTTCTTGGTTTTTCGCGGAACCTGCCACGGTAAAACCCACGCCCGCACCGATGCCCACGACGCTGAGTCCAATCCCAGTAAACAACAGCGG
>JANORL010000898.1:0-1809 GCA_031415295.1 Polyangiaceae bacterium | reverse complement strand
TGCGGGTCGAGCCAGAAACGATGCTCGGAAATGATCTCGTCGAGCGACCCGAGGACTCCATCCCAATTGCCTGCTTCAGCCATTCCATCCAACGCGGAACGCACGTGATCAGGCGGTGACGGCAAGTAGGTTTGTCCCTCTTCCGCTGGTGGATCCTGCTGCATGAAGAGCCACAAGCCAGTACGCGCAACGCGATACGCAAATGCGTTCGACGCATCGGCAGCGCGCAACGCTTCACCAGCGCGCATGAGAAGCGTGCTGACTTGATCGAGCACTGCATTTGCTGAATCAGCATCCGTGATGCCTCCTGCATCAGGCACCGACACGTCTTGCGCTGGCGGCGTGTACGCAGACGCCGCAGGAGCAACGTACGCAGGCGCAGCCGCTCGCGGAAGCGGTGGTGGCGGCGGGACAAACGCAGCCGGTGGCGGTGGCGGTGGCGGCGGCGGCGGTGGTGGCGGTGGTGGCGGTGGCGGTGGCGGCGGTGGAGGAGCTTCTTTCGGAACGCTCATGAGCAACCGTCGACAACTCTCTTTCAAGCTGCCCATTCCTGGGTACGCCTCACCGAGTTTGTCGCGAAGTTCTCCGTCAAGATCGCGCGCCGACTTCTCGAGTGCACCAACGAGATCGGCATCCTTCGCTGTCGGAGTGAACGCCTGGATCACCGACGTGACCTGATCGCCGAACCAACTCATCAGAGCTCCACGCGTGCGCGGACGCTTGATCGGCGGATACATCGTTGCCCAAAACGCCGCGTCGAGTTCGTTGATCAAAACGAGCCCATCGAGCGCGCCTATGACACCGCCCGTCTGCGCTTTGGCTGCTCCGTAATAAACAGCGAGACGGAAGTCCTTCGTCTTCTCCGTCAGGAGTTCTTCCGCGTTCGAAGCAATTTTGTTCCAGTCGACCTTGCCACCTTCGATCGACTGCATCTTGTCGACCTCGGTCTTGATCGCTTCGAAGAGTTCGTCGTACGTCGCGTCCGCTCCAACGCCTCCCGAGATGGGTTCGAGCATTGCCGAGACTCGGTTCTTCGCACCTTCCAACGCGTCAGTGACTGCCATGGCTCGCTACCCTTCCCTTCGCTGCATTCGTTACAGCGCAAACGAAAGCCGCCATGGTTAGTTCATCCTGACGAACTAAGCGGCTTACGTGAATATTGACGGAGTGTTTTACGAGGACAAACCTTCGAGAAAACTCGCGATCGAAATATCCGATCGTGCAACGAGTGAATCGAGCTGCAGGCCCAGCCCTCGACGTGACGTCGGTTCGTCTTCCGTCGGCGGCCTACATAATTCGACGATGTGATCGGCTGCGCCCGTCGGTGCGATGAGTTCGCGGAACGTCGCCACGTGAGGCGGACCGAAGTGCAGAAGCATCGTCTGTTGAGGAACCCAGAACGCGTTGAGCAGTGTGTTCTTCCAACGCGCAAGTCGCAGCGTCATGTCCATCCACACGGCAGCGGCGTACGCGTCACCCGCGCCCAGCGGCAAACGCACGCACAAGCCAGTCTTGGGATGCTCTTGTCCACGAAACGGTTCGACCGATGCGTAGACATTGTGCAGCGCCCAAAAGCGACTCGCGTCCGAGCCAAACCCGGTCTCCCACAACGCTTTCATCGTCTGCGTCGTGAGCCAGGATCGATAACCAGCACCAACGGCATCAGCGTCTTCGATCGATGGAGGAACGATGCGCGAAACTCGATCGACGAATGCATCGACAGGCAACGTGCGACCACCCGTGACGAGTTCGTACGACGACGCCAAGAGTGACCAGAGCGCGATGGGTAGCGACGCACCTGCAGAAACG
>JANORL010000897.1:0-16388 GCA_031415295.1 Polyangiaceae bacterium | reverse complement strand
GATCTGGCTTGGATTGAATTGTTGGATCGTGCGGGCAGAAGCGATCAAATTTGCGTTGTGAATGCGCCGCTTGAAGAATTCTCGGCATACGTATCGCGGTACTTCAATGAAAATCCTGCCCGCAGCGGCTTATTAAGAGTTTTACGTTTGTGTGCAGCGAGCGGCGGTACAACGTCGGTCGACCGCATGCTCTTGAAAAGTAATCCATTGGTGGGCGAGACGGTGCAAGAAGACGTTTACATGCTTCGACTTGCTCAAGGCGATATCGACGTCGACGAAGCCATCGAAGGGGCCAAAGTCATTGCGTTAGCTTCTGGTGGATCGCGATATCCAATGAGTGTCGCATTCGAGGTCCTCGAACACGTGTCAGACAATGCAGACTATGTGGTGCCAACTTTGCTCACATTACTCGAGCACGCTCCACCGTTGATGTTTTCCTGGCGCTCCCAAATCATCGAACGTCTTCGGCGCATTGCCAGCTCGCGGCCCACGCACCTCGACGACGACGAGATCTGGACGGATCTCGCATTGCCGTTGCCGCGTCCCTTCCGGAAAACGTCACCGTCGAACCCGCCGCACCTCGTTGTACGCGAGCCTGTGCGTATCGAATCCATTCGCCTCGAAAATGTGCGGACCATCAAAACCCTGGAGTTCGAGCCTGCACCGCCACACAATGGTTCCGGTCAGTGGATCGTTCTGGTGGGTGAAAATGGCACCGGAAAAACGACGATCCTTCGGAGCATTGTGCTCGCATTGCGCCGCATTGGCACGTTGCCCGATACAGCGCACAAGCCTTCTTTTCGTCGTTTTGGTATGGGCCGCGAGGAGAACTGCACCGTCGATGTGCTCATTGGCGGAAAGATATATGCCGTGCGTGTCGATGTGGACAAGAAGGGACTCGACAATCCCGCACGCGATGGCGGCGACCATGAACTGAGCGCGCAGTTTCCGCTTTTTGCTTATGGTGCGCGTCGAGGGTCTGCATTGGGCGGGACCAACCCGACCGTCGATTTCGACAGCCCAAAAGAAATCGAAACTTTGTTCCGCGAAGGCGCCTGGACGAACCACGCCGAGGGATGGTTGATTTCCATTTACCTCCGTGCGCTGCCAAGTGCGGAAAACAGCCCATCGAAACACAAATGGGAAGCTGTTCAATCGGTCTTATTTGCGTTGCTTCCGGGGTTGAAAAAAATCGAGGTCGACTACGCAGACACGAATCGTATGTGGTTCGAAGGTGAGGGTATCGACCGGACGACGATTTCAGGCCTCAGCGACGGATATTTGATGACGCTTGGTTGGGTCGTGGATTTGCTCAGTCGATATGTGAACACGATGGACCAGCGCAAAGAACCGATTGCGGTGAACTTCCATGAACAAATGACGGGGCTCGTGATCATCGACGAACCCGACGAGTTCTTGCATCCTGCGTGGCAACGTAACCTCATAACCAAGGTGCGCGCGGTGTTTCCGAAAATGAGTTTTGTCATGACGACGCATAATCCGTTGACGCTTCTGGGGGCGCGGGCGGAGGAGATTTGGCGTCTGGATCGACGTGATGGAGAGCTCATCCCGGTGCAAGGTCGGGAGACGCCGGCATTGATGACGGGCAGTGATTTGTACGATGCTTATTTCGGGATTGAGTCGGTGTTTCCCGACGAGCTTGGCCAATGGCTTGACCGTTATGGGTTCCTTGCCCGGAATCCCGTGCGTACCGAGAACGAGCACACCGAGGCCATGCGATTGCTCGAGGCGCTCAGAGCGAAAGGTGTCGACCCAGGCTTCGAGCCAATTCCACGTGTCTCGTTATCCAGAGATTCAGGAGCATGATTTCATTCTCTCGCGGAAATGAGCCGCCCGAGCTATCGAATATTCGGAGTCGAAGGCTTGCCGACTTGAATGCAACGTTTCGCGCGACGGGCAACCATCCTACCAACGACGACATAAAATGGTCGAGTATTCCAGCAGTGCGAAAAGCCCTTTGGCAAAACCAGCGGATGAAATGTTGTTATTGTGAGGAACACATTTTCGACTCAAATGAACCTATTGAACACTATCGACCAAAAAGCGAGGCAAAACGGCAACCGGGATGTTTGGACGACCATGGGTATTGGTGGTTAGCCTTTACATGGGAAAATCTCCTACTCGCGTGTACCCATTGCAATTCAAAGAAACTTGCGCAGTTCCCTCTCGCCCCGGGTAGCGTCGTTCTCGCGGCTGGCGCGCTGCCGCCCGGGAGTGAGAAACCATTGCTTGTAGACCCGGCAACGGAATGCGGATGGAAGTATATCGAATTCTGTTACCAACGTCGTGGAGCTCGCGACTCTTGGTACCCGCAATCTCGTCAGGGGATTTCGGCGAACGAGCGGAGCAAAGCCGAAGAGACGATTCGCGTCTGTGGGCTGCGCGCACAAGGCATGCTCAACAAGAATGTTCATTGGGTCGAAGGTGCGGTGAAGCCGCAGGTTGAACTCATCAACAACGCGTTGCAGAGCGGCGATAGCCAGAAAATAGGAGCTGCGTTCGAGAATACCCAATTGGCTCTTCTGAACCCTACGCAGCGCTTCGTTGCCCTCTCATACGACGCCCTCGTGCATTACACTGGTGCAACGCTCAATCCTCTGGGATACGCCTGGCCCATGCCCAAGTGATGCTTGTAAATGCTCCACAAGAACATGTGCCAGCCGTCTCCCATCCCTCGACATTCACTGCAACTTGAACGTCATCCTAAACTGGTACCACACGCTGACCGGAGCACCGTCAAACATCAGCGGCCGATAACGTTGTTGAGCAAGCGCATCGAGCGCCGCTTGTTGCAGCATGACGTCGCCGGAAAGAATGCCGCAATCGCGTACCGATCCCTCAGTCGTAATGCGACACCGAACGATGACTGTGCCTTCGCGATGCTGAAGCATTGCACTTCGCGGATATTCCGGATGCGCCGGTCCTGAACTGAGCACCGGACGCTCCATTTTGGTATTCCAATTGATCACGGTGTACGTCGGCGCTGGCTCGGGCGGACCATTACCTGTCCCCGGACCATGACCGCCCGTACCGAGACCAGTACCTTGCCCGGTACCGCCTGCTGCTTCACCTCCCGGAGGACCAACCGGCGCTGCCGTATCGTTTCCAATCGACGGCTGTGAATTCGGAGTCGGTTGTTCTGGCTGTGGCTCCTCAGGTTGCGGCACGGGTTTTTCCTGGATAGGTACCGGTGCCGGTCTCGGCTGCGTAACTGCCGCAGGCTTTTCAACATGATGTGCCGGTTCGGGCGATCCACCTCCAGCGACTTTGGGCTGAACGAATTCGACAATGACGGGTGTTGGTGCCTCTTCTGTCTGCGCTTTGGTTTTTCCTGGTATAATCAGGACCAATGCAGCAAAAAGAACATGCACACCAACAGACAAAATTGCGCCCGTACCAAGACGTGACGATGACGCCTCGGAACGGCCTAGGGCCGATTCAAACACGAGTGCCTCCTTTCGAAACGCAAATGAAGCGTCTCGAGGGTTAATGAATGGACGAAACGGAAAACGTTTATCCGAGTTTGAAATTAACCTTGAAAACGTAATCGACGGGAACCGCGCGGCCATTCCACGTCACCGGCGTAAACCGCCACGTCGGCGTCACCGACAAGACGGCTTCATCCAAATACGCCGGAGAATTCAAAACGGTACAATTCTGCGCCAAACCGTTTTCCGTCAAGACGCACCGTATGATGACAGTCCCTTTGACTCTCCCAGAAATGGCACGTTGGGGATACGAGGGGTCGGTCCCAGCGATACGTACGGGTTGCGTCATCCCCGCTTGAAAAACGATAGGGGGCGTTTGAAAAAACGCCATCTCGGGTTCATCGCGAACCAATTCAGCTTCTTCAGCAACGGATTCGACTCGCGGAACGGGACGAACGAAAAGAGCGGCCAAAATCGTCGCGACTTGCACAGTTGCTATCGCGACAGCTCCAAACTTCCGAGGTGAAATCGGTTTCGGTGCTGAAAGTAAATGTTGAAACGGTATAAACTTGGCAATCGCCCTTGATCGTTTGGCCCGCTCATCTCGCGTTCGATTCGGCAACGATGGCACTCGCAATGGCAAAACGTGGCTATCGTTGGTCGCCTCGACGAGACCAAGCATGAGACGCATGCGGTCTTTCGAATCCTTCGGCGCTTTGTCCATTCGCGCCGAACGCAAAAGCACGGCTGCCGGATCATTTGTAGCGCCATCTGCGAGTCGTCCGAAGTCATTCATGATCGGCCTCCTCGTCCATGCAATGCACGCACCGACAAACGTGAAAACTCGCTGCGAGCTCGTTCCAATCGCGAAGCGACCGTACCGGGACGCCAGCCCAAAGCCACTGCGATTTCATCGCGTGAAAGTTCTTCCAATTCGTGCAGTACGAGCACGACGCGTAAATCCTCGGGCATCTCCGAAAGCACTTTATCGAGCAACGCGCGCGATTGTTTATCCTCGATCAGCTCGTCCGTACGCGTCCCAGGATCGACCCATTCACTTGCGGGCTCCTCTTCCTCCCACACTTCTCGACGGCGGGAACACGTACGTTTCGAATGGGCAGCAACGTTCCAAGCAGTCCCCAACAAGAATGCTCTTTCCAGGCCGGGCTTGATATTCGCCAATTTGTTCCAAGCAACAACGAAGACCTGTTGCGCCGCATCTTCGATGTCTCGCGTCGGAATGCAAAAGCGACGCAACGCGACACAGACTCGATCGAAATGCTCCTCGAACATTGTGCGAAAACGGGCCGCATTGGCGCGCTTACGAAGCTCTGCCGTGGCATCACCAGAGACTTCCACGACATCGGCATCGGTGCCGAGTGTCGCCATGTCAGGGTCGATGAGAATGCTCATGACGCGACTCCATCGAACTGGCGATCGCGTTTCAAACGCGGTCCAGAAACAGCTACGCGTGGAGCAGGAAATGCGGTCACGTAGGTAGAATGCCCGCAGACGCCTCGACTGATCGGAAAAAATGTGGAGCCCACGAATTTTATGACGGATGACGAGACAGTTTGATTTGCACCTTGTTCCGTCATCAACGAGTGACTTGCAACCGTCCGCGATCTGTGTCGCACCCTTCGTCACTGCCCATGGCGTTTGTCATCATTGGACACGCCACGACGAACCTGAAGGGACATGCAGCCGTTGCGGACTAGTCAGTCGTCGCCGGACGTCGAAAGAACATCGGCCCGGCTTATTTCTTCTTCGGTGCGATCTTTTGCTTGACGGTTTTTCTTGAACGTACGCACCGCTCGCCGATCACTCTGGCGCAACGCAAGGCACGTTCGCAAACCATCACGAAGCGTTCGCAGGGTCATGAGACCGCCGAGGTGCACGCCGATTTCGACGAGCGTTCGCGCAACTTCCGGACGCACTCCTGTGAGTACGCAACGCGCACCAAGCAACTTGGCCGCATGCGTGAGACGAACGAGATGCGCAGCCGTCATCGTGTCGACGATGTCGACCCCGGTGAGGTCGATCAGCACATAATCTGCACCACGCTCCGAGATACGTTGCAGCAGTTTTTCGGTCATTTCTGACGCGCGAGCACTGTCGATCGCACCCACCAACGGAAGCGTGATGATGTCGTCCCACACGTCGATGATGGGCACACTGAGTTCGCGAATCGCTACGCGCTGACGTTCGATCGTTTGCAACTGATCTTCGAGATCACGACGTGATACTTCGAGATCCGTCATGGCTTTGTCGTGTTCTTCGCGCGTTTGCTTCAGTTCGCGCAAAAGCACGAGAAGGCTTTCCTCGAGCGCTCCGAAACGATCCTCGGAAAGCGCGCCAGACAAGGAGATCGCCTCTTCGAACGCCCCCACGGATGCGAGTGACAAAGCTTCGAGCACGCGCTCGACCCTAGCTTCATCCACCGTAACTCCGGCTTCTTTCGAGCTTTCCGTCATTCGATCCGCTCCAAGGCGAGGCACTTACATACGACGCTTGTTTGCATAGTTCAAGACCAATGTCCGAACGTTGGTTCCGAACGTTGACCAAACGTCACTCGATTGCGGCGCTTTGGTCCAAAAATGCGCACGATTTCGACCTCCGATCCACTCATCGCAAAGGTCATTCGAGCAAGTCGAAAGCTCCTCGTGGTTTTTTAACTTCAGCAATTCCCAAACGTTCGAGGTGCGCGAGTACGGACAACACCGTGGGTTCGTCCCAGGCATCACCCATGATTTGCAGACCAATGGGCAACCCTTTGGAGTCCATACCGATAGGAGCGGTACCTGCAGGCAATCCGGTGAGATTGCCCAAGAAATTAAACCGACAAAGTCCATCAATGGCAGTTGGATCGCTGATGGGCATTCGTTCCTCGGCTTCGGTGTATCGCGGAGCGGTAATGGCCGTGGTTGGCATCGCAAGTACGTCGATGTCGCGAAACAATTCCGCCATGGCGATTCGCAATCCCGAACGTAAACGCTGGGCGTCAAGGTATTCGCCACAAGAAAAACCTTCGACAATGGCGAACATGAGCCGAATGTCGTCGGGCAATTCGGAACGTCGAGAACGCAACGTTTCCCGCTTGACTGCGACGACTTCCGGGGAAATCGTCAAATACCCCATCGCGGCAGCATAACGAGCCATCGGAATTTCGATACGCACGATTTCCGCCCCTTCTTTTTCGAGTGCTCGAATGGCTTTTTCGACAGCTCGCACGATATCGGGTTCAGCTTGTCGCATTTCGAGTTCATCGATACCAATGCGTAATCCACGAACGCCGCTTCCAATGTACGCGCCAAACCCTCCTGTGGGAAGCGGCGGCGCCCACGAAGTCATGGGATCTTCCGGGTCGGGCTCCGAAGCAACGACATCCAGAAAGGTCGCCAGGTCTTGGGTACATGAAGCAATCGGGCCCGTATGGGCCACGGAGCTGGATGAGTTCGGCGATCGGGGAACTCGTCCAAACGTCGGTTTGATTCCGAATACACCATTGAGCGAAGCAGGAATACGAATGGAGCCTCCGCCGTCCGTTCCAATCGCTATCGGGGCAATGCCCAACGCAACGCCGACGGCGGATCCCGTCGACGATCCGCCCGCGGCACGCGTATAATCGTGGGCATTGTGAGGCATTGCATAATCGGTATTGTTCCCAATAGGCGACATACCCCAAATCGTGAGCGCGGTTTTTCCAGAAAAAACAGCACCTGCTTTACGTAACCGATCCACGATGGTCGAATCGCGGGAAGCCGGCGTATCAGGTTCGCAAATGGAACCATCGCGCGTCGACAAACCCACGACGTCGCATTGATCTTTTACGAGAAACGGCACGCCATCGAGCGGACCGATAGGACAACCACGCGCAAAACGATCGGCAGATTCCGCGGCATCGCGAAGGGTCATCGGCGGATCTTTGGCCGCAAGAATGTTCATGCAAGGACGTTGCGACCCAAGTTGGTCGAGACGCAAAAGCACGCGATCGGCGACGTCGCGCGGGGAAAGTCTTCCCTCACGATAGGCCGCAGCAAACGAATGCCCGGTGCGCGGCCAAGCACCGGGTACATGCGCGGGCAAACCCGTTGCGGGACGCGTGCGTGCGGGCCGGCCTTGGTGCGGGCGCAATTGCATGGGAAGCGGTCCACGAAGGCGTTCGGGCAATTCCGCAAGACGATCGATGCCCATTGTTTTTTTCAAAAAAGCACGCAACGCGACATCAGCACCTGGCGTTTCGGCAACGCGGCGGATGGCCGCTAAGGTCGGTCCTGACAAACGTGGTGTCTTGAGCGAGGGTCCACCACCAGGCAAGCGCGGAATCTTCATACGTCTACGACGCAGCCTAGCAGTCCGTGGAACTATTGAAGAGGTAAATGAAGGGCGTAATTCCTCGCGCTGCTGGAAGCCTACGGTGGGGCATGAAATGCGCTCCAACATTTCGAACATTCGGAATCATCAACGGGCTGCTCGCGTACACCGTCGTGTCAACGCTGTCCGCAGCGAGGAAATCAGGCCTCCGTTTGATTGCTACAGCCACCCCAAATGGCCTATGCTGCGCGGGGGCGCGAATATGTCCACGAAAAGGCCATCGCGCACGGAGGCTTGAAATGAAGCAATTTTGGATCATGTTGGGTATGGGAACTCTTGGCACCACACTAGCCATCGGATGCGGCGGCGCGGTCAGCGAAGGCGGACCTGACAACAGTTCGACGAGCAGTTCATCATCATCATCGAGCAGTTCATCGTCAACGAGCAGCACGTCGTCATCGAGCGGCGAATCATCGTCGAGCAGTTCATCGAGTAGCTCGTCTTCGAGCAGCAGTTCAACTTCCAGCAGTGGAGGAAGCAATTACGCAACGTGCGACGAATGTATATCGAAAACGGGAGCGAGCGCGAATGAATGCCAAGACGCGCTGACTGCGTGTTTGGAATGGAAGACGTGCAATTCGCTGATGTTCTGCAACGACTCCGGCAACGGTGGCGTTGGTCCTTGCGACAAGACATCCGTCGATGGAGCATGCTGTTCCCTCCAATGCGATGCCTTGATGCCAGATCCTGAAGGCGTAGCGCGTTACCGCGCGCTCGATGCATGCATTCATTGCAAAACGTGCGCAAGCCTCTGCCCCACCTCCACCAAATATTGCTCGGTCTTCGAACCAGGTGGCGACGCGCTTTGTAAGCCCTAATAAGCGGCCTTTTCCCAAAGACGTTTAACGCGTGGCGACGTGGACGCATCACTTCACAATGGTCGTATGACCGTGTAAAACCAATTCTAGCTGTCGACCCTTGGGCTCATAGCGCCGCCACGCCCACCGGGTTCGCCAATCGGAGCAAGGATTGGCGCGCAAGTGCGCCGGTTTCTCCAGCTATGAGCATGATTTGGCCGATACGGCAATACGGGAGTGGAGCGAGGCACCGAACGCGAAAGCGCGCTGGATTCGCGAGCACCGGGTGCTACGATGACGCGATGCGCATTATGAAACGGATGCAAGCGGGGTTGTTGATCGCAGCGCATGTGGTTTTCCTGGTGCTGGGAGGTTGCACGGTTCCCGACGCGACAAACAAGAGCGATACGGCGGATGGCGGTATCCAGAGGAAGGCGGAGTGTACCGATAAGGTGACTGCATGTCGTAATAAGTGCTATGAAGCCGATCGTGGTAGGGCTTGTCAGAAATGTTGCTTGACAAACGGCGAAACGTGCGACAGCGGCGAAGGCTACAGCTTCAATGCCTGCCTGGACCTCTAATTCAGCCACGCTCGAACAGCAATCGCAATCCGCTGCGAGGAATCCAATGAAGCCGCGCCTTAGCTCCTTGGTCATCATTGCCCTCGCCACAACGAGTTGCGTCATTGGCAACGACTGTCGTTCGCAGGAAAAAAGAAAATCTCGTTACGAAGTTGACGGCGGATACCATATGCTTGATGAATGTCTGGATCCACTGGACGAATGCTGGACCGATTGCGAGAAGCGGTTCGCAAGCCGCACATGTATCGGATGCTGTCAGGATCAGGGGTATTTATGCAATACCCAGCAGCCACATTCCTTCGATTCGTGTAAAGGTCTGCCGTGAACTAGCGCAAGGGCACTCGTTGACCCGGTCAAACCCTCCTCAGGGGCACGCTCCGCATTCTTGGCCGCACGTGCAATCGTAGTATTCGCAAATGTCGCACATGCCATCCCCGCAGAAACCCGGACACCCACAATCGAACGGGCAATTGTTGGTGTCTTCGTTACAAGCTGCGTTGCACAGGCCATCACCGCAATACCCGGTGCAGCAGGTGCCAGGACAATCACCACAATTGCAGGTGGTTTCCCCGCACGCTCCGTCACACATGCCATCGCCGCAGACGCCTAGGCAACACGTACCCGGACAATCTCCTGGGCAATTGCAC
The DNA here is from genome assembly GCA_031415295.1 of Polyangiaceae bacterium. Classification (GTDB taxonomy): domain Bacteria; phylum Myxococcota_A; class Polyangia; order Polyangiales; family Polyangiaceae; genus Polyangium. Next base: position 6,540 of record JANORL010000897.1, on the reverse strand, counting down.
GTCGAATCGCCACACGCAGCATCACAGAAGCCGTCGCCACACGAACCGGCGCAACAAGGTCCAGGACAATCTTGTTGGCAATTGCAGGAAGATTCGCCCGCACCGCAGAAGGAGTTTCCGCATACCTCGACGTAACAATCCGCCGCGCACGATGCGGATTCGTTACACTCACACAATCCGTCACCACACAATGGCGCGCAATCGACCGAGCATGTCGAACAGGACTCGCCACCATTGCATTGACCATCGCCACAACAGCCCGCTCCACAATCATTGGGACACGTGCACTTGTTCTCGCCACAATCAAGCCGGCACTGGCCATCCCCACATGCCGAATTGCAACACGAACCGCCACAATCGCTCGGGCAACTCTGACACGTTTCTCCGCATTGGCAGGCACCATCGCCGCACGACGGTTGGCAATCCGCAGGGCAACTGTCGCACGTTTCACCGTTTGAACAGACGCCATTACCGCAACACGAGCAGTCGCTCGGACAATTCCCACACGACTCACCCGCGTTGCAAGCTCCATTGCCGCAACATGACCCGCAATCCGCCAGGCACGACAAACAGTTTTCCCCCGCTTCGCAAGCTCCGTTTCCGCAGCACGATCCGCAATCACTGGGGCAGTTGTTACAATTTTCGGCGCCCGTGCAAAACGTGTCGCCGCACATGCAACTGCAATCAGCCGGGCAATTGCCACACGATTCGCCTGTCTGACAGGTCCCATTGCCGCAAACGACGCATTGTCCACAATCTGCGGAACAGCTCGAACACGTCTCGCCCGCTTCGCAAACGTTGTTGCCGCAGCAGGAACCACAATCCACGGGGCAATTCCCGCACGTCTCGCCCATGGCGCACATGCCATCACCGCAAGGACACGGACAATCGTCTTTGCAATTCGAACAGCTTTCGCCGGTTTCGCATACACCGTTCTTGCACACCGGACACGCCCCGCAATCGGTCTTGCAGCTCGAACACGTCTCCCCATTGTCGCATTGACCATTGCCGCAACATGATCCGCAATCACCAGGGCAACTGCCGCACGTTTCACCCATCGTGCACGAACCGTCGCCGCAACTGCATCCGCAATCCTGCGGACAATACGAACAATTCTCGCCAGCACTGCATGTCCCGTCCCCACAACTCGAATCACTTACGCATTGCGTATTGCCACTACCTTCTGGCTGCTCGGAACACGAATACCCCGTGGCACAATAAACACCAAGACAAACACACGGCATACTCAACGTGATTCGTCCCGTCGACCCCGAAGGAAAAACCACGGCCAACGACGAAGAAAGCGTCGTCATCGAATCCATTGCTTCCGGCGTAAACTCGAACGTCGCCACCGCCCGATGCTGCACTCCGTCCGCAAAAGGCTGCATAAATCGGCGGGCCAAAGGCAATTCCGCCATGGACGACACCGCAATGGTGTCCTTGAAATCCACAGTACCCGCCGTCTGAACTTCCACCGATATGGACTTCAATCGCGCGGCACATTGAGACCCAACGCCAAGCACGAGCGTGACATCGGTCGCCGATTCCACTCGCACTTCGGGAGCACATTGGATCCCGAAAACGAGCAGCACGAGCATCAATGCCACCCCGACAAACGCTCGATATACACCTGGAGAACGATGAAACTGCATGAACGCGATCGTCGTCGAACTCGTGTGCAAGCGCAAGTCGAGAGCGTCGCGTCAAACGTCAAATATCAAGCGCACACGACGACGAGATTGAGTCGCTGCAACAGTCCGAAGGTCCACACTCCTTACCGGCACTCGTAAGCCCTACGCCGCAAACGAATCCATCGGCGCACATACAGGCGCCACTACCGCCAGCTCCACCCGTTCCATCGCAACAAATGGCGCCAACGTGAAAGACGAGCGTCCTCGCTTTTGCTGCGCAAAAATCGATGGCAATTTTGCGCGTTTCGCTCAATGCGGGTGGCAATGTCGATGGACATGCAAACTCTTTGCCTGGATCCACAGTCTCCTGACCGGCAATGAGATCAAACGGCGTCACTTCGACCGCAATTCGATCCGTCGCCGGTTTGCCCACGTCGCGACGCAATACGAAACTCGCCGTCGTCGTGCCTTGAGCGCCCTCGATGTTTACACACAAACTCGCAACCAACGCGCTTGTCACGGGGTTCGTAATGACAACTCGTACGGCACGCGGGATCTGCGCCGCGGTGATTGACGGAACGAGTTCGACACGTACGTAACTCGGATCTTGTGCCGCTTCTGGCGAACAACCAAGAACAGCCAACGCGGATGCCGTGGCCAAGACAAACGTATCGAGCGCGAAAAAAAACGACGAAGGCATCAAAACCTCACGGTAAACGCCGCCGGAATGATGCGACCCACAGTGCTCGGCGGAGGACCCGCAACAGCTGGCGCATTGGAACTCGACACGACCGCCACAACCGCGACAGCCGCGCCCCCAACAACGACGGCGCTCACCGTGCCCCAAAACCAACCACGCTTGTAAAATGGTTTTTCCTCGGGCGGCGGAGCAATTTTTAACTTTGGTGCCGTCAACACGACTTCGGCTTCCGTACCTTCGAGCGATTTGGACACGGTCGCCGTGTCGTATCCCTCTTTTTTCAAGACAAACACGTGCCGACCAGGGTCGAGTTGGATGCGACCGTCACTACCGACAATATACAACGTGCCATCGATCTCGATGGTGCCATCCGCCGGACTGCGCTTGATCACGGCCGTCACGATTTTCGGACTGACCTCATCACGCAACGTCTCCACTTCCTTTTGCAAGGCAGGTTTCAACGGTTTGTCGTCGACACCTTTCGCGAGAAGATCGTCGGCCATTCGTTTGGCCTCAACGTATCTGCCGAGTGCCCGATACGTAGCGATCATGTTGAACCGTACGCTCGCGGAATGCAGAAGTTCGTCCGATTTTTTGAAGATTTCGAGCGCCTCGGCCCACTTGCCTTCGTCGCTCAGCGCCAAACCTTGATCAAAAAGGGCGCGCGCTTGACGTTCTTCGGGCGAAGGTTTTCCCCCGGCAGCCATCACGGGCGCCGCGACAAACAAGAGTGTACACAATGGAGCCAGGACAAACCATCGCCGCACGGATTCTCGGCTGAGCATGGAACGACTCAATCGTAACTCCTGACGAGTGGGCCACCTTTTTTCGAAGTGGCCGTGGGGGTTGATGTAGCAGTGGCACGCGGAGCCGTTTTCGATGTCGATTTGGGGGCAATCGTATTTGCCGCCGCGACGTTTGAAGAAGCCACGGGAGGCGTTTCGGTCGCGACGGGCAGTGGAGGCGAAGCGATCACTTGTTCCGAAGGTGGAGCTGCGGGCACGGGAGACGCAAGGTTTGTCGAGGACGACTCGGGTTTGTCTCGCGAAAGAACCATCACGAGCACGACGATTGCGCCAACGGCCAACGTCGATACCAATCCAAGCATGATGTGAACAGCCGACATCGATTTCTTGGCTGGAGGTGGCGCCATGAAATTGAGATGCGACGTTTGTGTGTCGACGCGCGCGACTCCGGGAATCGAAGCATCCGTCCGCAGTCGTGGATCCGAAGGCGGAGTTTGACCATAGGGAACAGGCGTCGCTGCATAGATCGCCTGCGTCCGGTCATACGACGCCGAAACTTCGCCTTGCTGTTCCGAGGTTCGTCCATAAGACGCTGGCGTTCGAGCGGACGGCGGTGGGGTTTGCCCTAGCGGAACAGGCGTGGGCCCAACGATGGCCTGCGTCTTGTCGTACGACGGTGTCGAGCGACTCTGCGGAAACGGCGTGACGCCCGAACCAGATCGCGAAGAGTTTGGTTGCGACGAACGCGCAACCGATCCGCTCGGTGCGTTGGCGATACGCGCAAGAAGTGCTTTGCGCTTGGCAGCTCGTTCCGGAAAGTTCTCGAGCACCCACACGGATGCACTTGCGGCATCATGCGGCACACCGTGGGCCCGCGCCCACGCGCGCAAGTCGTGCTCGACCATCGCGGCATTCGGATACCGCTCGGCCCTTTCACGAGCCATTGCGCGCATGATGATCGGATCGAGCGAAGCGGGAATGCTCCCGGGTTTCACGCGACTCGGTGGCTCGATGATGGCGCCTTGTAACGCGGTGATTGTGTCGATGTCACTACCGCGGGCAAACGGTGAATGGGCAGTCGCCAACTCGTACAGCATCACGCCCAAACTGAAGACGTCCACCGTTCGATCGATCGAAGCACCGAGAAACGTTTCGGGCGCCATGTACGGAAGTTTGCCCTTGAGTTCCCCGCCCATCGTTTGCGTCAAACGCTGCGTGGCTTTGGCCACGCCGAAATCAAAAAGCGTCGGGTGTCCTGCATCGGACAAGAGCACGTTCGACAACGAAACGTCGCGATGAATGATCTCGAGTGACTCACCAGTCAACGTTTTTGCTTCGTGCGCCGCGTGCAAAGCCGACGCTGTTTCCGCGCCGATCCAAGCGACGAGCCAATCTGGAAAAGCCAAGCCGCGCTTTTTTTGATCGCGGAGCATTCGTGAGAGCGAATCGCCACTGACGTAGTCGAGCACCACGAAGTGGTTGTCACCTTCGGAACCTACGTCGATCGTGGCAATGATGTTCGGATGGCGAATCGCTGCGGCAACGTTCGCCTCGTCCTGCAGCATGTGAATGAACGTTTCATCCCCAGCCAAATGTGGATGGATGCGTTTGACCGCGACTGGTTTGATGAACCCTCCCGGTCCGACAAACCTCCCGACGAACACTTCCCCCATGCCACCGGATGCAAGGCGTTCGAGGATCTCGTAACGACCAAGTCTCTCGGGGATCTCCTGGGAGTCGGAGGACATAATTGTCCATAGGTTACACGGGTCGCTCCGTTTGCGGAAGCGTCGAGCGTGATCAAAAACGTGTTGGCTCCTTGTACTGGCGGTCGGAAACAACGAAGAGCTGGGAGACGAAGCGACCGTACCCTCGAACGAGGAAGGACGGATGGATGGAATGACATAAACATCGACCCCTGGTTGGCATCATGGTACTCGTTTGGCACGACAAGGTACGCGCATGAATTCCATTGAAGATCAATATCGTCCCCCCGCGCTCAACGAACCTCCGGCAAACCATTACACGTTTTCGACGTGCGCCGACTTCCCTAAATCGAGTAATGTTCATGATTCCTGACGACGTGTATCGCCCGCCGTCTTCTGACGAATCTGCCGCCGATACGTCTCGTTTGTCCAAGGACGAATGGCGTTATGCGGCGAAGTTGTTTGTTATTGCGACGCTCGTCCTGTCCATTCTCAATGGGCTGCTACTTACATTGCAAACGATCCTCGCATTGCGCGCATTTAATCTCGAGGCGCGTGTTGCGGGCATCGTCGCCGTATCCGCGTTACGTCAAGTTGGTTTGCTGGCCGTGCAGTTAGCCGTCTGCATTGCCCTCATTCTCGTGGTCCATCGACGAACGAAAGCGAATATTCCTCCACCGCAAACCGGTCTTTTATTGCCGATGTTCTTGATCGTCCCCCTCGTGACGCCCATTGCCGGCGTCATCATGTGCACGGTCTCGATGCTGTTCCTAATGTTCGGTTACGATCAGGGCTTTGCCATTGGTTGGGACGCCATTCACAAAACGTTCGTCTTTTCAGACGCAATCATTGGCATGTTGCTGGCGGCTGCGGGTTCTATCGTGTTTGCGGGACCGAGTGCGGAGTTGGCACGATTGTTGGCCCGTGTTCGCGGCTGGGCGATTCTCAAGTGTTTCATTGCATCGTTTCTCACGGGCGTGGTGACTTCGCTCGTGGGGACCGTGGTCTGGCAGGTCCTTTACCCCGTAGCATTCGGCGAAGGGCCGTAAATTTCGTTTTACGCCACGAATGCCGGAATCGCCGCATCCACAGGCGTAAACGACGCGCCGCGCACGTTGTGCGCTTGTATCGCCCGCGCGAGTTCTTGCGACACGAACACCGCGCGCATGGACCACCCGTGTCCCAAGGCTTGCCGCGTTTTGGCCATTGCAGCCGTGGGTTCTTGCACGAGAGCCGGGAATGGCCCGCGAATACGCCATTCGTAGCGAATGCGACCACATGTTTCACACGGAAGCGGTTTCAAACCGTCCGTCACCATATCGACTTCTTCTTCGACCACCAATTGCACCGCCGTTTGCAATTCGATACCTCGACGATTGGCGACCGGTCGGCATTTGATCCCGAACGGCTTGAACACCGTTTCCCATATCGCGGGGAGAACGAAGAATTCGTCATCGACCCAGATCAAGGACATCATTCCGCGTCGACCCCACTTGGGTTCGCACTTCATGCGAAACGGTGCATTTTGAACTTTTCCGTAACAGCACGTCGGGCACCAATGCGACAGGTCATAAACGATTTGAACGTATTTATCGATGTCTTGAGGGTGGGGGAATCCTTGGGGCCATGCGTGAAGTTGTAACCACCGTGCGGATGCGATTTCTTGCGGCGTGAATTCGGTGTGACCGATGAAAGGCACATGGTCCCACTGTTGCAGTCGAACGCTGAGTACCGGCCAGTTTGGATGGTCTTCAGCC
>JANORL010000896.1:0-2788 GCA_031415295.1 Polyangiaceae bacterium | reverse complement strand
GTCGGAAAATGGGTGTGAATACGCAATTGGGGCTTGCGGCGGGCATAAAAACGTGCTTGGAGGTAAAATTGCCAGTCCGTGGAGGTCGTCGCCAACCATGAAATGAAAACGACGTCACGACGGGGCGGGGCGAGGAGTTACTTATAAACAACACGAGAATGGTTTCGCCGAGCGAAGCAGGCTCGTGTGTTGCGCGAAGGTTTGCCCCAAGGGCGCGTGCACAGGGTCGCGTAAATGGAATCACGTCTGCCTGGATGCCTGATTGCTCCGAGGTCTTGATGTAACGACCTTTGGCCTATGCTCGTGCCCTACCTGAGGCGACAACGTGACGCTCGCAGCTTTTCGTCTGATGTGCTAACGTCGAACGAAATGGTACTTCCCGGAAACAAAGTCGCGCCTTCGGTACGCATTCCCGTGACACCCACGGTCGAGGTTTGGCGCAAGATGACAGCAGCGGAAAAGCTCGCTTTTCAGCTCGAGGCGATGGACGCGATGAACGCGACCGTCGAGGTCATGGGTGAAGGTCGTCCGCACAAGAAGGCAAAAAGTCGCACGATCGATGCGCTGAGCCTGCACTTCAAGGCGACGGGACGCACGGTGTACTTGGCCGAGGAGTTGCCGGTCTTGTATCCCGGGGTCGAAACGTTCACGCCCGACATTTTGGCCGTACTCGATGTGGCGGAGCCGGAAGATGATGAACGGATGGCGTGGCTGGTTGCGGACGAAGGCCGAGGGCTCGATCTGGTGATCGAGGTGCTTTACAAAGGCAAACGAGACAAAGATTTGGTGCAAAACGTCGAGCGTTACGGGCAGCTTGGAATACCTGAATATTTCTTGTACGATCGATGGAAGCACAAGCTCTTGGGATATCGGTTACCGGGTCCTGGGGCGAAGCGGTACGAGCCATTGATGCCGCAATTTGGCCGTTACCATTCTCGCGTATTGGGTCTGGACATGCAGGTCGTGGGAACCGAACTGCGATTTTTGGCAGGTGAGGCAGAGCTTCCTGGGGCGGCAAAGCTAATCGATCGATTGCAGGACATGGTGCTCAATGTGACCACAAAGCTCGAGCAAGCCGAGACGCGAATCGAGCAAGCCGAGACACGAATCGAGCAAGCCGAGACGGAAGTGGCCACGGCGAGAACGGATGCGACCGATGCGCGAGCGCGAGGCGTGTTGGCGGTGTTGCAGGTGCGCGGTTTCGATGTATCCGATGCGATACGCGCACGGATTTTGGCTGAACGTGACGCAACACGGCTGGACGGATGGTTGGAGAAAGCCATTGTTGCCCCAACCATGGCGGATGTTCTCGACGAAGGTTGAGCATCTTTTGCAGGGATCTGTCAGCGATTGCAGACGCAGTCGACCCATTCGCGCCTTTCATACCATCAATAATCGAGGTTTATGCACGCCGTAAACATCGACCGCGCACACTCACCAATGCCCTTGAAGCCCGAATCGTCCCGGGCCGATCCAAACCCTCGCGTGCGTGCTGCCTTCTTTGCGCTTCGTTTGCGTTGGCGCAACACAACCAGGGTCACGCCTGTTGCGAAGAGCAACCCTCCCGCAATCAGCAATCCGGTTGAAGCATTGCCTAGGTTCTGAGCCGCGATTCGTAAATCGTAGCCGACCTGGTTGCATTTGTCGGTTTGTGCATCGCAAGGGCCATTGTTCGAACGCGGATCAAGACTCCCTTTATACACTTCCATCCGCACTTGCGATGTCTCAACAACGTCGGATTCCGCATCAAGCGTGCTGCCATTGGCGAAAATGGCTCCCACGTATCCGCAGCTCCTCCCGCAATTCATTGTTCCGGCATCCGTGATACCGCAAAGCGCTTATCGCGCGCTTGTTATGACTTCGGCGATATCGCAGACGTCACCGCAAGCGCTTGGAGCCGCCAGCTTGTCATCGCCGAAGCGCTCTACGACCCTTGTCACGAACTTCGTGGTAATGTGCGCGGCATTCTCAAGTGTTGCAGCTCCGGCGGCGTCATCGCGTTCACCTTGACAAGCGTTTGCTGTCGAGTCTGCATTATCGCGGATGCCGTTTTCACGCCTTGCGGCATTGTCGGCACAAACGAGGTCGGCAATTCTATGTTTCGTCGTTGTTTGTGTTGCGCGAAGGTTTGCGCCAAGGGCGTGTGCACATAGCGACGTTCTCGCGGTTTTTGAGTTCGATGAGAATAGCGCCGAGTTGCGCTTCGCGTGCTTGAGCCAATTCGGACTTGTACAGCGTCAAGGCCACGTTGCCGCTTTTGAGAGCGTCACGTTTATTGTCTTCCGCTTTGTCTGCTGTATTGAATTCACCGAATTCTTTTTCGAGCGGGGCAAGAAATGCCACCCGAACCGGATCAGTTTCGGGCAAAGTTTTCAAATTTGATACAGCGGCGTTTACGCGATCCGTAAATCGTTCGGCACCCAAGCGGCGCAATGTAGAGGGAGCGTCGGGAAGTATCGTGGCCACATCGTAATTCTTTGCGAACATGGTTCGCCGCAATTCCGTGTAAACATCTGCGACATCGATTTTTTCGGCGTCTTCAATGGCTCCTGCACGAACCTGGTCATCTTCGGCGCCTTGCAAAGCCGTAAGTCGAGTATCGATTTGAGTCACGATGGCATTTGCATCCGCCGCCACGCTCGCGAGATCTGGAAATCGTGGGGACAAGGCGGCGCAAATGGCGCCTCGATGCACGAAATCTGCGCGATAAGCGTGAATGGGCGTTTCTTCGGTATAACTTTGGTAGGTGTTTTTAGCCATGGGATTGGGTTTGTTTGGAGGTTGCGAG
>JANORL010000895.1:0-7430 GCA_031415295.1 Polyangiaceae bacterium | reverse complement strand
GGCTTCAACGAGATCATGTTCGAGGACTTGAAAGGTCAGGAGCTGGTCTGGGAACAAGCGCAGAAGAACCGCCGCAAACTCGTCAAGAACGACGAAACGATTACCGTTGGACGTAATCGCAAGAAATACGTTCTCAAGGATGAACTCGAGACGACCGGGCAAAACCGTACGGAAGTGACGGTCAAGGATCGCACGGAAATTACGCAAGGTAATCGGACGACGATCATTGGCAAGGACCGGCTCAAGATCGTACACGAAGACGAGCACGAAAAAACGCTGGGCAATTTAATGGTTTTGATCGGCAAGGATCAGGACATCGTGATCAGCGAAAATAAGCGCGAAAAGATTGGCAAGAATAGCCATTTGCGCATTCGCGGCGAACGCCGGCAAAAGATTGAAAAGACGCAAAGTTTGACGGTGGGGCAGGACCAACACGAAAAAGTTGGTCGCAACCACGCGCTCGAAGCTGGCAAGCAGATACATTTGAAAGCCGGTACGGCGTTGGTCATTGAAGCGACGAACGACCTGACGCTAAAAGGTCCGGGTGGTTTCATTCGCATTGACGGCACGGGCATTACGATCAAAGGGAATCTCGTCAAAATCAATAGCGGTGGTTCACCGGGTTCAGGAGATGGATCGAAGCCGTCTGCGCCGCAAATGGCGAAAGAAGCGGAAGTGCCGGAGCCGGCGATTCCGCAGCCCGAGGATCTAAACAAGACCACGATTGGTCAGTGAGGAGGACCCGATGCCTGCAGCTGCACGCATTACGGACATGCATACGTGCCCGATGGTTGATCCGGGGCCCAAGCCGCACGTGGGTGGGCCGGTCATTTCGGGCGAATTGACCGTGATCATTGGATTTCAACCCGCGGCGAGGGTTGGGGATAGCCTCATTTGCGTCGGACCCAGCGACAAAGTGGTGGCGGGTGATGCGACGGTGATCATTGGCAATAAGGAAGCGGCCCGGATGGGCGATCCAACGTCGCACGGCGGGCGTATCGCAATGGGCCATCCGACGGTGCTGATTGGTTCGTCGCCCCAAACAGAATCGCTCACGACGAACTTGCCGTTTTGCGAGGAATGTGAAAAGGCAGTGAAAGCTGCGGAGCAGGAGGCGGCTTCGTGAATCGGGCCATCGTCGAAGTACCTTGGGGACCGCACCGCGGCACGCGTGCGGTACTGACACCGGGCAAGGTGCTACGAATTGGCCGCCATGGCGACGACATCGAATTGGTGAAAGATCCGCGGGTTTCGCGCGCGCATTTGGAAGTCGAATGGGATGGAAAGCGTTGCGTCGTGCGCGACCGAGGAAGTGCGACCGGTACGGAAATCAATGGGGCGAAGATCGCCGATGCGGAAGCTCGCAATGGCGATTGGATCCGCGTAGGTGATACGCTGATTTCGGTGCATTTCGAGGGATTTTCCCGGCGCGTGCCGCGGCCGAAAATAGCCGGACGTCCAGGGAATGTGATTACGCGCGCCCGCAAGAAGTCGGTGCTGGAAGCATTGGCCGATGAGAAGGCGCACTTGTATGCGATTTTGGATGCGACGCGCAGTCCGCGCATTTTGGAACTCTTGCGCGAATCGGTCGAATACAGTCGGTCGCTCTACGAAGGAGATGAAGGCGATGCCATGTGGGAAGCTGCGCCTTATTTGGTGGACCTTGCGGACAAACGTTCACGCCTGGTCCGCGCGCTCGTTACGGAAGGGCTCGTCCGACGTTGGGGCATTTTTTTCTTGTCGACTCGCCCATTCCGGGATGTGCGGCGTCATTTTCGGCGGTTTTTGATGGTGCAGGACGAGGCGGCCGAAAGGATGTATTTTCGTTTCTACGATCCGGTCGTGCTTCGCGCATTCTTGCCGACGTGCACTGCGGTGCAAGCGAAAGAGTTTTTCCAGGACATCGAAGCGTTTCTCGTCGAAGGCGATCGGGGCGAATTGTTGCGTTTTACCGAGCGTGCTCGGGAGCCCAAGGTGGTCGGGTGAAATCATGTTGACGATTCGGAAGGAACAATTCGATGAAATAGGTCGCCGTTTGGCGCACCGTTGGGAGGATACCATGGTCCTCCACCTCGAAACGTTTTTCCCGGAACGTGCGGCGGAACTGGGCGAAAAAGGCGTGCGCGACGCCATCGAACTTGGTCAAAGTAAGGCTGCGAAATACGATATTTACACCGAGCGCGACGTCTGCAAATTCTTGAGTTTCATGTTCGCGTTGGGCTTCGACTTCGACACCGATCCGGAATTGCCGTGGGCGAAAGCGATTTTGACGAACCCGGTGTATGGGCGCTCGAACCTCAAGATGTATTTGCTGGAAAAGGCTGCCAACGGTGAATTGGAACCGGATCTCGAGCCGTTCGTGCCGCCTACCGAGGCGGAAATCGAAGCGGCACGTATCGAGGATGAGGCGGCGCGTGACGCAGCAATGAAGGCGGAATTGGCAAAGCAAGCAAGTGGTTCTGGTGATCCACCCAAGATGGGAGACGGCGATGATCATACCCGCGAAGAATAGCAATCTGAGCAAATCCCTTTTGGCTGCCAATAACAACCAGAATCCGAACAAGGTTGGCGCGACGAAACAACCGTGTCCCATTTACGACGTCATCGTGATCCTTGCCGGAACGGTCGATCCGATCAACTCGGACAAGGAGAAGTTAGCGAATAGCTTCGCGGACAAACGGTCGAAAAACCCTCCTAAAGCGGGGGAGCTGCAAGGGCCGAAGCAACGCAATGAATACGAAGGTGCGTCGATGGATCCTTCTAAACCTATCGAACACCGTAGAGATACCGATTATTATTGGGATGGCAATCCTGCATTCGTCGATGCTCTCATTGCTTTTCAAAAGTCGCACGATCATGTGCACGTCTTTGGTGATCATGGCTGGAGCGGTGACAACTGCGTCAAAAATCGTGAACTTGCGGGCCAATATCTCGGAGATTGGTTTGTCGGCAATAAACGAGAATCGGCGTTGCCCACGTATTTGAAGCGCAAGGTGAGCTTCCACTTGTTTGGCCATTCGCACGGTGGCAACGTCTTGAACGAATTCACCAAGCACATTGCGAAGATCGCTTGGCCGGCGGATTGGAAGCTGAAGTCCTACATTTATTTGTCGACGCCATTTTTCCAAAAGATTCACAAACCGAATCCGGCCCGTAATCATGGTAGCGCGAAAGTATGCAACGTTTTCTGCCAATACGACATCACCCAGACGGCCATTGCTGATTTTTCGCTGCGGCAACTCACACGTGTCACGGATGTCGTCGTGTCGGCACCGAAAACGCTCAAGCCGCCTATTGACCGTATTGTATCCTTCGATATGAATTCGTTGTGGGCGCTCGCGCGGGCACCGCGCCCAACGGCAGGTTGGACCGGGTGGCTCCCCGAGGTTGGAATGAAGTGGGAAATGGACGCCACCAAAGGTCGCAATCTGTATACGCGGATCTTGGCCGTGTTGAAGGATGTCAAACTCGTGTTCGACGAGATCAAGAAAATGGTCAGGGCGCTGAACGTCGAACAGGATACACGAATTTCCGAACCCTTCATGAAAAAAGACCTCGTCGAAAAACGCAAAATCATTGGCGATGCCGCTCGCGACGAGATTATCGGCGAACTGGACAAGGTGCTCGCCGGCCTGACCCCTACGGAAGCCGCATTCAAAGCGCGAGTTGCGTCCGGGGTATTTCCGGTGAAAGGATTCATTGCGGACATCAAAGTCGAGGCGTTCGTGATGCCTCTCCTGGCGTTGCTCGAAATCAACGCGGCGTCACTGGAAGGCAAAATCCCGCACATGTTGTATTCTGCCTTCAAAGAACAAATCGAAGTCTTCGACGATACGTTGCAGACGTGCGACCATATTCACAAGATTCCTATCCAACCTGTGGATGTGTCGTCGCACGACAAGTATTACCAGCGACGTGATCGGCAGTTCTTCGATTTCAAGTCACGCCTCATCCGGGCAGAACAAGCGTATTTCGGTGCGCCCAATCAACGTAACTTCACAAACTTGCTGTTCGTGCTCGCCGCGCAGATCGAAGATATCCACCAGATCCTCTTGAAAGTGCAAAGTTGGACGACGACAGGCGAGCAGATATTCGCTTACTACGCTCAGGTCGACAATTCGAGTTCGTTCTATTTGCGCATGATGGACTTGATGCGCGTGGCGCGCGAGTGGTTCATGCTCTTTAATGCCAGATACTCCGGTGGTATCGAAGTCGATGAGCTCCCACGAATAGAGGGGAACAAGTATGGCTCCGTTCCGTACCTCGCCACCGTTTCCCATTCCGTGTCGCGTTTTGAGCTGTATCCGGAAGTGGACAAGTTCCTCCGGGCGCAATTCGATTCCCACGAAACGAAGCCGCAGCGCTGATGACGTGTTTCGCAGTCTAGGAAAGGTCCGGTTCTTATGTCGCTCCTCGAATTAAAAGTTTTCACCGGCGATCCTGACCTGTCGGTTCGTAGATTCGTCATTCGCGAATGTCTCAATACGCTTCCGACCGTGTCCGTCGTGTTTCGGGCGAAAGACACATCGCTCGATTTGGAAGGAATCGTCGGCAAACCCGCGGAATTTCGCGTGGTCAGCGGTTACTTGCACGTGCTTGGTGGCGGAGAACGTTCGTGGACAGGGATTTGCAATCGCGTCGAGTTGCTTCAGGTCGAAGCGCGGGGACTCACGACGTACGGAATCTCCATCGTTCCTCCGCTATGGTTATTGACGCAAAAAAACGATTACCGCATTTTTCAGCACATGTCCATTCCGGACATCGTCGATGAAGTGTTCGACCGTTGGTACATGGACCGCGTGTGGGAAATCGATCGCGCGCTGTACAAAAAGCTCGATTTCAAAGTGCAATACGACGAGAGCGATTACACGTTCGTGGCACGTTTGCTCGAAGAAGCTGGCATTTCATTCATGTTCGTGCACGGAGACGAAAAAGGATCGAAGCTTGTTTTGTCCGACAAACTTCAAGCTGGTCCTGCGCGCCAGTCACTTCCGTATTTCGACAACATGACACAATCGGCCGAACGCGAATTCGTTACGCGCGTGCGCATTGCGCACGACGTGCGTCCAGGAAAAGCGACGCTACGGGATTACGATTATCGAAGGCCTGCTCATGATCTGCTGGGCATGGCCCAAGATGGCAAAAGCGAATCGTCATACGAGCAGTTTCATTATCAACCGGGTGGTTTTTTCGTGCAGGGTGGTCGCGGGGGAGGAACGCCTGCGGCTGACGACAAAGCAGTGGCGCGGCACGAAGACGCCGAAGGGAAAGTTCGTGCGGAACGACTTTTGGCCGCGAATCGAGAAGGGTCGCGTTCGGTCAATTTCGAGACGAACGCAATCGATGTGACGCCAGGAAAAATCCTGACGATGCAAAATCATCCCCATGGATGGCTCGGCGACGCCGAACGATTGCTCGTCACGGATTTCATGGTGAGTGGTACGCACGATACGGATTGGCTCATGAGCGGCCGTGCCGTGTTTGCATCGAAGGAATATCGACCCGCGCAGGTCACGCCGAAACCGAGCATTACGAGCGTTCAGGTGGCGACGGTGGTTGGTCCTGACGAACAAGAGATTCACACGGACGAGTTTGGCCGGGTACGCGTATCGTTTCAATGGGATCGTCTCGGGCGAAAAGACGACAACAGTTCGTGTTGGATTCGCGTGAGTCAGGGGTGGTCGGGCAAAGGGTACGGGGCCATCGTTTTGCCGCGCGTGGGCCAAGAAGTGCTCGTGGCGTTTTTGAATGGTAATATCGATCAACCCATTGTCGTGGGTCGGTCGTACAATGCGATTCAACCGGTACCCCGCAAATTGCCCGATCACAAGACCGAAAGCACGATTCGCACGGATTCTTCACCGGGCGGCATCGGTCAAAGTGAAATTGTGTTCGAAGATCTCAAGGGCGCGGAACTCGTGCAATGGACGGCGCATAAAAATATGCGCCGATTGATCAAAAACGATTACATCTCCACGATTGGGCACGATCGCTTCAAAGACGTATCCATGGATGAAACGGATACGACGGATGGTAATCGAACGGAAGTGACTCGCGAGGATCGTACGGAAACGGTCAATACGAACAAGATCACGTCCATTAAGAAAAATCGGCGCAAGTTGGTCAAAGGCGACGAATACCATACGACGGATCGTGAAAAACGCCTGACTGTCAAGAAAAACGTCGACATCATCACGCAGTTGAACAAACGCGAACGGATCGTGGGGGATTCAGATCTCGTCGTCGTGGGAAATCGTGCCGAAAAAATCGATGGTAAACAATCTCTCTACATTGAGGAAGATCAATTCGAGAAGGTCGGGAAAAACCACGCGCTCCAGACGGGCGCGAAACTAACGCTGCGTTCGGGAGGCACATTCGTCAACGATGCCGGCGCAGATATGACCATCAAGTCCGCCGGTGGGTTCATTCGTATCGACGGGATGGGTGTGACGATTTCCGGAACCCTCGTCCGAATCAACGATGGTGGTCCTTCGCCACGCAAAGGCGGGGAAGCGAAACCGGACGACGCCGAAAAAGCAAAAACTCGCGAACCAGATACCGCCAAGGGCCAATCCTGACCCGGTCGGAAAAGTACGGAGCAAGCTGCCATGGATCGAATCAATGGTTCCGTCGGGCGCGGTGGTCGAAATGACCATGCCGATATCCTGTTGGTGCAAAAAAAGCTGAATAAGAATTTGCATCTCATGGGTGGCGCAGCACCGGTTCCCGAAGATGGAACGCTGGACACGCGCACCCAAGATGCAATCATTCTTTTTCAACGGGTGGCCGTGCGTATATCGACTCCAGATGGTCGCGTCGATCCGCAAGGGCGCACGTGGCGTATGCTTGCAGGAGATCAAGGGCAAACGACGCCGGCGTTCATTCAGTTGCCCGGCGATGCGTCGGAATACTATATCTATACGCAGATCAGCAAGATCTACGGCACGCCGGATACCATCTTGTCGATCAAGTCGCTGGCCGCCAAAGTCAAAGGAGCGCTTGGGCTTCGTATTGGTATCGGCGATATCAGTTATCACAATGGCGGGCATATGCCGCCACACGATTCCCATACTCGCGGCGTGGATGTCGACATTCGCCCTTTGCGTAACGACTCGACGGAAGGCCGCTGCACCATTCACGAGACCACGTACAGCCGAGACAATACGAAGAAGCTCGTCGAGCTCGTTTCGGAAGATACGAATCTGAAATCGATTCTCTTTAACGATTCGAAAGTCGCTGGCGTCAAGTATTGGAAAGGTCACGACAATCACTTGCACGTGCGATTCAAATCCTAGTACATCGTCCCAGAAGTTCGTAATGGTTCGGAAAGAGCCCTGGGGGTTTGGGGGCGAAGCCCCCATCGTAAACCTGGCCATTCGTCACATCTTTTTCTTGAAAACCGCGGTCTTTTGCGTGGGCCGCCCGGGAGC
>JANORL010000894.1:0-5994 GCA_031415295.1 Polyangiaceae bacterium | reverse complement strand
CGCACACGCACTTCCTTGGCGAAGTGTACGTGCTCAAGAAGGAAGAGGGCGGCCGTCATACGCCGTTCTTCACGAACTATCGTCCGCAGTTCTACATCCGGACGACGGACGTGACCGGAACGTGCAATCTTCCCGAAGGCGTGAAGATGGTCATGCCGGGTGACAACATCACGATGAACATCGAATTGATTGCTCCGGTCGCGCTTGAAGAGCAGATGCGGTTTGCCATCCGTGAGGGTGGGAAGACCGTGGGCGCCGGCGTCGTTACGAAGATCCTGAAGTGATGGTGGTGGCGTAGTGCAGGTCAGCGGCGCGAGAAAAACGCGAGAAAAAATTTCGTTGGCCTGCACCGAGTGCAAGATGAGGAATTACAAGACGACGAAAGCTCCCGATAGTCACGTAGAGATGAAGAAATTTTGCAAGTTGTGCAAGAAGCACACTATGCATCGGGAGACGAAGTAGATACTCCGCTCGGATCGATGACCAAGCGGACTGAAGGGGTATAGCTCAGTTGGTAGAGCAGCGGATTCCAAATCCGCAGGTCGGGAGTTCGAGCCTCTCTGCCCCTGCAGATGCCCTTTTTCAGTTGCTGTTCGGGACGAGATAGGGCGCTTCAACGAAGTTTTTAGGTTGGTTCATTGGTACTCCAATGAGTACCGATGTGGTCGAGACAAACGGCGATGGCGACACGAAAAGAAAAAGAAGCAGCGCGGAAAGGCAGTGACGAAACTGCTGACGAAGCTGCTCACGACGAGGGAGCGGAAGCTTCACTCGCTGAACGTGAGCCGTCGGATCTCGACGCTGCTGCAGATGAGTCGGAAGAAGCGAACGACGAGTCGCAAGAAGGCGAGCAGTCCGAAGAGCTGGCGGCAGGCGATTCGGAAGACGCGGTGGCTCGCCAGTTGGGTGCTGATCGTTATGTGATGGCTGGTTTTTTCGCCGCAGCGATTCTTGGTGGATATGTGCTTGGCAAGACGATCCAGACGATCTGGGCGAATCTTGCGAGCCGCGATTGGTTCAACCGGGCATTGCCTTCGCTTTCGGCGGTTTCAGAAGAGGGTCGTGCGACTCTTTCGATGGTTTTTGGAGGCATTATTGCGCTTGTGTTGGTGCTTCGAACCTATCGACGTCCTGATGTGCGAACGTGGACGGACGATGTGGCTTCGGAGTTGATGAAGGTCAAATGGCCGACGAAGAAGGACGTCACGAACTCGACGTTGGTCGTCATTGCAGCAAGTTCGTTTGCGACGTTGTATTTAGCGTTGCTCGACAGATTGTGGTCGTTCGTGACCAGCATCGTCTACAGGACCGGGAGCTAGTCCGTTCGGGAGCCACGAATCATGGCGAAGAAGTGGTACGTCATTCACACCTACTCGGGATTCGAGGCGAAGGTGCGCGATGCGCTCCAGCAGCGGGCCAAGCAACACGCTCTCGATGACAAGATCGGCGAGATATTGATTCCGAGTGAAACCGTCACCGAGAATCGGCCTGGGGGCAAGACGCGTGTGCGTCAGAAGTTGAGCCTTCCGGGATATATCTTTGTCGAGATGGACATGAGCGAGGTCGTTTGGCACCTTGTCAAGGACACGCCAAAAGTGACTGGTTTCATTGGCAACCAGACACCGCAAGAGGTGCCGGCGCCGCAGATTGAGAGTTTGCGACGGGGCATTGTCGAGGGCGCGGTCAAGCCGAAGCCGAAGCTTACGTTTGAGGTAGGCGAAGAAGTTCGCGTACTCGACGGTGCTTTTGCCAACTTCACGGGCACAGTAGATGACGTGAAGATGGACAAGCAGAAGCTCAAGGTGAAGGTATCGATTTTTGGGCGCCCCACGAGTGTGGAGCTTGATTTTTCGGCCGTGGAGAAGCGTTGAGCGACGCTGCCGAGCGGTAGAGACGGTTCAATTCCAGAACATACGGGTAATTAGCAATGGCGAAGAAGATCACCGGATACGTCAAGCTCCAGCTTCCTGCGGGGAAAGCCAATCCATCGCCGCCAGTCGGACCTGCGCTCGGCCAGCATGGTGTGAACATCATGGCCTTCTGCAAGGACTTCAACGGCCGGACGGCATCGCAAGAAGGCATGATCATTCCGGTCGTGATCACGGTATTTTCCGACCGGTCATTTACGTTCGTCTTGAAGACGCCGCCGGCGTCGGTTCTTTTGAAGAAGGCGGCGGGTCTTGAGACGAAGAAGAAGCCAGGTTCCGGTTCGAAGGAGCCGAACAAGGTGAAGGTGGGTCAAGTGACTCACAAGCAACTTCAGGAACTTGCACAACTCAAGATGCAAGACATGAACACGACAAACCTCGACTCTGCAATGCGGAGCATGGCGGGCACGGCCCGTTCGATGGGCATTACGATCCTCGATTGAGCGATTGTCGCGCCACTGCGAGCTGTCGTTACTCGCATTTGGCGCTTGTGCTGCGTAGTCGTGGAGCAGTAAAAAGAGCACCCCTCTCGTAATGAGAGGAACCACGGTTCAACGGCGCACCGTGGGAGGCGCAAGCCGATAGGGAACAGGAGGGCAGATGCCGAAAGTCGCCAAGAAACGCGCTGCGGTCCAAAACTTGGTCGATCGCACCGCTAAGTACACGCTTGAAGAAGCGTGTACTCTTGTGAAGAAGTCCGCTACGGCGAAATTCGATGAAACAGTCGATATCGCCGTGCGGCTAGGCGTGAACCCGCGTCACGCCGATCAGATGGTTCGTGGAGCTGTGGTTTTACCGTTTGGAACTGGCCAAAGCGTTCGGGTCCTCGTCTTCGCCAAGGGCGAAAAGGCGAAGGATGCGGAGGCTGCTGGAGCAGATTTCGTTGGTGAAGCTGATCTGGTGGCCAAGATCCAGGAAGGCTTCATGGA
Organism: Polyangiaceae bacterium; assembly: GCA_031415295.1. GTDB lineage: Bacteria > Myxococcota_A > Polyangia > Polyangiales > Polyangiaceae > Polyangium. The sequence continues at coordinate 3,137 of JANORL010000894.1, read as the reverse complement.
CTTCGACCGCGTCATTGCGACGCCGGACATGATGGGTTTGGTCGGTAAACTCGGCCGTATCCTTGGTCCGCGAGGTCTCATGCCTAACCCGAAAGTTGGAACCGTGACCGTTGATGTTAAGACGGCCGTTTCCGAAGCGAAGGCAGGCAAGGTCGAGTACCGGGTCGAGAAAGCGGGCATCGTGCATGCACGGATTGGTAAGGTCTCGTTCAAGGAAGAGTCGCTCTCAAAGAACGCCGAAGCTTTGCTCCAGGCCCTGATTCGCGCGAAGCCATCGACGGCCAAGGGGGTGTATCTAAAGAGCATCACCTTGTCATCGACGATGGGGCCCGGTGTACGAATTGATCCGGTGCATCTCAGCGGTGCGGCGGAGGAGGGCTGAGCATGGAGCGCGCGGACAAAGAAGTTGTGATCGGCGAAGTCAAGGCGAAATTCGATCGCATGACTTCTGCTGTTTTCCTCGACTTCAAGGGGCTCAACGTCGCGGTAGTTACGAAGCTTCGCGATGAATTCCGGAAGGCGGGCGTCGAGTATCGAGTCGTGAAAAACACGCTCGTTCACCACGCGATCAAGCATCACAAGTGGGCGAACAAGCTTGACGGCACGCTGACTGGAATGACAGGGATCGCTTGGAGTTACGAGGATCCGAGCGCAGCTGCCAAGGTCGTGAAGGCCTTTCGCAAGGAAAAAGAACACGAGAAGCTGACGATCAAGGCAGGTCTCATTGATGGGCAGATTCTCAATGCCGAAGGCGTAGAGAATCAGCTTGCCACGATGCCTGGCAAGAACGAGCTTCGCGCGACGCTACTCGCAACGATGGCGGCGCCGATGCAGCAGTTCTTGCAGCAACTGAACGCTCCTCTTCAGAATTTCGTGTATGTGCTGAAGGCGAAAGAAGACGCGGCCAACAAGGCGGGCTGATTCAGCCTGCATTTTGCCGTCCGATCGTGAAAAGGGCATTGCGCCCTTGAGTTTTTGTTCTAAAGACGCGGCCCAGGGTGAGAGTACCCGGTGGTTCGCGCACAGGGTCGAAGGAGTCTTGTCATGGCTGAGATCACGCGGGATCAGATCGTCGATCACCTTTCCAACTTGTCGGTCATTCAGATCGCCGAGCTGATCAAGGATCTGGAAAACAAGTGGGGCGTCAAAGCTGCGCCGGCTGCAGTTGCCGTTGCGGCGGGTCCGGCAGCGGCCGCTGAAGCCCCGAAGGTTGAAGAGAAGACCGAGTTTGATGTCGTGCTGGCAGCAGCCGGCGCGAACAAGATTCAGGTCATCAAGGCAATCCGTGAGATCACGGGCCTTGGTTTGAAGGAAGCGAAGGACCTCGTCGAGGCTGCGCCCAAGAACGTCAAGGAAGCCGTTTCGAAGGCTGATGCCGAGGAAATGAAGAAGAAGCTCACCGAGGCAGGTGCAACGGTCGAGCTCAAGTAGGGATCACTGCTCCCCTGTGAGGGGAAAAGCGATCCGCCGCTACGCGACGGCGGCAGGGGAAAAATGCCCCTGCCGCGCGTCCAGTTTTGTATTTCGACGGGTTTTACTTGGCACATGAGTCGTCGGGTTTTTCCGTCGGGACCTTTGATGGCTGTTTCGAAGCTTCGAGGCTGATGCTCGGTTTCGTGGAGCGCGATGGCGCATGAGGCGCGCGCACCCGTAGGAGCCGGAGGAATATCGATGCCGTCGGTCGTCCAATCCAACTTCCGCATCCGTAAGAATCTGGGGCGCGTTCGTCGAATCGTCGACGTACCCAACCTCATCGACATCCAGAAATCCAGCTACGACAAGTTTCTGCAGATGAACATCCCGCCACACGAGCGGGATGAAGTCGGGCTACAAGCGGTTTTCCGCTCGGTTTTCCCAATCAAGGACTTCAATGGTACGAGCGAGCTCGTGTTTGTCTCGTACAACCTCGAGCCGCCTAAGTACGATGTCGAGGAATGTCGTCAGCGAGGCATGACCTACGCTGCGCCGATCAAGGTTACCAACCAGCTCATGATTTACGACACCCGTGATGGTGGCGAGCGCATTGTGCGCGATATCAAGGAGCAGGAGGTTTACTTCGGCGAGCTGCCGCTGATGACCGACACAGGTACGTTCATCATCAACGGCACTGAACGAGTCGTCGTGAGTCAGTTGCATCGGTCACCCGGTGTCTTCTTTGATCACGACAAGGGCAAGACCCACTCGAGCGGCAAGCTGCTCTACTCAGCACGCGTGATTCCCTATCGCGGTTCATGGCTCGATTTCGAGTTCGACCCGAAGGACATCATCTACGTGCGTATTGACCGTCGTCGGAAGATGCACGCCACCGTGCTTTTGCGCGCGCTCGGTTACTCGACGCAAGACCTGCTCAACTACTTCTACTCGACCGAAACTGTGTTTCTCGAGAAGGGTGGCAAGTACGGTAAGAGCATCGAGTACGACCTTCTCGCCGGTCAACGCGCGACGCGTGACATCAAGATCAGGGAAGATGTCGTCGTCAAAAAGAACACGAAGTTCACGCGCGCCGCGATTCGCAAGATGAAGGAAGCGAAGCTCGAACGCCTTGGCGTCGAGATCGAAGAACTCGTCGGCAAAGTCGCTGCACATGACGTCGTGGATCCGGAGACGGGCGAAGTCATCATCGAGGTCAACGAGGAGCTTACGGAGTCGAAACTCGATCGCATTCGCGATGCGAAGCTCGAGAGTTTCCGCATTCTCTTCATCGATGGTCTCAACGTGGGTTCGTACCTGCGTGACACGCTTCTGGCGGACAAGGTCAAGACGCAGGAAGACTCGATCCTCGAGATCTATCGTCGTTTGCGTCCTGGTGATCCTCCGACGCTCGAAACGGCCAAGACGCTGTTTCAGAACCTGTTCTTCAATCCTGAACGATACGACCTGTCGAAGGTTGGTCGTCTCAAGTTGAACTACAAGTTTTACCGCGACTTGCCGGAAGGGCAGCGGCCGAATTTGGACCTCACGGTTCTTACGCCGCAGGACATTCTCGAGACTGTTCGGCATCTCATCGAGCTGAAGAATGGTCGCGGATCGGTGGACGACATCGATCACCTTGGGAATCGTCGAGTACGTGCCGTCGGCGAGCTGATGGAGAATCAGTATCGCATTGGTCTTGTGCGTATGGAGCGTGCGATCAAGGA
>JANORL010000893.1:0-1803 GCA_031415295.1 Polyangiaceae bacterium | reverse complement strand
AGTCGTCGTGATGCTCGCGCTCGCGTTGGCTGCGCCCGCGCGGGCGCAAAGCCCGGAGGACGTTGCCGCTGCCCGCGAATTCTTCCTCCAGGGCGCGAAGGCGAGCCGAGAACAACGTTGGAACGACGCCGAGCTTTCCTTTTCGTTGTCGCTCGAGCGCAAGAAAGCAGCAATCACGCTCTATAGCCTAGGTGTCGCGCAGATGCAGGCTGGGCACATCGCCGCCGCGCTAGCGAGCTTCCGCGCTTTTCTCGCCGAGCCCGTCGAGTCCGCGACGACCGCCTACACGAAGCCTGCGACGGATGCCATTGCAGAATTGGAGCGCCGAGTAGGCAAAGTTAGGCTTCAAATCGAGCCTGCTGGGCTTGCCGATCTGGTGATCCTGATTGACAGCAAGCCAGTCCCCACAATCGAGCACGATAGTTTGCTGTTCGTGGATCCAGGCGTCCACGAGGTGACAGCGCGCGCTCCCAACTATCAGGACGGCAATGTGAAGTTCAGCTTGGAGGAGGGCGGTTCGACCACGGCCAATATCTCCTTGCAGCCAGTCCCGCCGATCGTGACGCAGCCAGTCCCGCCGATCGTGACGCAGCCCGCACCTGACCAGACCCTCCCAACTGGAGCATTCAAACCGCTCGTTGTGTCCCATGTCCCTCCGAGCCGCGTGTTGCCTGTCTCCCTCATGGTTGGCGGAGGGGTGGTTTTTGTCAGCGGTATGGTCGTGGGCCTCGTTGGGATTGACGCCGCGGACCAGGCGCCAACACGGGACGGTTCCGCGGCAAACTCGGCACGCGCGATGATGCTTGGTGGCGATATCGTGGCGGGGGTCGGGTTGGCGTGCGCCAGCGCGGGATTGATCGTATTCCTCGTACAAGGGCGCCGAACGTCTCAGAAGATCGCGGTGGAACCGTGGGTGGCTCCAACGGCGGCGGGCGCCCGAATACGCTTTTGAGCAGCTCCCGAAGGGCCTCTTTGGGATCGGCAGCCATGATGGCACGATGGATGGTGGTGTAGCCACGTTTACGCAGAGCCATTCTGTTGCGTTCTTGTATGAATCTTGGGGTGCGATGGGGTACCAAAACCCGTCACCAGATCGTGTTTTTTGAAAACGTAACTTTGCAAGCAACCCGTTGGTGGTGGTAGGGTCCCTGGTGGTGCTTTTTGGGGACGCTCTTCAACCGACGCATGACCGATTGGTTCATCTCGATTTCACGGCGGCATATGTATGAATAGCGATGCTGAGGTCGAGTATGACTTGAAAAGTGGTGACGTCATTGCCGGCAAGTATCGAGTCGACGAAGAGCTTGGTCGCGGGGGGATGGGGGTGGTCGTTGCCGCGACGCATATCGACCTCGACCAGCAGGTAGCCATCAAGATTTTGAAGAAGTCGTCAGCGTACGACCGAGACGCGATGACGCGATTTCTGCGGGAAGCTCGGTCCGCCGCGAAGATTCGTAGTGAACATGTCGCGCGGGTCATGGATGTCGGGAAGCTCGAGGACGGTTTGACGTATATCGTCATGGAGTACCTCGGCGGCTCCGATCTAGCGGATGTTTTGCGTGAAGAAGGGCCTTTTAAAATCTCGACGGCCGCCGATTACATGCTGCAAGCTTGTGAAGGGATTGCAGCGGCGCATGCGGCGGGAATCATTCATCGGGACATCAAGCCGGCAAATATATTTTTAGCTCGACAACCCGGACGAGCGAACACCGTCAAGATTCTCGATTTTGGCGTTTCGAAAATAGCCAAAAATGGAATGCGGGACAAAGAAGCATCAGCCTCGCAATCGGGTCAGGTTTTTGG
>JANORL010000892.1:0-44897 GCA_031415295.1 Polyangiaceae bacterium | reverse complement strand
CCCCCCCCCCCCCCCCCCGCCCCCTCGGTGGGGGGGGGGGGGGGGGGGGCGGCCCCCCTCCGGCCCGCTGTTCTGCCCCCCCAACAAAACACTCCCCCCCCCCCCCCCCCCCCCCCCCCCCTCGTGACTGGTCTCGCGCAGCGGGCGTTTACGCCCGCGCAGCGAGGGTCCAAATACTGGCGTGGTTTCAGGTGCTCGGGGCGGGCTTGGGAGCACCAAAGATGCTGGTCTGACGGCGCTTCTCTTTCGCGGCCTTGTCACGCTCGGCATACGTCGGAATGATGACGCGTTGCCGTTCGGGAATTTCGCGACCTTCAAAGAGCGCCTTCAACTCTTCAGCGTCGAGCGATTCGCGTTGGAGCAGATGCTTGGCAATGGCGTCGACGCGCTCTCGGTTGTCCGTGAGGGTCTTGGTCACGACTTGGTATTGGTCATCGATGATGCGACGAACCTCGTCATCGATCCGCCGCGCCGTTTCTTCCGAGTAGTCTTGGCGGCTTTGCGTGTAGTCCCGGCCGAGAAAAACCGAGCCCTCTTCGCTGCCATAAGCCAGCGGTCCGAGATTGCTCATGCCGTACTCGCACACCATGGCGCGAGCGATCGCCGTGAGCTGCCGAATGTCATTCGACGCGCCTGTGGTGAGTTTGCCGAAGAAGATTTCTTCTGCAATTCGACCACCAAGTGCTGACTGAATTTGCGCTTCGAACTGTTCCTTCGTGCGGCTCAAAACGTCGGTACGAGGCAACGGCATCGTGACACCCAAGGTTCGTCCGCGGGGAATGATCGTGACCTTGTGAACGGGGTCATGATTTTGATTCGAGATCATCATGACCGCATGGCCCGCTTCATGAACGGCCGTATTCCACTTCTCTTCGTCGGAGATGATCATCGAGCGGCGTTCGGAACCCATCAGGACTTTGTCCTTGGCCATCTCGAAATCGATCATCGAAACCGCATCTTTGTCCTGACGAGCTGCCAGAAGCGCTGCTTCGTTCACGAGGTTTTCGAGGTCTGCCCCGACAAACCCTGGTGTACCGCGGGCAATCACCTCGAGCACGACATCGGTTCCGAGCGGAACTTTCTTCGTATGCACTTCGAGGATGCCTTCGCGACCGCGTACGTCGGGACGATTCACCGTAATGCGCCGATCGAAACGACCGGGGCGAAGGATCGCAGGATCGAGGACGTCGGGGCGGTTTGTCGCGGCAATGATGATGACGCCTTCGTTGGATTCGAAGCCGTCCATTTCCACGAGGAGCTGATTGAGCGTTTGTTCGCGTTCGTCGTGTCCACCACCGAGACCGGCGCCGCGATGACGACCCACGGCATCGATTTCATCGATGAAGATGATGCACGGCGCGTGCTTCTTGCCTTGTTCGAAGAGGTCACGAACGCGGCTGGCACCAACACCGACGAACATTTCGACGAAATCCGAACCTGAGATCGAGAAGAACGGAACACCTGCTTCGCCAGCAATAGCTTTGGCGAGAAGGGTTTTACCCGTACCAGGCGGGCCCATCATCAAAACGCCTTTGGGGATACGGCCGCCGAGCTTTTGAAATTTCTTCGGATCCTTGAGGAAGGCGATGATTTCCTCGAGTTCGTCCTTCGCTTCGTTGATACCCGCAACGTCGGCGAAGGTGACCTTGTTCTGCGACTCGGACAGCAGGCGCGCTTTTGACTTGCCAAAGCTCATCGCTTTGCCGCCACCAGCCTGGAGTTGCCGCATGAACAGGTAAAACATGACCAAAAGAAAAACCATCGGAAGGATGGTGACGAGCGCGCCCGACCAGAACGGCGACGAGTCCTCCTTCTCGAACTTTACGACAACCTTGTTCTCGTAGAGATCCTTGGCGATTCCATCCGCTGCAATCGGACCCGTCGTGACCTTTCGTTCGGTCTTTTTGCCGATCGGATCCTTCTCCACATAGGAGTATTCGCGCTCTTTGATGGTGACGGATTCGACGTAAGGCTCCTTCTCGCGATCCGCGTGGACCTTCGCCATGAAGTCGCTAAACGCGACTTGCGTGGCCGGAGCGCGTTCTGGGAAAAATACGCCCCAGATCACGACGAACATCATGATCAGCAGAACCCAGAGCAGCAGCGTCTTGTGCGATTGCTTCACGAATACCCTCGGGAGACTCGCCCCAGAGCGAGAACGAATAGATTGCGTCCAAATGTCGCGCTTATCGACACCAGCATGCCACGCGTAGACTTAGCCGTCGACGATTGCGCAGAGACTCGATGTGAAGAGTCGGAACGGTTTGCGTGTCCGCCCCTCAAACCGATTCACGTCTTCTCGGTAAGGACGATTTTGCCGTTTGCAAAGGCCACGTCGACATCCTGACCCCCTTTCATACGAATCTTCACACTTCGTTCACCTGATCTTTGCGCACGCTCGATCATGGTCCGTTGCGCTCGACCAAGGGCGTCGAGAGGACCTTCGTCCGGACAGACCTCGCTCAACATGTCCGCAAGCGCGCACAAGTGATCGACGATGCGTGGAGACAGGTCTTCGAGCAGCGGCAAGACTTCGCGACGAACACGAACCCGCGCAAAACGCGGATCCGCATTGGAAGGGTCTTGGGCGCAAGCCAACTCGTGGCGATGAACATGCGCCAACACGTCCACGCGCCGAGCTCGAATCATGGGCCGAATGAGGTCGCTCGCTCGATCTGGCGCAGCGATGACGACCGGCGATGACGCTCGCGATGACAACACTGCAAGTCCCCGTGGCCCAGCACCTCGCAACAGACGCAAAAGTACGGTCTCCGCACGATCGTCCGCTGTGTGACCTGTAGCAATCACCACAGCGCCCCATCGAACGGCGGCTTCTTGAAGCGCTCGGTGGCGAGCATCACGCGCTCGGGCCTGAACGTTCGATCCGCGCGCCACGTCCACCCGTGTGACCTCAAACGAAATTTCGAGCTGTTGGCAAACATCAGCAACAAGCGCGAGTTCTCGGCCTGCTTCGGGTCGCAATCCATGATCGATTCCATGCGCCACCACGACGTGTCCCATGGTTTTTCGCAACATCGCGAGAACGTGCAAAAGCGCCGTCGAATCCGGTCCTCCCGAACAAGCAACGAGCACGACATCACCACGGACAAACAGTTTGTCATCCCGTACGGTTCGTTCCACGAGACGACGGAGCGACGGCGGATGTGATCGGCCATCACGGCCGGACAAATCTGCACCGGACAAACTTCGCTTCGACTTCAACGTAGTTCGAATGTCTTGCAGAAAATGACCTCTGACGCGTGATCCAGATCAGAATCTCGATGCATCGTGTGCGGATATTCGAGGGAACAGCGATCGTTTTCCGGGTCGTATTGCGCGCAGTCGTCACATGCGAACAGGAGCCGGTAGCGGCGCGCCTCTTCACGCAATCGATCGTCGACTCGGTGGATCATGCGCCGAAAGGTTAGCGCAATTTTTCGCCACGAGCCCGCACACGAACGAGGCGAGCAAGCGTTTCGACGTGACTTGTTTGCGGAAAAAGTTCGACCGTTTCGAGGTGCGTTAGGGCAAACCCGTGGCGCACGAATGTGCCGAGATCCCTGGAAAGCGTGGCCGGATCACACGCGACGTAGACGACTCGTGACACACGCGACGAGGCGATTGCCGCGGACGCACCAGCGGCTCCAGATCGTGGCGGATCGAGCACGACGACATCAGCACTTTGCGGAATGACAAACGCATCGGCATCCGTGACGGTGACCTTGCCGGATAAACCTCGCGCTGCCAGGTTCTGCCGCGCTGCACTGGCCGCGTCTTCGTTGGATTCGACAGAGAAAAACGCAGTCGCTGCTCGTGCGAGAAGAATGGAAAACGTTCCGCTGCCAGAAAAAAGTTCGACGACCGTGCCGAGCGATGAAGCGCTTACAGGCGACGTTTCGTCAGGATCCTTGCGACATAACTCAAGGACTCGTTTCGCCAAGTGGTTGGCACCTTGGTCGGACGGTTGCGCAAACGCGCCCGCGGCGATCACGAGCGGTTGACCATCGGCACCTTCGAGGACCGGGCGCGGATCGCCAAACACGGCAGGCGTCTTGACGCCTTCGAGGCGTACACGCGCCCCTGACCACGTGCCGCCCTTGATGTGTCGATCGATCGCTGCCCATGTTTTCGGCGAAAGTTCGCCCCGCCAAACGGCATCGAAACACAAACGTCCGCCGGCTCCACGCGCAACTTGCACATCACCTTCGCCCTTGGATCCAGCAAACGCGATCGGCAACGTTTCGAGCGCGACGGCAACGGAGGGATCGAGCACGAGACAGGAACGAACGTCGACAATTTCATGGGACGCGGCCGCTCGATACCCCACGCGAACGTGACCTCGTTCCACGCGCACAAAAAGCCGCGCACGAGTGCGATATCCAAGAGGTTTGTCCGATGGATGTACACGAATGGTTGGTGGGGACGAACCGATTGCCCGCTCGACAGCGCTGCGAACGATCTCGGCATGTGCCGACTGCTGTGCCGCTTCGGACACGTGCATGAGGTCGCACCCTCCACAACTGTCGACGATCGGACACGGTGGATCTCGACGTTCGGCACTCGCCTCGACGATACGAATCAATCGTCCACGTGCAGGGCGCGTCGCGCGCTGAATGGAGGCCAAGACGCGATCGCCGGGTGCAGTTGCGGGAATGAAGACGCGTAGTCCATCTTCGAGGCTCCCGACACCTGCACCGCCGGCAGCCAACGTATCGATGAGGACGACCTTCTCTTCGGTTTTACTCGACGCACCGGTTGGGTGTGTGGCCACGGGCAGACGAACGTTTCGCGATCGTTGGATCATAGTTGGATCATAGGACGAGGGTGTTTATCAGACGTTGGCAGCGCCTCACCCCCCAACCCCCTCTCCAACTCCGCATCACAGCGTGATGCTGCGTGTAGAGGGGGAGCTAGAAAAACCCGAAGCGAGTTCCCCCTCTCCAACGGAGCGAAGCGGAGTTTGGAGAGGGGCTAGGGGTGAGGTGTCACTTCATGGACACGCGTTGTGCCGTGACCTGACCCGAGACGACGATGACCGAAACCGTCTTGCTCATCGTGCCCTTCTTGAGGGTGACACGGTGCGAGCCCGGTTTGACCGAGAGATGCACGATTGGCGAAGGACCGAGGGAGCGGCCGTTGTCGAGTACGTCGTCGCAAAAGGGGTTGCACACGATCGTCAAGAAGCCCGGATCGCCTCCACCAGCAGCAGAGGCCGTCGCCGCGGGCGGCGTGGTCGTTGCTCCCGTGGGTGCTTTCGTGTTCCCAGCCGGTGCCGGCGAAGATGGCGGAGCCGTCGTCGCTTGCACGAGTTCGGTTGGTGCAGCTGACGCGGTTGGAGCTGGCGTCGTCGTCGGTGCCGTCGTCGGTACAGGCGCCGTTGCCGCAGGAATGACGGCGCTTGGGGTGACAACGACATCGGCTTTCGTAGGCAAGGGCGCTTGCGCCTTGAGCTTGAAGAAAACAAGCACGCCAATACCGATGATGCTGAGCGCAACGAGGGCAACGACGAGGATCAAAACGCCTGAACTTTTCTTCTGCTGATGCGCACCCGCCGCTTGTTGCTGCGCCATCCAAAGCTGATTTGGATCAGGACGCGGCAACGACATCGCCGTTTCGATATTCGATTGGCCGCTGCGTTGGCCGTACATCGCTTGCGCCATTTGCTGCTGCTGATGCGGCGTCGGACCCGATTGCGGAACACTCGGAAATGCTGCCGTCGGTTGATGATGCTGCTGTTGATGCTGTTGCGGCGGCGGATAACTCGGCGTCGGTTGTTGTTGTTGACCGTAACCGTAATTCGGTTGCGGCTGCGCTGGCGGTTGTCCGCTGAAACCTTGCGGTTGCGACTGCGCTGGCGGCGAATAACCCCCGAAACCAGAATTCGGTTTAGGCGGTTGTCCGAAGTTTTTCGGCGGACCAGGATCGAGGATCTTCGAGTTCGCCGGCATCGCGATCGTCGAGTTCAGATCGTCGACCTCGTCAGCACCGAGTCCACTCGGCAGAGCAGCCGTGCGTTCGTCTCGACCACCCGGCGGCGAATACGCGGGCATGCCCGCCGCAGGCTTCGGTCCCATGCGCAGATCCGCAGGTCCCGGCATACGCACAGCACCAGCGGCAGCCGCTTTCTCCATGACCTCACGAGTCGCCACCGTCGTGGGAATGTCTTCGTCATCATCCATGAGCGAATCGGCAGCCATGAGCCCCGACACGGACGAACGTTCGTTTGGCGCCGGAAGACCGGACGCACCCTTCGCCACCGGTTGCACAGCCGACTTCGACTTCGCAGCGCGACTCTTGTCGTCGTTGTCGATCGCTTCAAGGACGTCGCCACCACCTTGCGCGCGAAGTTTGTCAATGTCGATGTTGGACGTGACTTCAGCCGCCCACGTCAGATGAGCGTCACGCTTGGCGATACGTTCAGAAAACACGCTCCGGACAAACTGTGCGACTTCTTCGGGACCAACGAAAGATCCGCGCTGCATCAAGAAACCTTGCAACGCTCGGGAAAACTCGCGCGCAGTTGCGTACCGGTCCTTCTTGTTCTTCGCGAGCGCCTTCAAGACGACTTGCTCGAGACCCGGTGGATAACCACGAACGATCGTCGATGGCGGCGGAACGACGCACGCTTGCACCTTTTCGAGCGTGTCGAGGTCGGTATCCATGCGGAAAAGACGCTGGTTTGTCGTCAACTCCCAAAGAACGACGCCAAGGGCAAACACGTCGGTCGTACGATCGACATCGGCGCCACGCACCTGCTCGGGAGACATGTACGCGAGTTTTCCCTTGAGCGTTCCGGCACGAGTGGACGCGAGACGATCGGCCACCTTGGCAATGCCGAAGTCGACGACTTTGGTGTAGCCATCGTACGTGACAAACAGATTGTGAGGCGTGACGTCACGATGCACGAGTCCAAGGAGTTGGCCGTTTTTCCCGCGCAACTCGTGAGCCGCATGCAAACCTTCGGCCGCATCTGCGCAAATACGCGCAGCGAGTTCAGGCGTGACGGTCATCCTTCGGTCTTCGGCTTGCCGCATGACTTCGCGCAAAGGTTCGCCGTGGAGGTACTCCATCGCGATCCAGTACGTGTTGTCGTCTTTGCCCAGATCGAAGACTTGCGCGACGTTCGCGTGGTTGATGCCCGCAGCGATGCGAGCTTCGTCCAGGAACATGTCGACAAACTGATCGTCCTCGACGAGATGCGGGTGGATGCGCTTGATCGCGACCCATTTCTGAAACCCGCCGGGTCCGTCCATGCGCCCGAGATGCACGCTGGCCATACCGCCCACGCCGATCTCGTCGACGACACGGTATCGACCGAGGAAAAACGTCTTCTGTTGTTCCTTTTCGGCTTCCTTCGAACGTGGACCGGAGGAGGACGACGGAGGGGGGTTCGTTGTCGCTACCGCCGGTCCGCCCGATCGGGCAGCCGCAGGTCGAGGCGGAGGTTGGGCCATGACGCGGCGACGATGGTAACGCGAAATCGCTCCCTTTTTCCATTCCACTCGAAAAAAGCACCGATGCTCCGGTGTTCAGGAAGGCAGCATGCACGCGAACCATGCGTGCCGATAGCTCAGGGAAAGGGCTGACCCGGCTGGCCACGCTCGAAATAAAAACGAAAAAATCCGGTAACGAGTGATTGCTGGTCGTTCGGAATAAGGTTGGCCGGTGAGCCCACGGGTGCATCGCGCGGATCCCCCATTCGCACGGAGTACTCGGCGTTCGTAAACTTGTCCGCCGCTTCGTCCTCGTTGGGATTACCGCTGAACAACGAATGAAACGTGATCGTACCGCTTACGGCATAAAGAACGGAATTTTGGCTGTGACACGAGCGCTGCAAATAAAGCGCCATGTGAATCGCCGGTTGATCTTCGGGCGGCGGTGACGGGAACGTCGCACCTGGCGGAAGCACACCGGGCGACAAAGTCACTTCCAAGGGTTTGTCGAGTAACTCGTCCCGGAGCCAATTGACGTCCTGTACGAGCACAGCCATTCCGTCGGACACCTCCTGAATGTCGGTTCCCCGCTGCACCCGCATGTTCACGGTTTCACGGTAGGGGACGGCGGCAAAAAAGTCCGGCTGCAGGTCGTATTCGCCGAACCAGCAATCCTTCACGATGAGCGCATCGCTCTTGACGTCCCCCTCGCCTTCGCCAAGCGAACAGCCAGTGCAGATTGGCGCGACAAACAGAGCCGCAAAAAGAAGCGATCTCATGCCGCCCCACTCGCTCCGTCGTGAAGAGCCGACGTGATGAGCGCTCCGCCGTAAACTCGTTCGCCATCGTAGGCGACTGCGATTTGTCCTGGTGAAACCGACTTCACCGGCTCGTGAAAACGCACGACGAATGTTTCGAGTCCCGTCGAGGAATCTTCGCTGCGATCGATCGTCGCCCGTTGTCCTTCATGACGAGCGCGTACACGAACGTGCGCTTCCAAAGGAAAAACCACGTCGTCGTTCCAAGCTCCATCACGAAGCAACGCCCCCGTCGCATAAAGCGCTCGCTCATCACCAAGCGTGACGGTGGCGTCTTCCGGATCGATACCCACGACAAACGCTGGTCGTCCAAGCGCAACACCGATGCCTTTGCGTTGGCCGATCGTGAATAGATGCACGCCTTCGTGTTGACCAACGACGCGACCTCGATCGTCGACAATCGGACCAGGACGAAGTCTGTCCTGCCCTGCTCGATCACCGACAAATGCGCCGTATCGTCCAGCCGGTACGAAACAGAGTTCTTGGCTTTCGCCTTTATCCGCTCGAGGAAGCCGGCGAGCAAACGCTTCGGCGCGAACTTCTTCTTTCGTTGCATCGCCGAGTGGCAGGACGAGGCGCGCGAGTTCGTCCTGGCGCAACATGTGCAAAAAGTAGCTTTGATCTTTGACGCGATCTTTTCCGCGAAATAAACGAGTTTTTCCGTCCGAACCTACCGCTGTCTGGGCGTAATGACCTGTAGCCACGAGCTCCGCACCAAGTCGATCGGCCAAGGGAAAAAGTTCACGCATTTTCACGGAACGATTGCAGGCGATGCACGGACTTGGCGTGCGACCTTCGATGTACGCATCGACAAACGGATCGACGACGTGTTGTTTGAACAGTTCGCGACGATCGAACGTGAAGTGGGGAATGCCCAAATGGTCCGCGGCGCGACGCGCATCGTGTTGATCTTCGGGGGCGCAACAACGACCTTTTTCGGTGCGATCGTCGGGGTAATCCCAAAGATGCAGGGTAACGCCAATGACGTCATATCCCGCATCACAAAGGCGAGCGGCTGCGACGGAAGAGTCGACTCCTCCGCTCATCGCCACGACAATCCGCTTACGTTCCGTCACAGCGCCGAGCTTAGCTTCTTCCCAGAGCAAACGCCGTTTGGAATCTGCAACGTTCAGACAAGGCGTCTTTCGCGATCGGGTTCATCGGGATCGTGGTCGCGCAAGTACCCAAGGTTGACGGCGTTGACGACGGCATGAGCCAAGAGGGGTCCCACGAGTGAACCGGTCGCGGCGAAAATCGTCCCGAGCACGAGACCCACGGCCATCGCCCAGATGATCCAGACCCAACGACTTGGGCCGCGAACCTGGTGCAACAACCCGAAAAGCACGGACGAACCGATGACGCCAAGCGTGGGCGTCATGAGCCCACGAAAAAGGACTTCTTCCCCGAGACTCGAAAGACCCGCGAGAAGGAAGATTTGTCCCATGGTGAGGTCTTGCGCGACGGGCCGCAGTTCCGCGTGCAAGCGTCGCGCCCAGGAAAAACGTCCGACCGCAAAACGCGTTGAAATGACGACAATCATCGCGGTTGCGATGCCGCACAAGGCGCTCGTCAAGGTCGCCGTGAGCGCAGGCGCGTTCATCCAGGGTTTGGGATGCACCCACGGCGCGTCGTCACGCAGCACGAACGACAACGCGCCGGCAAAACAAGCGAGGAGCGCGTAGGCCGCGGCTATGCGCCAAACTGCCGCTTCTCGGCCGGTTCGAGCCCAACGTTCCCGCATGTCGCGCATCTTTGCACGCGCTCGGGCCTAATGCCGCTGGGCATTTCCACCAAAACGCTCGTGTCGAACTCGACTGCTACCAGCTTCGTCGTCGTTCCTTCGTCGTTCCTTCATCGTTCTTCGAACCGCACCGACGACCCTCTGGTCACGTGGGCAGCGCCGGACTACATGCTCTCTGTTCACCCTGAACTCGGCCGAGTTCCATCTGCAGGGATTGCTGAGCGCAAAGGCGACGCGGAATCTTTCGCCTTCAAAGTATCGTGACAAGCGCCACGACATCCAATGACTGCAAGGCTTGCGGAGCAAGCGTTCCCAATGGCGATGCGGTTTGTCCTCGCTGCGGAACGTCGCAAAGTATGGACACCTGTCCGCTGTGTAACTCCACGACAGGCTGCTCGCCCGATCCCGAATTTCGATATCGCTGCGACGTCTGCGGCGGACCGCGCGTACCGCTTCATCCACCTCGAAAACTTCGCGGTGCCAAAGAACTCGCCGCACTAAAACGCGCCGAAACGAAGCGTAAGAGTCGCGCCAAAAGCCGCGGTGGAGCGATCGCTTCGGGTTTGTCCGCCATTGGTGTCGTCGGTATGTTGAGCCTCGCGGGCATCGTGAGCATCGTGTTCGGATTCAACCTGGGGCTGTGGATTTTCCTCTGCGGCGTCCTCACCGCCGGGCCCCTCGCGGCTCTCGCCGCCTGGCTGGCGTTACGCGCTTCAAAACTCAGCAAAGAGATCCCGAGCGCGATCGACGACGCTTGGATGGCCGCCGCCACCGATGTCGTGGACCAAAGCAGCAACGCCGTCACCGCGACGTCGCTTGCCCAAGCGTTACAGATTGACGAACCGCAGGCCGAAGAACTACTCGCTTTGCTCGAAGCCAGCGATCTTGTGCGCCCCGACGGCAACTTCGCGTATCGCGGGCGCCTACGCGTGGGAACGCCTTCCACATCCGACACATCCGACACATCCGCAACATCCGACACATCCGCGACAAACGATTCGCTCGCTGCCGAGCGTGAAGCCGAAGCCGAGGCTGAATCGTTGACGCAAGAGCAGCAAGCAAAACGCGAGCGGTTGTGAACGATCGCCGAGACAAACCTAACGTCCGCCGAGCCTTGTCGCATGTCGGCGGCAAGGTGGACCTCCAGGGCGACGCGATACTTGGATCGCAAATCGCCGTGGCGCTCGACGTGCCCACGTCTGAAGTCGCCGAGGAAGCGGCACGTGCCCACGTGCATGGGTTTCACAGCTACCCCGCGCGCATGCATCCGCTCACGGCCCGACGTTTGATCGAATCGTTTTCCCACGCGGGAGACGTCGTTCTCGATCCGTTTTGCGGCAGTGGCACGGTCCTCGTCGAAGCACGCTTGGCCAATCGTCGCACCATAGGAGTCGATGCCAATCCTCTCGCCGTGCGCCTCGCGTCACGCAAACTGCGCGAAGGTTCCGAGCGGGAACGTGCCGCGCTCGTTGAAGGAGCTCGTGCAGCGGCAGCTCATGCCGACGAACGTCGCAAAACCAAAGCGGGTCCGACGCGACGTTACGGTGCTGAAGATCTGGAGGCGTTCGATCGACACGTGTTGCTCGAATTGGATGGAATTCGCGCGGGCATCGAGCGCACGACGGATCCGAAGCTGCGTGCCGATCTGGAACTGGTGCTGTCGTCCATGTTGACGAAGCTCAGTCGGCGTACGTCGGACACGTCGAACCGTGAACTTCCTCGGCGTATTGCCGCGGGTTTTCCCTCGCGACTGTTTGTACGTAGGGCCGAAGAACTGTCAAAGCAACTGGGCGAAGTGGCGTTGGTCATGACGAACGCGCCCGTTGGACGCGTGCTCGAAGGCGATGCGCGTGTGCTCGCCGGGATCGAGGATCGTTCGGTCAACTTGATCGTGACGTCGCCGCCTTACCCCGGCGTGTACGACTACATCGCGCATCACGAAGTACGATTGCGGTGGCTCGGACTGCGTACTGATCGTTTCGCCACCAACGAATTGGGTGCTCGTCGAAGGCTCGATGCGCTTGGACCCTCCGAAGGTGTGGTGCGTTGGGAGCTCGAGATCGGCGCAGCGGTCGCCGCGATGGATCGTGTCCTCGTCTCGGGCGGCATCGCCGTGCTGCTCTTGGCGGACAGCGTGATCGCCGGCAAACCGGTCTACGCCGTCGATTCGATTCGTCACGTCTTGGCAAAGACGCGCTTGCGTCTCGGTGCAGTGGCCTCACAAGAGCGCCAGCATTTTCACGAGCCGACGCGACGAGTTTTTGCGGCGCGTGCGCGCCAGGAACACGCCATTGTTCTCGTTCGTGCGTGACGATCTGCACTGCGACAATTTTTGAACGGCGATCGGGCTGTGGCACGATCGGCATCGCTGTACGACGACGCGGCGAGCTGGATGGAGACGGACACGATGTGGAAAGTAACGAGTGCTCTTTTGCTCTTGGCCTTCGCCTCGATTGGCTGCGCCAAAGAAAGCACTGGTGATGGATCCGTCGCGACATCCGAAGGAGCGCTCGGAATTGCCGAATGCGACGCGTACATCGGAAAAATGAAGACGTTTCTCGAAACGCTACCGTCGGAATCCCGCGCGGCGCGCGAGCCTGGATTCAAGTCGATGCAAGCGGCGTGGCGCGAGGCGGCACAAAACCCAACGGCAAAGGAAAGCCTTGCCGCGACATGCAAAGCGCAACTCGCTACGCTGCCCGAGAACGCTCCTGCCAAATAACGGCGGGCGGTTTTACTGGGCAAACCCAGGCACATTGGCCGGATAGAGTCCCTGGACAAACGGCGCCCACTGCGGCTTTTTCTTTTGGTGAAATACGTCGCCCGACAGGATCGACGTGATGATCTTGCGCATCGGTTTGCGTTGATTCTCTTCGAAGAGCGTCTCGCGAAATTGTCCCGCGTAAAACCCTTGCACGACTCCCAAGAACAAGTCGACGGCATACCGAACAGCCGCTTCGTAATCACTGAACGCAGCCTGCGACACATCTCCGCGCTTCAACGCTTCGTCGATCGTTTCAGCAGCAATGAATCCGCCTTGAATCGCCAAGTGTGCGCCGGTTGAAAAGAGCGGATCGAGAAAACCACCAGCATCGCCCACGAAAAGCCAACCATCTCCAGCAAGTTGGTCGATGCGATACGAAAAGTCCGCGAGGGCACCGACGGGACGTTCTTGTTTCGCGCCCGTAAGAAATTGTTTTGCCCACGAAGAAAGTTCGACCGTGCGCATGAAAAACGCGTCGAGACTTTCGCCCTTTCCCTTCTGCTTGACCCACTCGGACGACATGACCGCCCCAACACTCGTCAGATCACCTCGAAACGGAATGAACCAGAACCATCCATGTTCGAAAATGACGATCTGGATGTTGCCTTCTTCCAAACCCTCTTGGCGGAAAGCACCACGGAAATGCGAGAAAAAAGCCGTCTTGTCGAGACGCGATATGTGCGCTTTGCGCCGCGTTCTCGAAGCAAGCAGCGTGTCGCGACCCGTCGCATCGACGATCACGGGCGCATGAAATTCCACGATCTCGGATGGCTGATGAACGCTCCGTGCACGAACGCCGACAGCTCGCGTGCCTTCGAAGATCACGTCCGTTGCTTCCCACTCTTCGCGCACTTCGGCACCGAGCTTTTTGGCGTGATCGAGGAGCAACTGGTCAAACTCGGCGCGCGGAACTTGGTAGGCGTATTCGAAGGTTGGATCGAACGCGTCGGCAAAGCGATACGTGTTTACACGCTGGGTCGACGAGCAGAGAAAACGAGCGCCGTATTTCCGGAGAAACCTGCGGTCGAGTTCTTCGTCGAGACCGAGTTCGTTGAAGACCGCGCGCGAACACGGCAAGAGCGATTCACCAATGTGAAACCGAGGAAATTTCTCGCGCTCCAGAACGAGCGCGCGACGACCACGTTTGGCCAAACCCGAAGCCAACGTCGACCCGCCGGGGCCTCCACCTAGAATGATCACGTCGAAGCCATGCATGCTCCGTGAAATACTACCCATGGCATCGCAAACCAATCGCTTAGAACCCAAGGACAGTGGCGTGAGACATCGAGTGTGGATCGACTTCGAGGACGCAACTGGGAGTCATGTACTGACTGCAGAAGGTGAACCCACAGAGCGCTTGATCGATGTGTGCGACGGGTGTCGTACTCCGGTCGAGTTTTCGTGCCGTTCCGGAACGTGTGGAACGTGTCGGATCGAGGTCATCGAAGGTGCGGCACTTCTGCAACCACCTCGCAGCGACGAACTCGAAACGCTCGAAGCTTTTGATGCTGCGCCCACGCATCGGTTGGCATGTCGGGCGTGTTTGCGAGGCGTCGGAGGACGATTGCGGCTGCGATGGGCAGGCAATGATCCCTAGATCGCATCAGCCTGCGTCATCATCGACAACGGCAGCATCGACATCACCCACGATGCGAAAACAGGCTCCGCCGCGACAAACCCGATCGTTTCCGCATTGGGTATCGGACAAACAGCCGGGTTCTTCGGGTGCACCAAGAACACAAGAGGACGCGCCTGCTACAAGGCCGATCGCGAGGAAAAGCAGGCGCACTCCGCAACGCCAAAAGCGCATGCGTGGAAGCTCATCAGCGTGGGCTCGATGCTGCAAGGACATCTCGTGAACGCGTGCTTGCTATGTTGACGACGATGCGTTCGTTGCTCGCTCGTTCGCCTTGCTCGATGCTCATCGCGCTCGTGCTCGTTGCATGTGGTGCATGTGGCGCGACCGAGCGGCCAGGTTCGATTGGGGCACGTCTAAGTCGCGACAATGAGACGGGTGCGCTTTACGTCAGGGATTTGTTTCCTGGTCTCGCTGGTGAACGCGCGGGGCTTTTGCCCGGCGACGAAATCATCATGATCGATGGGCATTACGTGCGTGAAGTCGACGCTCCCCGGGTTCGCGAAATGTTGCGTGGTCAAGTGGGCACGGCGGTGCGTTTGACGATCGTGCGAGGCACACTGGTCGTGCGTGTACGATTGGCGCGTTCGGAGCTTCGGGAAGCGCATGAAGAAGATCCGAAGCCGCGCATGGAAACGTTGCGCGAATGATCGTTTGACCTGAAACGATCTTCAGGGACTGGCGAGCGCGTGAACGTCGGCGTGATGTTTGTCCGCGTAGAACGAGAGCACATCCACCGCGTCTCGGATCTCACTAGGATCCAGGTGTTCGATGCGATACTCGGCGCTCAAAATAACGTCTCCATCGTCGTCGACGGAGTACTTGGCGAGGTTGATATCGCGGTTGAGGCGGAGCAGGCGGGACATGAGTTCGTCGGCGGCGTCGGGGTCTTCCGGAAGCTTCGCGTACGGGATGACGGCGAACGTGACGAACAGAGGTTCGACGTGGATGAACAGGGGAAAGATGCGATCACGGCTGCGGAACCGGCTGCGGAGCGTGGATTCGGACAGCATTTCCACGGGCCAGCCTTGCGTTTGGAGGACGCTGCGAATGTCTTCCAGGATCATCGGGCACTATCATCAGAGTTTTTCGCGTTGCGGCAACGTGAATAACGCTTTCCGACCATCGTCCACTGTCCCTGTGGCGTCTTTGCCCTCACGCTCCGTTAAGTTTCGTGCACATTCACGTGCCGACCAGGTCGACGTCGGACCAGCGATCCTCTTGTCCGCTTTTGTGCAGGGACGACAGGAACGCTGGTCCGGCATCGTGGTGCCGGTCTCGGGTTACTTTGCCGCGTTGCATCGTGAAGCATCGTGAACCGATCCGGTCAGGCGAAACTGTTCAGGAGGTCAAACCTCCTTTATACATTCGCGATAATACGGAACTCTCTCGGAAGCGACGAGTGCGGGGATGCCCGAACCGAGCCATGGAGGTTTTTAGATGATGCGACGTAAAGCGATTCACCTTCTCAGTGCCCTGACGGTCCTCGCGGGGATCGGATTTTCCCACCAAGCAAACGCGGCTGATCACACGATCAAGCTTGGGACGTTGGCACCGAAGTCCAGCCCTTGGGGCAAGGTGTTCTCGACGTGGGAGAAAGCGGTTGCCGAGAAGAGCGGCGGCAAGCTCGAGATTCAGTTTTTTTACAACGGCTCGCAGGGTGACGAAGGCGCGATGGTTGGCAAGATCAAGGCTGGCCAGCTCGATGGCGCCGCGATCACGGGTGTTGGTCTCGGCAAGATTTACAAGCCGATCCTAGCCCTCCAGATGCCTGGCCTTTTCGGCTCCTGGTCCAAACTCGATGCCGCACGCGATGCGATGCGTGGAGAATTCGACAAGGGCGCTTCGGATGCAGGTTTTACGATTCTTGGTTCCGGCGACGTGGGTCAAGCTCACGCGATGTCCAAGGGTTTTGCCATCCGAACCCCTGATGATTTGAAGGGCAAGAAGCCCTATCAGTGGCGTGACGACGGCGTCATGCCCGCGTTTTTCCAGGTGATCGGCGGCGTAAGTGCCGTACCGCTCAACATCCCTGAAGTTCTCCCCAACCTCAACACCGGTGCCATCAACGTCCTCATTGCCCCGGCACTTGCTGCCGAGCAGCTTCAGTGGTCGTCGAAACTGGATCACATCAACGAAGATTCATCAGGTTTCGCCATCGGCGCGTTGGTGGTTTCTTCGAAGAAACTCGATTCGTTGCCGGCCGACCTGAAAGCCATCCTTGCAGACACCGGCAAGGTTGCAGCCAGTGCTCTCACGAAACGCATCCGGTCCGAGGACGATGCCGCTTTCGGCCGATTGAAGGGCAAGAT
Source organism: Polyangiaceae bacterium (assembly GCA_031415295.1). Classification (GTDB taxonomy): domain Bacteria; phylum Myxococcota_A; class Polyangia; order Polyangiales; family Polyangiaceae; genus Polyangium. The sequence goes on along the minus strand of JANORL010000892.1, from coordinate 28,193 downwards.
GACCGTCGTCACGCTGACGTCCGACGAAAAGGACAAGTGGAAGGCGATTTTCACGCAGGTGCGTGGTCGCCTCAGCCAGGGCACGTTCAGCCCCGACCTCATCTCGAAACTCGAAGGATTGGGCCGCTGAGCGCCGCGACAACCTAACGCGTCGACCGTTTGCCGGTCGGCACATGAAATGCCGGATCGCTTCATTGCAATCCGGCGTTTCGTTTTTTGTGCCGTCGCGTGCGTTGACGGTCCCGCGCCCACAGCGTATTCGTACGCTCCGCCAGCCCTCGAAGGAGCATTCATGCGCCGGTATCAGTTCACTTCAGAGTCCGTAACGGAAGGCCATCCCGACAAGATTTGCGACCAGATTTCCGATGCCATTCTTGATGGCATTCTCGCCCAAGATCCTGCCGCTCGCGTCGCATGCGAGACGATGGTCAAGACCGGCATGGCAATTGTCTCTGGCGAAATCACCACGACGGCGTGGGTCGACATGCCTGTCCTCATTCGCAGCACCATCAAAGACATCGGTTACACCGATGCGGCGATGGGTTTTGACTACGAAACCTGTGCAGTTCTGTCGGCAATCGAGAAGCAGAGCCCGGACATTTCTCGCGGCGTGACCGAAGGCGAAGGCCTCTTCAAGGAACAAGGCGCTGGTGACCAAGGCATGATGTTTGGTTACGCGACGGACGAGACACCGGAACTGATGCCAGCTCCGATTTCGTTCGCGCACCGTTTGGCTCGAAAGCTTGCCGAAGTTCGCAAGTCCAAGAAGGTCGACTGGCTGCGTCCCGACGGGAAAACCCAGGTGACATTCGAGTACGAAAACGATGTTCCCGTGCGCGTAGCGGCCATCGTTCTTTCGACGCAACACGGCCCTGACGTCAAGCACAAGACCATCGTCGATGCGATGCGTTCGCTCGTGATCGAGAAGGTCATTCCGGAAAAGTTCATCGACAAACACACCAAGATTTACGTGAACCCGACGGGGCGTTTCGTCATTGGTGGTCCGTTTGGCGATGCGGGTCTCACGGGCCGCAAGATCATCGTCGACACGTATGGCGGCATGGGTCGTCACGGTGGAGGCGCGTTCAGCGGCAAGGACCCGTCGAAGGTCGATCGTTCGGCATGTTATTACGCTCGGTTCGTCGCGAAAAACGTCGTCGCGGCAAAGCTCGCGTCACGTTGCGAAGTGCAGATCGCGTACGCGATTGGTGTTGCGCAACCGGTGGGCGTTTTTGTGAACACGTTCGGCACGGGACGAATCGCAGACGAAGTGCTCGAGAAGTACATCCTCGAAAACTTCGACATGCGTCCCAAAGCGATCATCGAACAGCTCGACCTGCTCAAGCCCATCTACAAGCGCACGGCGGCTTATGGTCACTTCGGACGTGAAGAGTTCACGTGGGAGAAGACCGACCGCGCTGAAAAAATGCGTGACGACCTGCTTCACCCGACGGCTTCGGCAGCCTCCGCGGCCCCGAATGGCGACGGCAAGGGCAAGAAGAAGGGCAAGAAGTCTGCATCGAGTGCAGGCGATCACGCCTGAGCATCGCCTGAACATCCACAAGTCACGTGGCTCTACGTCCAGTCGAGCCCGTGACAGTCTCATCCCCCTTCAGCTACGTTAGTCGTTCTTGTTTTGGGTTCATCGATGGCCCACGGGCGGCCTTTCTTGAAAGGCCACCTGCGGATTCGTCCGTGCCCATGCCGCACATTGGATGAACACTTTGGTGGCTTTCGTCATCAAAGGTCGGCAGGTTTGTCGCCGCCACAGCCCCCACAACGTTTTCTTTTGCCACCGAAAGGTCTTTGCATGAAGCAGCTGGATTCATCCACTTGGGTTTTGCTCGTTGGTTTGTCCGCCATCGTGGTCGCTTGCGCAGCGAAGCCCACGCCAGGTGGTCCTGGCGGCAGCGGTGGTAACGGGAACACTGGCGGTGCGGCGACCGGCAACTCCTCGAGCGGCACGGGTGGCGCTGGTGGCGACGGGGGCGGATTCATTCCCGGTACCGGCGGCATGATCGATGCCGGCATGGCTTGCTCCATGGGCCCGCCGGACAAGGACAACGACGGCGACGGTTACACCGAAAATGAAAACGACTGCGACGACTGCGACAAGAACGTCAACCCGGGCGCGGTCGAAGTCATCACGCCGGAGGAGATGGATGGCGGTGTCTCTGACGGTGGCCCCCCAGCCAAACCAGCCGACGAAAACTGCAACGGAAAAACCGACGAACCGCCGACACCTTGCGACACAGGTCTCACGCTCAACAGCGAGGATCCTCTCGACGCGACCAAAGCGATTGGGATGTGCGAGTTTGTCAAGAGCGCCAAGTGGGTACTTGCTGATGGCAGCCCGCCTCCCGTAGATGCGACGAAACTCGCCAACTTCCACTTGGGCCACGGGATTCTCACCAAGTTTGGCACGAACAACAAACCCCAAGAAGGCGCCAGCATGCTGATGCTTTCGTCGGGGACTGCTCGCGACAAGGGCAGCCCGGAATCGACCTATCGTACGTTCGACAAGAACTACACGAGCAACGCGCCGTATGGTTTTCCGAAGCCGAGCGCGGCTTGTCCTGGCGTCACGACGGGTTTGCCCCACGACGCAACGGGCGTACAAATCGAAGTCAACGCTCCGACAAACGCGCAAAGCGCTTCGTTCGACTTTCAGTTCTTCACGTACGAATGGGCATTCTTCGTTTGCCAGCAGTACAACGACTTCTTCGTTGCGCACGTCGAACCATTCCCGATGGGGCAAATGGACGGAAACATCGCATTTGATGCATTCAAGGCCCCGATCAGCGTGAACAACGCGTTCATCAATGCGTGTGGTTGTCCGGGCAATCCTCCAGCAACTTGCGATTCTGGCGGCCTTTCCTTCATGTGCGCGCTCGGAAAAACTTTCCTCGCCGGGACACCCTTTGAAAACGACCTCGCCAACCCCGGCTGGACCCACGGTTCGACCGGATGGTTACGCACGACCATGCCGGTTACTCCTGGAAGCACCTTCCGTATTCGGCTCGTGACGTACGATTCCAGCGACGGAAACCTCGACTCCAGCACGCTCATTGACAACTGGCAGTGGTACGGCACGCCGGGCATGCCTGAGACCGTCGTCGTCCCTCCCAAGTAATGCCAGCCTCACGCACGTGACGCGTGTGTGATCGTTCTCTTCAGCGCCGTAACAATCCTGTTACAATCGTTTTCCGAGTTCATTGCCGCATGTTCGCGTCTTGAACATGGGTCGCGCTTGGCTTGCCCCTCTGCAAACGCCGAGGATGGAGAACGATCATGAAGCGTAGCAACCTGCTTTTTTTTGGTTTGGCCGGCCTCGTAGTCGCCGTGACCGCTCAGATGGCGTGCAGCCCCGTCGGCGCGCGCGGCAAAAATCAATGCGATGACGTCTTCGACGATGGGGAGTGCGACACCACGGGCGCAGGCGGCACAGGACAAACTGGCAGCGGCAGCGGCAGCGGCAATGGCCAAGGCGGCGACATCTTCATTCCACCTACTGGCTCAGGGGGCTCCTCAGGCACTGGTAATCCGTCGTGCGGCACGGATCCCAACGTCGACGACGACAAAGACGGCGCCACGGAAAACCAAGGGGACTGCAACGACTGCGATGTGAACGTCGGACCGGGTGCTATCGAAGTTCTTACGGATCCAAACGATCCCATGGCGGAGAAATCCGACGAAAACTGCGACGGTACAGTCGATAACGTCGCAAGTTTTTGCGACGACAACCTCGGTCTGGAAGACACCACAGCGGACAATGGCGTGCGAGCAGTCGACATCTGTCAGTTCGTACCGCCCGGCGGGTTGCAGTGGGGTGTGCTCAGCGCGATGTACGTCCGCTCGAATGGCGCTCCGGCTCCGCCCAAAATGCAGGTCGGCCTGTTCAGCGACTTCGGCCCGAACGTGAACGTGCAAGGCGGTAGCCGCATGCTTGGTTTCGCCACGGGCACCGCACGTTTGCCCAACCAAACTGGCGCATGTGGTTCGCCCACCTGTAATGGAGCTGGCGCAGGAACGCCTCCAGCGAACTTCCCGCAAGATCCACCCAACTGCCCCGTATCCAAGTCCATCTACGACGACGTCGGTCTCGAAGTCCGACTACGCGCCCCGACAAACGCCACAGGGTACAAGTTCAGCTTCAAGTTTTATTCGTTCGAGTACCCGGAGTGGGTGTGCAAAACGTACAACGATCAGTTCATCTCGCTCGTCAATCCGCCCCCTGCCGGTTCGATCAACGGCAACATTTCTTTCGACAGCAAAACGAATCCCGTCAGCGTCAACGTCGCCTTCTTCGAAGTTTGCGACGGTTGTTCACTCGGAAACTCGCAGATGCAAGGAACGGGCTTCAACACGTGGAACAACGCCGGCGGCACCGGATGGTTGCAATCCCAAGCGCCCATCACGGGTGGTCAAGAGTTCATCGTTCGCTGGGCTATCTGGGACACGGGCGATTCCGCGTATGACTCCACGGCACTCGTCGACAACTTCGAGTGGATCGCCAATGGCGGCACCGTCGTCGTCGGTACCACGCCTATCCCCACGCCGAAGTGAATCCCTGACGGTTCCATTCTGACAAACGCCTCGCTCGACTTCGCTCGAGGCGGGGCGTTACCCCTTGGTCGTCAAACGATCGATACAGCGCGCATCAAGTCTGTCCTCGTCGCCCCATCCATCGGCACGGACGCAGGCGGGGTCTTTCCTTCCGCCAGATCCGCATAAAGCCATCGAGGCGCGAGCACGTCGCCTCCGAGCCATTTTTTGGGCATTATCTGGAGCGATGGTTCGTCTTGAAAGACTGCCGTCTCCAGGTATCCGATCGGAACGCGTTCCAACGTGCGCGGTTCGAATCCCACGGGCAACGGATCACGATCTTCTAGAATTCGTTCGAACCGAAAACGTTCGAGGGTCGCAACATCGACGTCGAAGGAAGACCCTGAATCAGAAACGATCGCTTCGAGCAGTCGCGCGGCAAATCGATGTCCCTGTACGTCCGGAAGAACCTCACGCAAACTCGCTGGAGTTTTTCCTAGAAAACGGTCAACGGATCGTTCTTCGATCGTTGTCCATTCGATCGGCAACGCGATGGACTGATCAAGACCTACGAACACTTCGATGAGCACAGCACCGGTTCGCGTCACATCGAAACCCAAAAGAGCGGCGGGCCGCTTCTTCAACGAAATCCATTCACGCCCGAAATAATGTGCCATCGCGCCAGCTCGCGTAAACGCTCGTAAGAACGGCCGAACGTTACGATTGAGCAACGTCCGATCCGTTGCATCCGCTTCGATCGCCGCCACATGCGGCAAAGCGAGCGCCAACACGAGCCCCTCGGCACCCATCCACGCCGCCGTGCCGGTTGTCGTTCGACGGAGCACGGTCACGCTTGCTTTGTCGCATGCTCGCAAGTCGACGACGCGCCCTGCTCGCTGCATCGCTCCCAGAATCACCGCGGGACCTGATACGACGCTCGCAGCAAGCACCACGCAACGCTGCTCTTCCGCGTGCGCCAAGAGGACTCGACTGAGCGCCAACGCATCTTCGGGGGATCGATCTTTGGGGTGAACAACGAGCATCGAGCCAACCTGCCATGTCCGCAGAGAGCGATGGGCTGCCGAGGCGGCAAAATATTTGTCCCTTGCTTCAGCCAAGACGTGTGTTTCTGGTTGACAGAAAGCTGACGGCCCCCTAAACCTTCCGTTAGGTAACCCTCACGCATACGTAAGGGTTCGAGTTAGCGTCATGGCAGCTGTCCGACATTTACCCATTGCGAGTCATTCCGAGAGGAGAACGTCTTCTTCTGGGGTTTCTCCTTTGATTGCTGCGCAGTGGCCGAGTGTACGAGCCACGCCAGTCACCGCAAACACCGCAAACACCGCAAACACCGCGCCTGATGCGGATCACGACGGGCAAAGTTCGTCTGAGCATCTTTTACAAGTCGGCGATTTGGCACGGGCCAGCGGGAAAACCGTCCGGGCGATTCATCATTACGAAGACGTTGGGCTGCTGAAGCCGCATGCACGTTCCAAGGGGCGTTATCGCTTGTACGACCAAGCAGCGGTCACTCGCGTGCGTTGGATCGGCAAACTGCACGATTTGGGTTTGTCCCTTTCCCAGATCCAAGAAGTCCTGACGGCTTGGGAAAGTGCACCATCGGCCCCGGAAGCGATGTCTCGTATGCGGTCGATGTACCTGGAAAAACTGCAAGAAACGCGGGCGCAAATCACCAATTTGATGTCGCTCGAACGCGAACTGCTCGCGAGCATTGATTATCTCAACACCTGTGACACGTGCGACCCGGACGAACTCGTGGCGGCATGCACGAGTTGTCATGTTCGAGAACGTACGCGAGAAGAGCCTGACCTCGTGGCAGGCATATATGGCGGTTGTGGACCACTCCCGACGCGCTGAACAAGGAATTCCGATGGCGATCCAGATCCCGATTTACATGGACTATCACGCAACGACGCCCGTCGATCCGCGGGTTATCGAAGCGATGTTGCCGTATTTTAATGCGAAGTTCGGCAATGCGGCGAGTCGCAGTCACATTTTTGGTTGGACGGCGGAAGAGGCGGTTTCGCGATCGCGCGAGCTGGTGGCGAAGCTGATTGGCGCGACGAACCCGAAAGAAATCGTGTTTACGTCGGGAGCGACGGAGAGCAACAACTTGGCGATCAAGGGCGTTGCTGATTTCTACAAGGAAAAGGGCAACCACATCATCACGACGATGATCGAGCACAAGGCGGTGCTCGATACGTGTAAACGCCTGGAAAAGCAGGGGTTTAGCGTGACGTACCTGCCTGTCGGCAAAAGCGGCATCGTCGATCCGGACGATGTGGCCAAAGCGATGACGGACAAGACGATTCTGGTATCGGTGATGCTGGCGAACAACGAGGTCGGCACGGTGCAGCCCATTCGGGAAATTGGCGCGATTACGCGTAAACGCGGCGTGCTTCTCCATTCCGACGCGGTACAAGGCGTGGGCAAAATTCCGTTCGATGTCGAAGCGATGAACGTGGATCTGGCGTCGATTACGGCGCACAAGATGTACGGGCCCAAAGGAATTGGCGCATTGTATGTGCGTCGTTCCAAACCACGCGTGCGAGTCGCGGCGCAGATGGACGGCGGCGGGCATGAGTTCGGGATGCGTTCGGGAACGCTGAACGTGCCAGGTATCGTGGGTTTTGGGCGTGCCGCGCAACTCATGATCGAAGAAGGCAAAGCGGACTCCGAGCGGATTCTCGGCCTTCGTGAACGCCTGCACAAAGCGCTCGCGGCCAAGCTCGACGAGCTCAAGCTCAATGGGGCAGCGGACAACCGTTTGCCCGGGAACTTGAACATTTCGTTCGCGTTCGTTGAAGGCGAAGCGATGATCATGGCGATCAAGGACGTCGCGGTTTCCAGCGGTTCGGCGTGTACGAGCGCGAGTTTGGAACCTTCGTACGTTCTTCACGCGATGGGTGTCGGCGACGATCTGGCGCATTCATCCATTCGTTTTGGCCTCGGCCGTTTTACCACGGAAGAGGAAGTCGATTACGTCGCGGATCTGGTCACTCGCAAGGTGCAGAAACTCCGCGACATGTCGCCGCTTTACGAGATGCACAAAGACGGCATCGATTTGGCGTCCGTGCAATGGGCGGCGCACTGAAGAGTTTGTCCACGGATTCGTTTAAGGGAGAGATTTCAAGTCATGGCATACAGCGACAAGGTCATCGAGCATTACGAGAACCCGCGAAACGTCGGTACGCTCGACAAGAACGACGACCACGTCGGCACGGGACTCGTCGGCGCTCCAGCATGCGGCGACGTAATGCGTTTGCAGATCAGAGTGAACGACGGAGGCGTTATCGAAGACGCCAAGTTCAAGACGTTCGGATGTGGATCGGCCATCGCTTCGTCGTCCTTGGCCACGGAATGGCTGAAGGGCAAGACGGTCGACGAAGCCGAGACGATCAAGAACAGCATGATCGCCGAGGAACTGCATTTGCCCCCGGTCAAGATTCATTGCTCGGTGCTCGCCGAAGACGCCATCAAAAGCGCTATCGCCGATTTCCGCACCAAACAATCGGCCAAGAAAGCTTTGTCGGGACCAACCGAACCCGGAGCATCGTGATGAACACCGCCACGGAAGCAGCTTTTAAGCCCGTGGATCGAGCCGTGACTGGCATGGACCGCAAAACGATTGGCGTAAGTGCGCAAGCCGTGAACGCGATTCGGACGAACCTCGCCAAACGGGGCACGCCCGATTCAGCGATTCGCGTAGGCATTCGTGGCGGCGGTTGCTCGGGGTTTAACTACGTCATCGAATTCGACGACGAACAGCCGCGTAAAGGCGACATTGTCCTCGAGTTCGAAGAAGAGGGTAAAAGTCGCGTGCGGGTCTTCTGCGACAAGAAGAGCATCCTGTACCTCGGCGGCTCGATCCTCGATTGGGAAAAGACCCTGATGTTCCAGGGTTTCAAGTTCAAAAACCCGCAAGAAGCAACCCGTTGCGGCTGCGGTCATTCGTTCACCGTCGGATGATCTCGTTGTTCAACATTTGGGGCTTCGGGTCGCCTATGGCGCCCTTCGCCCCAAACCCCGTCATTCGTTTGACCTCCAAACATTCACCCAGCCATGAGTGATCCCTTCGAGACGATGGGGGTCGAACCTCGGTTCGACCTCGACCTGGACAAACTTGCCGAACGCCATCGCGATCTATCGCGCGCGTTGCATCCGGATCGTTACGCAGGTGTTCCAGCGGCCGAACGACGTATGGCGCTCGGTCGAGCGATCGAAGTGAACGACGCGTATCGCGTACTGAAAGATCCTGTGCGGCGAGCGGAAGCGCTTTTGCGGCGAGCGAATGTTGCGGTGGGTGAAACGTCAGAGCCGAAGCCGTCGCAAGCGTTGCTCATGGATATGATGGAGCGGCGCGAAGAACTTGCCGATGCGCGGCGCGCCAAGGATTTGCAAGCGGTGACCACGCTGGCGAAGGTCGTGCGAGATCGCGAACGAGATGTGCTTTCGCTGCTGGGACGAACCCTCGATGCGGAAGGCGGTGCGGTGAGTCAGGCCTTGCCGTTTTTGGGGGAACTCAGATATTTGCGGCGTTTCCTCGATGAAGTGAGCGCCATCGAAGACGACCTCGCGCCCTGAAGGATCACGATGCACCTGCTCGAAATATTCGACCCCAAAGCAGCACCCAAGCCGATCGGCATTGATTTGGGCACGACGAACTCGCTCGTGGCGCGGGTTCGTGATGGCAAACCGTTCGTCATCGCAGACTGCAACCAGGAAAAACTCCTGCCGTCGATCGTGCATTACGATGCGCGTGGACGCGTGATCGTCGGGCGTGATGCAGCTCGTCTCGCGGCGGAATTCCCACGGGAAACGATTGTCAGTGTCAAACGATTCATGGGTCGGGGCGCGGATGATCCGGAGACACGAAGGCTTGGGCCGTACGAGTTTGCTCCGGCGAAATCCGCCGAAGAAGCGAAGACCGTACGGTTTGCTGTTCGTGGAAAAACCCTCACGCCTGTCGAAGTTTCGGCCGAAATTTTGAAAGTGTTGCGACAACTCGCTGAGGACGACTTGCATTCCATTGGCGGAGTCGTGATCACGGTGCCGGCGTATTTTGACGATGCGCAACGGCAAGCGACGAAAGACGCGGGGAAGCTCGCTGGTCTCGACGTGCTCCGTTTGCTCAACGAACCCACGGCGGCCGCGCTTGCATACGGTTTGGAGAGCCGAAAGAACGGCTTGTTTGCCGTGTACGACTTGGGTGGTGGCACGTTCGACATCACGATCCTGCTGCTCGACAACGGCGTGTTTCAGGTGCGTTCGACGGGTGGCGACAGTGCGCTCGGTGGCGACGACATGGACCGCGCACTGGCGACCAAGATCCTGTCCGACCTTGGAGCGCCTGCAGATCCGCCTCGAGAACTCGTGCGGTTGGCGCTCGATACGGCACGCAAAATCAAACATGGCCTGACGGAAACAACGCACGTCGAAGCGGAGATCGAAGTCGAAGGTGGAACACGCAAGATCTCGGTCACGCGTGATGAATTCGAAGCGCTCGTGATTTCGCTCGTGGAACGTACGGGTGTGGCGTGTCGTCGCGCGTTGCGCGATGCCGGGGTTTCTCCTGCCGAACTCGACGGGGTCATTCTCGTGGGAGGATCGACGCGGGTGCCGCTTGTGCGGCAGTACGTGGAGAAGGTGTTTGGCAAGGCTCCGCTCACGGACATCGATCCCGAAGAAGTCGTCGCGTTAGGCGCTGCGATCCAAGCGGATATTCTTGCGGGCACGAAAGACCGCGCGGACGAAGTTTTGCTTCTCGACGTGTTGCCACTTTCGTTGGGACTCGAAACAATGGGCGGTGTGGTTGAAAAGATTCTTCCACGAAACACGACGATTCCCGCGGGTGCGCGACAAGTTTTCACGACGTACGCGGACAATCAAACGGGGTTCGATCTGCACATCGTGCAAGGCGAGCGTGAACTAGCGGCCGACTGTCGATCGCTCGCTCGGTTTGTGCTCAAAGGAATTCCGCCCATGCCTGCGGGTTTGGCACGGCTCGAAGTGACATTTCGCGTCAATGCGGATGGGATTTTGGACGTATCCGCGAAGGAGCAAAATACGGGCATCGAGCAACACGTGGAGGTCACGCCGAGTTACGGACTGAGTGACGACGAGGTTGAAGCGATGCTCATGGCGGCGCTCGATCATGGCGAGGAAGACTTGAATCGCCGGCAACTGGTGGAGGCGCGAGTGGAAGCGGAACGCGTGCTTCATGCGACGCGTAAGGCGTTACAAGCAGATGCTGACTTGCTCGAGACGCCCGACGAGCGTCGACAGATTGACGAAGCGATGGTGGCGTTGGAACGAGCGTGCCTTGGGGAAAAGCCGGCGCTGATTCGTTTGAGCACGGATGATCTTGATCGTGCGACGCATGGTTGGGCTGGGCGACGAATGGATCGGGCGATTGCGCGAGCGATTGCGGGCAAAGAGATCGAGCAGATTGAACGGTCGGTGGCGCACGCAAAAGGCGTCGAAACGCACGTGGCCGAACATGGACAAATGAATGCGGGTTTGCCCGTAGCGGAGAACTGAGCAATGACAAAAGTACGTTTTTCCGGGCACGGCAACTCGTGGGAAGTCGAAATTCCCGTCGGTGCGTCATTGCTCGATGCGGCGCGTAAGGTCGATGCGCCCGAGGGCTCGGCATGTGGAGGCGTTTGCGCGTGCTCGACGTGTCACGTGTACGTGTCGAAAGGCAAGGACCTGCTGAGCGGAGCCGAAGAGGAGGAAGAGGACATTTTGGACAAGGCGTTCGATGTCCGGATGAGTTCACGGCTTGGTTGCCAGGCGAAAATCGAGCGTGATGGGGACATCGAAGTGGAGATCACGGGCGAGAGTCTCGATGCGTTTTACAACGAGCATCCGCAATTCACGGATCCGCGAAAAGCCAAGCGTCATTAGAATTTGCGAGGAGGCTTCGCTCCAACCTCCCCGGGTTCGCTAGGCGAACGTTCCTCGGTTTGTCTTGGCGAATCAAGGCAACGGAGCCGGTTTGATTTTCATGTCGGACGGCGTGGGCGGGTTTTTCTTGGCACGTTCGACTTCGGCCATCACTTGAGCGGTCATTTGCCGACCTGCACGCGCGAATGCGACAGCTGCTTCTTTGGCAGGACGCGTGGAGAAGATGGCGACAACGTGTTGAGCGGATGTCTTGTTGCCCACGGGCACGAGGAAAAAGGCGAGGCTGCCGAGGAGGAGCACGACACCGTTCACGAGGCGTTTGACGAGATCACCCAGCACTTGGTTGGGATCAGCGTACGCGCGACTTGTGGAAACCCCCAATTTTCGGGCACGTTTGTACTGGGGCACGAAATGAGCGTTCGGGTCGCATGTGAGGGTGTTCAACGCGCGGCAGCCTCTTGAACACCCTCTTGATTTTTCGCGCGTGAACCTTGAACTTTTTCGAGGCAAAGCGCACCCTACGTACGCACTTGCTCTAGCCCACGAAGTTTTCTGTGCCCCCCGATCTATCTCACAAGCTCACATTGACGCCAAACAAGGCGGATCCTTTGCTCCTGCAACCGATGCAGGAGGAAGGGATCAATCCGACCATTGCTTGGCAGATGGTGCGCAAGTACTGGTCGACGGCACTTGCGGCGGCGGTTTTGGTGTCGGCGTTCACGGCGTTCAACACATTGGGGCAGGTAAAGATTTACGAATCGCACGCGACGATCTTGTTCGATCCCAATCCGCCGCGACCTTTGGGTCAGAAGGTGGAAAGCATTGTTGATCTCGGAACGGGGAATTTTTGGGACAATCGCGAATATTACGAAACGCAATACAAAATCATTCAATCGATGAAGGTAGCGTTGGCGGTGGTTGGGGATTTGGGTTTGGCCCACGATGGGGCATTTTTGAATAATTCGCCGCCTGGAGCGCCATCGCCGCAGATGTCGGTATCGGAAGAAATTGCGGCGGAGGCTTTGCGGGGGCGTCTCAAGGTTGAGCCGGTGAAGGAAAGTCGGCTGGCGACGGTAAAATTCGAGGATGCGGATCCGCAACGTGCGCAGCGTATTTTGACGGCGGTCGTCGACATGTATGTCCAGCAAAACCTGGATGATGCGGTAAGTTCGACGGCGGTTGCAGCTGATTGGCTTCGCAGCCAGCTCGATAAATTGAAGGTGGATCTCGAATCGAGCGAGATGGCGTTGCACAAATACAAGGAAACTCAAAACATCTTGTCGGTCGCGTTGGATGATCAGTCCAATATGCTGACGGACGAATTGAAACAGGTCAACGAAGCCATTACGACGGTTCGAACCCGCAAAGAAGAAGTGGCTGCTCGTCGCGACGAACTCGCAAAAATCAAGCAAGAGAGTCCGACGGATTTACCGGCGACGGAATTGCTTCAAAGCACGGTTCTGACGAGTTTACGGACGACATACGAGGAGGCTTTGCGGCTTCGGGATGGTTTACGCGGAGAAGGCAAAGGGAGCAATCATCCGGACGTGAAAGAGGCGGACGCGAAAGCGGAAACGACTCGGAAAGCGTTGCTCATGGAAGTTCGGAACATTCAGCGGGCGCTGAACAAAGATTTTGCGGTATTGCATCGGCAAGAAGCGGGTCTGGTGATTCTTTTCGAGAAGACGCAAAAGCAAGCGCTCGATTTGAATTTGCTCGAAATCGAATACAATCGTCTCCGCCGGTCGCGAGACAACAACGACAAACTGTATTCGCTGGTGCTCGAACGAACGAAAGAGAGTGATTTGGCTCGGGTGTTGCGCGTGAACAACATTCGCGTGCTCGATCGACCTCGCGTTCCGCGTTACCACATTCGGCCGAACATTCCGAAAAACGTCGCGCTGGGCATTTTTATTGGCGTCGTCATTGGTATTGGCATGGCGCTCGCACGTGGGCTCCTGGATCGAACATTGCGTACACCCGACGATATTGAAAAAGGCCTCGGTTTGCCATTTTTGGGATCGCTTCCGCAAATCGACCATATGCTCAAGGCCACGCCGTACGGTCGTCGACGGCGTGGCGAGCACATGAAGGTATCCAAGCCTGAATTGGCGGTTCACGAGCAGCCAATGAGCGGCGTGGCCGAAGCCGCACGCGTTATTCGTACGAGCCTGTTGTTCATGGATCCCGACAAGCCTTACCGAACGTTGCTCGTGACGAGTGCTGGTCCGTCGGAAGGAAAAACGACCGTTGCGACGTGTATTGCCATCACGCTCGCGCAAACTGGGCAACGCGTGGTGCTTGTCGATTGCGATTTACGACGCCCGCGTGTCCATCGCGTATTTAATACTGGTTCTGAAGTCGGCGTGACGACGTGCCTCATGGAAGGTTCAATCGACGATGCCGTCTTCGAATCCGGCGTGCCGAATCTTTCGATCATTCCTGCCGGCCCGATTCCGCCCAATCCGGCCGAAATTTTGCACAGCGACAAGTTCCGACGATTCCTTCAGCAGGTCAGCGAAAAATTCGACCGAGTAATCCTTGATAGTCCGCCCATCGTGCCGGTCACCGACGCAGCCATTCTATCGACGCTCGTCGATGGTACGGTGCTCGTGGTGCGGGCGTTGAAGACGACGAAGGACTTGGCGAAAGTAGCGGTTCGCGCGCTTCAAGACATTGGCGTCCCCAAAGCAGGCGCGGTACTCAATGGCGTGACGTTCACGGGCGACGAATATCGCTATCGCTATCAGTATTACCGGCGGGACGATGAAGAGGCCGAGCCGGCGGGCAAGGCTGCCAAGGTGCGCATGCGGGAAGAAGCGCCGGATTCCGGGGAGCCTAAAGAATCGGCTCGGCACTGAGCGTCGTTTTACGAGGGGGGCGAAGCCCCCAAACCCCCCGAGAATTCTCTCATCCGGCGGGGTTTGGGGCGGCTGCCCCATCGTCAACTGCGTTGTGGGAAAAGGTCCACCGCGCGCCGCGCTTGTCTACATTTTTCCTGACTATGGTTGAGCGCGAAGCGCTCAACCGGTCGACAAACCAAACCTACGCTGTCGCGGGTTGTGATTCGGTCGTTTCGTCTTCTTCAATGGCGCCCGCGGCGGGGGCGAGACGGCTTCGGACACGGGCAAGGCTTGCTTCGAGGACATCCGTGACGACTTGCAGAAGTATTTCTGTTTGAGGACAAACTTCACCGAAATCGCTGCGGAAGCCGAATTTGATATCGACACGGGCCAAGTCGTCTCGGCCGATGGGATACCGAGCGCTTAGGACATCGGGACCGAAGGCTTCGGATTCCTGAGGGTTGGTCCATTGAAAATCGGGTTGCGCATTTTCATCGGAGGACGAGATTTCGATGTAACACAAGCTCGCTTCGATTCCGCATTCGGTCAGCGTAGCCATCACGTCGGCTTGTGTGCGCGCTTTGTCGAATCGTGCTTGTAATGCGGGTACGACGCGTCGGAGCAGCTCGCTGTCGCGTGGGCGCAAGCGTTCACGTTGCCGGCGACGTCGATGCACATATCCGAAATATCCAACGGCGCGCACGAGACCGAAAAAAACGGCGCTGGTGGCCACGAGCGCTATACCCACCTGCCAGGATCGTCCGAGCGAGATGGCGATTGCGGTGAGCATGAGCAGCACATTGACGGCGTAAATGATGAGCACGGCGCGACGATGAGTGAGGCCCATGTCGAGCAATCGATGATGGATATGACCGCGATCGGGAGAAAAGATGGGGCGACGTTCGAGCCAGCGGCGGACCATTGCGAAAAGCGTGTCGAAAATGGGCACGCCCAGCGCGACGACGGGAACGAGCAACGATACGGTGGTGGAAGCTTTGACTGCGGTGCTAGCGAGAGATGTCGTCGCTATCACGTAACCCAGGAAATAACTTCCCGAATCGCCCATGAAAATGCGCGCCGGATTAAAGTTGTAGAAGAGAAACCCAATGATTGTGCCCATGGTTGTGGCCATGAACAGAGCCGGCAAGGGCGCGTCCGAGAGCCAAGCAACGACAAAATTCGTCATGCTTGCGAAAAAAACGACACCTGCCGCGAGGCCATCGAGGCCATCGATGAGATTGACGGCATTCACGATGCCGACAATCCATAAGACTGTCACCGGCAGCGCAAACGCTCCCATGGATAAATTGCCGACAAACGGAAGAGCGATGACATCAATGCGGAAACCACACGCAAAGGCGAACATGGCGACCGCAATTTGTGCGTAGAGCTTATAAAGAGCACGAATTCCGCGCGTATCATCGATTGCGCCGACGATACACAAGAACGCGCCGCCGACGAATAGGCCGACGACTTTGCTGATGTCTTGTGTAAAATCGCTGGCGACAGCGGATTGAACGAAAAATAGACCCACGAGTGGAGCGAAAAAACCGAGGCAAATCGCGACGCCCCCGAGCCTCGGCGTTTCATGGCGATGTATGTGACGTCCTCCCGGTCGGCTTACCGCTCCCAGGCGGAAGGCGAGAATGCGCACGAGAGGCGTCAATGTTCCGCTGACGATGGCAGCAAGCGTAAAAGCAGCGAGAAAGGTTCGCATGCGTCTCAGTTTCCCCTTGAGTTCGAATGAACTCTGTTGTCGAAACTCATCGCCGCGTTCAGATCGTTTTCATTATTTGTCATCGGGCGTAGAAAAAAACTTGTAACGTGCGTCCACTTCGTCTTCATTTGCATGAATGTCACGGCAACCATCAAGGATCCACTCGACTGAACAAATAGCAAGCGCACGCACATTCCTCTCTGCTTGACCAGGTCTTCAGAATTTTCTCGTGGATCGACATATTGTATTGAATTTCTATCGTGATTCTGCACCTATGTGACGCGGGACTGGCGCGTACGCAAGCCTGTCCTTTTGTCATCACGTTTGAAGGTCGCTTGACGTTACAAGCAGTGCATCGGTATATTCCTGCCGCCGCGCCGCTTGCGCAATGGAGAAATGAATGTCGCGTTTGGTTCTGGGCATCAATTCGGCTCATGGTGACGCTTCTGCCGCGCTCGTAGGGGAAAACGGGATCCTCGCTGCCATCGCCGAGGAACGGATCAATCGACAAAAGCACTGCGCAGGATTTCCACGCCTGGCTGTGGCCGAAGTATTGCGATTAGCAGGAGCAAGCCCGAGTGACATTACCGACATTGCCGTCGCACGTGATCCTCGAGCGAACCTGGCGGCGAAAATCCGCTATGTCGCAGCGAGACCGCTGACAGGTATCCCCAACGCAATCGAACGACTCACGATTCATCGTGAAGTGGCATCGAGTTCGAAGCTCGTGGCCGAGGCGCTCGGCGTGGAAGAGAGTCGCATCGGGGCGAAATTTCATCGGGTCGAGCATCATTTGGCACATGTAGCAAGTTCGTTTTACTGGTCCCCGTTCGATCGAGCGACGGGCATTACGTGTGATGGTGCCGGTGATTTTGCGACGAACCTTGTGGCGCTCTGTGAAGGCAATCGCATTCAAGTGTTGCGCAAGAACCTTTGGCCTCATTCGCTCGGGGTGTTTTACACAGCGGTTTGCCAGTTCCTCGGTTTCGACAAATTCGGCGAAGAATACAAGGTGATGGGGCTTTCTGCATATGGAGTGAATCGATTTGCGCGCGAGATGCGACGTATCGTCCGCTTCGATCCAGAACTTGGTATTCAGCTTGATTTGACGTGGTTCCGCCATCACAAAACGACGGAGGGAATGGAGACGACGAGCGGCGTGGAAATCACGATTCCGCGTTTATGGTCGGATGCGATGGTCTCGCTTTTCGGACCGCCGCGAAAACGTACCGAACCGATTTCGGATCGCGATCGGGACCTCTCGGCGTCGCTGCAATCCCGTTTCGAGGACATTTATTTGGCAATGGTGGGGAATGCTGTCGAACGAACGGGCATTCGAAACGTGGTCATGGCCGGCGGATCGGTGCTCAATTCTGTGGGTAATGGTCGCATGATCACCGAAGGCGTCGTGGATCGTGCATATTTCCACCCGGCAGCATCGGATGACGGGACGGCTGCAGGAGCGGCACTTTGGGTGATGCATGGCGTGCATGGGCGCCCGCGAACGCCTGAAGTTCGGCATGCATATTGGGGGACGAGCTGGAATGACGACGAAATCGAAGTTGCGCTGAAAAAAACGGGACTCGAATACAAGCGGTTGGATCGGGAAGGCCTATTGGAAACGGCCGCGAGTGCTTTATCGCAAGGCAAGATCATGGGTTGGTTTCAGGGGCGTGAAGAATGGGGCCCGCGAGCGCTTGGAAATCGCAGCATTCTTTGCCATCCCGGCTGGCCAGGGATGAAAGCAACGCTCAATGCGCGCATTAAAAACCGCGAGCCTTTCCGTCCTTTTGCGCCGGCGGTACGTATCGAGAAGCTCAACACGTGTTTCCAAGGCAGCCACGAAGTTCCGTTCATGATCATCGTGTACAAGGTGCGTCCGGAATGGAAGGAAAAACTGTCCGCGATTACGCATGAAGATGGAACGGGACGTGTGCAGTCGGTGCGGCGCGATGAAAACGCCCTGTATTACGACTTGATCAAGGTATTCGAAGAAAAAACCGGCGTTCCGTGTCTTTTGAATACGTCGTTCAACGAAAACGAACCTATCGTGCACACGCCCGACCAAGCGATCGATTGTTATCGCCGAACGCGAATGGATTGTCTGGGCATTGGCTCGTTCTGGCTAGAAAAACCCATCAGCCCGGAAGATGCGAGTAGTTGACGCGCATCGGCACGTTCGACGGCCCCTGAGCGGCCAGTCCTTCCCTGCTTGATCCTTCATGAATATCCTGCACGTCGTTCCTTCGTTTTACCCGGCCACATCGTTCGGCGGGCCCATTTGGTCGACGTACGGCCTTTGCAATGCGCTTGCCCGTCAAAATGACATTGCATTAAAAGTGCTCACGAGCGACACGGCTGGTCCATCGCGCAACGACCGTATCGAGAAAGGCGCCATTCGTGCTGATCTTTTTCCGGGTTATACGGTGGATTTTCGTCACAAATGGGCGGCGACTTCGATTGCACCTGGAATCATCAGCGAGCTTCCCGGTCTTTTGTCGTGGGCCGACGTCGTCCATGTGACAGCTGTTTATTCTTTCCCGACAATCCCGACGCTTTTGGCCTGCCGCATAGCGGGAAAACCTCTGGTGTGGTCGCCTCGAGGTGCTTTGCAGCGATGGGAACACACGCGGCGGCGCGTTTTGAAACAAGCCTGGGAACGTACGTGCGTAACCATTCTGCGCGGTCATCCCCACGCGATTCACGTGACATCGCCCGAAGAAGGCAAAGCCGCATTCACCCAAATGCCCGATTCCCCTGTCGTAGAAATCCCGAATGGAGTCGACATTCCGAAATCGTTTGGCGCGCGACTGTGGAAGCCCAATGGGCGCACACGCGTATTGTACCTCGGTCGATTCGATCCCATCAAGGGTATCGAAAACTTGATTGATGCCGTCCCTTTGTCAAAAACGCCGAACCTCGAGGTTTCTTTATGTGGCTCGGGCGATGCTGCTTATACCGAGTCTCTTGTTCGACGTATCGAAGCAAAGGGGTTGTCATCCACGATTACACTGGTTGGTTTCGTTGAAGGAGAAGCAAAAACGCGGGCATTTGAGAATGCCGACATTTGCATATTGCCTTCGTTTTCTGAAAATTTTGGGATGACCGTGGTCGAAGCTTTGTCGCACGGTGTGCCCGTGATTGCCTCGCGAGGAACACCGTGGCAAGAATTGAATGCTCGCGATGTGGGCGACTGGGTGGCCAACGATCCGGATTCGTTGGCGCGAGCCATTGACAGCCTGGCCCAGAAAAACCTAGAAGTCATGGGGCACCGGGGCCACGATTGGATGTGCGAAAGCTTCGATTGGAATGCGGTGGCGCGGCGCATGTCGGACGTGTATCGCAAACTCGATGCGGACGCGCAAAGCGCTGGGCAGTAAATCACGCAATATGCATGGTGCCCATCAGCCTGGTCGATTACGCATGAAGTCGGCAACTTCGGCGAAACGCGATTCGAGGAATTTTTGCAATTCGACAGGCGTATTCGTCTCGATCATGGCGGTGCGCATGGCGCATTTCCATGCGTCACGCATGGCGATATCGACGGGAACGCGGGCGTGACGCATGCGTAATCGCGGATGGCCGTGTTGCGCGATGTAGTCTTGTGGTCCGCCGAGCCAACCAATCAAGAAAAGCGCAAATCGATCGCGGCTTTCGGGGGAGACTTTGCCTTGTGCATCGAGGGGATGGAGACGGGCAAGCGCGGGTTCGTCTCGTTCCATAACATCATAAAAATGTTTGCACAAAACGCGGATGGCAGTTTCCCCGCCCAACAGGTCGAACGGCGTTTTCTCGAGCGACTCGGACATGTTCGATTCTCCTACAGGCTTCGTAGCACGTCACGGGTGACTTCTCAAATGCCGGAAGCCATTGACGCAATTGCCGCGCTACGAGGTTCGGCGAATTCACGGACACGCGAATTCAGGGTCCCACTTCCATGTGCCGTTCGTACATTTCGCATGCGCGTATTCGTTGCACATGATCCCGTATTCACACGCGAGGGACGGGTCATTACACGCGGTACCTTCATTCGGAACGAGTGCGGGACAGCCAGTTGCGGGTGGAGCGCTGCACGACCACACCCAGGGTTCGGGAGGACAACCCGCGCCACCACAAACGGGGCACATGCACAATTTGGTGCTATCGAGGCAATAGCTACCTTGTCCGGGACAAGCTGTGCCTTCCGGAGGAGACGGTGCGCACGCGACCGGTTCTTGTTGGCAAAATCCGCCCAATTGCACCCATTGCCCCATATCGCAGCGATAACGGTGTCGGCACATCGGAAATGCACCTTCGCCATAAGAACATTGCAAATCCTGTGTGGAGCAAGCACCTCCATTCATGGGTTCAGTGACTGGACAATTTGTTACGCCGGTATTCGTACCGCCACTTCCGCCTGTCCCGGCTTCACCCATACCACCTGTACCACCCGTTCCTCCGGTCGCATTCGTGGTGCCGCCGGTGCTGCCACCGTCGCACGCTCCTAAAACGAATACGACACTCACTAAGCTCGAAGCTATCCAATTTCTCATGACGCGTTTCCTGCTTTCAGCCATCCACGTTTCGATTGCCCTCCGCCGAAATCACGACTTCGTGGAGGAAAAATCCCTGGCGGACCTGCTCGTTCATAGCATTTTCTACGGTGCGGATTCTTTTTTTCGCGCCTTGGCTGCTTCGATCAGTTCCTTGCGGTATTGCTCAATGCGCTTCGTGATGACACTACCATTGACCGTTTCGGGCAATGCCGCAAGCGCTCGTTCTTCAAATGCAATCGCTTCGCGTAAATTCCCGCGTTCGTGCAACATCTGGCCCAGCAATTCGAGGCACGGGGCACAGCCCGGGTCCAATTTGACGGCACGTTTCGCCTGCTCGAATGCTTCATCCTTTTGATTGGCGCCATCGAGTAGCCGAGCGGCCAAACGATGCGTAAATGGAGTTTTCGCCGACTTGACGATGAACTCGCGCACCACAGATTCGTTTGTAGTGCAAAACGGAATCTCCGGCGAAGCGGCTGCCTTTCGATTCAAACACAAACGCGCCACACCAATCAATACGTTGTTGTCATTCGGCGCTTTCTTATACGCGGCTTCGATATCGCGAACTGCCGTATCGAGGTCCTGGATTTGTAGGTAATAGAATCCGCGAGCCAGCAACGGAGCCGCCGATTGCGAATCGAGCTGCACCCCGGAATCCAAATCGGCTTGCATGGCCGTATCGGCATCGATATCGTCCGCCGAAACTCGACCACGGAAAGGTCGCAATTGCGCAAATAGCGCTTTCACCGTCGATTCCGAAGCGGGTCCTTCATCCTTGGGACAAACCCTAGATTTTGGAATATACTTCGTTTTCACTGCCGTTCGGTGATGGGTAAGCAAGTATTCGTGATGTGCGGCGGGAATCGAATCCATCACGGGACCGAAAGTTTCATCCATGGCGATTGAATAGCCTTTTCCGGCCACCAGCGCTGAAAGCAATTCCGCCCAGCGTTCGCCATAAGCAGGTTGATGCGTGAGCATATGGACGAGCGCCCATGAGCCTGCATAACGTGCCGTGCGACGTTTCGACTCCTCAATCGGAACATCCCCACGTTCATCGAGATTGGTATTCTTTTGTTCATAAAAGCCGTCGCGGTCCAGCGCCAGGAGTTGATCGGCTTTGGGAATGTCACCCACGGGGATACGGTAACGAAGGAATGGCCCCGTATCGACGTAGGCCCAATTCGGGTTCAAGTAAAACTCGTACCGCGGATTCATTTCGCCAATGTAAACTTCTTCGCCGTCCACGCGCACCGTGGAATAATAATCCGCAAGGCCTTCGGATAACCATGCCGGCACAGGCCCCAGTGCATTACGAAAAATATGATGCGTGAGTTCGTGCTGGAATGTCATTCGCGCTTCCGCCACGAGATCCCCCCACATGACGAGCGTTGGAATCGGTTCGACGTCCAGGGGCAAACCAGGCGTAAAAAAAGCACCCGATCCTCGTGGACCAAATGCCTGGTACTCTTTTTCTTGGTCAAAAAGGACGACACGGATCGGCACCGGATCGATAACCTCGCCGCTCAAAACAACGCCGGTAAATACGTCGTAGGTCTCTTCGAAATCGGCCAGCGCGATACGCGCATCGCCCAAGGGTCGGTTCGTGACGAGCCGAAAGTGCGACGATTCCATTTCTTTCCACGTGCTGCCAATTTCGCCAGAGCACGTCACCGCTCGAGAAACGGTACACCCCATCGTCGACAGCGCGATCGCCACCCCGAACGCAGCCATGCGTTCACAGACAAACCGTTTCATCCGCCACCTCGGAAACGACGGTATCAACGCCGATCGACGCGGTCAAACAAATTCGATCACTTCGACGACTGCTGTCGTAAAACGTCGGACGCTTCCTTCAAGCTGCGGTAAAACGCCACGGCATCGTTCGGATCCGGCAAACCGGCAGAGCCACCATCGTTGCACTCGACGACAAACCAGCCCCCTCGTTCGAGTTCGGCCACATCGACAGCATAAAAGGGACTCACGTTTTTCACGAGAATCGGCGCAATGAATTCGTTTGGTGGACGTTCCGAACCGTATTCGACGACGGACCAGTACGGCGCGGAATAGAAAGGCCGGCCATCGAGAACATACACGCGATGCTCGTTCGCCAAAGGTGCGCGACTTTTGGGATGCAGGCCCATCCGTTTCGTGGTCCAGTATTCACGAAATACGAGTCCCCCAACGAGAAAATCGTCCTGCAATTCTAAAAATCGTCCAGTCACTCGCATAACGCTATCAAGATCCGAGGCGTCCGGAATAAAACAAGCCTCGAACCATTCGTGTTTGCGACTCTTGACATAATCTTTGAGAATGACTGCGGCACTCCCAAAAGCTGCGTGCACTTTCGCAGCAATTTCCACTAAATCAAATCGAGTGCCGGGAAACCATATCGAACGCGGAGTCAAACCCGTATCGTTTACGGCTTCATACCATTCGGGTAAATGGTACGTGCGTTGGTAATCAGCCGTCGACGTAAGCAGGGTAAAACCACGACCGGCAAGCGTATGCTCGATACGTTCATAATCGCGCAATCGAAGAAGCCAGCCCCTGTAAATGACTCGACCTGAATCTTTGGGCAATCCCACGATACGCACGTCACCGCCAAACACCATTTCGCCTTCATCGACGAGCGCCGTAATGAAACCGGCCTGAATTGCGGCATCGTATTCGCATTGAAACGACGGATCGACTTCGCGCGTACTGGGACGCGCCGGAAACAAGATGGTAGTCATGTGCAAACCAACGCCGAAGGTCGTACGAAGCAATTGGCCCGCGAAGGTAGCAGCGTGATCGACAATCGTCACGCATCTTTTTCGGATCACGGCGAAAGGAAACCCGGCGCAAACACGCTCGAACACGGCGCAATCATAAAATTTTTGACCTTGTCGGACTTCTGAAAGATCTGCGTTTTCTGCTGCGACTTGCACCACGGGCATAGCTGCCCCGAAATCGAGGAGAAACTTGTCATGTCGAATAAAATAGCGACTTCACGGCGGGTAATGCTCAGAATCGTCGGCGGTTTCGGAGCCATGGCGGTCCTCGCCAATTACGGCGAGAATACAACGAACACAGAAAGCCATTACAGTCAACGCGTGATTCCGTCGAAAACGACTTCGAGCCCTCCAGCTTCGGACGCCCGTAACATCATCGTATATCCGTGAAATTCGGCCACTCGAAATGCAATATGCAGCCCGAGCCCTTGTCCGTCGGATGCTCGCGTCCGCGCCCCGTCCCCTCGATATCCTCGTTCCACAAGCCGTGAAAGCTGCTCCGGCGCGATTCCCGGTCCATCATCCATGATGCGCAAAGAAAAACCATTGGCATCGGTCTGTTCTAAAATAAGTGCAACATGTCCGCCCGGACGATTGTAAAAGCGCCGCATCGTCTTCGATGACCAAAATTCATTTGGACACAGCCGAACCTCCACTTTTTTTCGGCTACTGGCAATCGTTCACGGCACCGACAATTTTTACCCAGTCGGGACCGAGGACTCCTTTCCCATACCCAACGACATAAACCATGTTTTCAGGTACCAAGAGCCGCACTTGGCCCGAGTGAAACTCATAATTTATTTTCTTATTTACGTAATCGGTTTCACGTGCATCCGGCTTACCGAGTTTGCCCGTGGCACATTCGACGAATGCCGCTCGCCTTGACGGCCAATGGGTTTTCGGTCGAAAATGCACGCTCTGCAATTGGCCGCCTTTTTCGTTTTTCCAGGCCATATCCGCATGCTTGAAAAGCGGATGCTCGATGGATACGTCCACGTCCAAGCTAATGAATGTCGATACCGCCGATCCAGGAAACAAGCGTTTCATTGTATCGGGCGCGGTTTCCACGGTCGTTGAAGCGTCAATCGAGGCCAACTTCGACAACGGATGCCCCTTGCCGAGCAATTCGAATGCATCTGCCGGCGAAATGGATGCAGGAATGGCAAATGCAGCTTCGAGCGCTACTTTCCAAAGCGCGCCAAGTTTGTCTTTCCATCGCGGATTCTCGATATCTGTGCCTTTACCGGAAACCGTCATTCGTACATGACCGCCAATACTCGCAGACTTTTCCTGGACGTGCAGACCCGAAGCTCCGAACCAATTCCAGCTCCCCTTCTCCAGTCCTGCATGCAATCGGCTCGTGAGGATCTGCTCCATACGCGCGTCTGCAACAACGCCATTGCGAGAACCAAAATAAAAATTTGACGGATGGTCCAGGTTCTTTTCGTCCCACGAGAATGATACGTATTCGAATCGTGGATCCGAAAGCGGGACGTAAACGCTTTTGTCCGACAAACGCCCCGAGAGCGCTTTTGCAATTGCCGCGGGGGTTTGATTTAAATTGAGCGCGGCGAGCATGGCCGGTGTAGCGCCTGATGAAAAGAGGCTCCCACCAGCTTTCGTCGATTTGCCTCGAACCGCTTGACTGGCCACGACAGCGCCAACAATTGTCACTCCAATGCCAAGCACGAGCGATACGACGATATATTTCGTCGCGGCAGATCCTTGGTTGCGATGATAATCGAGCGGTACATTCGACGGCGCGGGAAACTGCGGAGGCGGAATCCACTTTGGAGGCGGGCGGAAATCACGGGGCGTTTCTGCGGCAATTGTACGCATACGTTGCCGATCGTTTGCTTTGCCGCAATACTTGCACGTCGTGATCGAGGCACCTTCACGAACGTCGAGCGGTGCACCACAATGCCCACATTCGAGGATCATGCGGACAAGGTTACCATGATTCGGTGAGGATGGTTCTACAATGAAGGTGCGGCACGTACCTGTGTTAGAATACGTGTGCTCGGTGTATTATGGTGTGTACTTAACCAATTGGCGCACAAGGCTGATTTGGCATTGCGTGGGGTTGAGAAAAGGTCGCGTGGGTTGAAAAAAGGTCGCATGGACCTGACGGGGCGTCGCGTGAAGTTGTCCCGGCATCGCGTGGACCTCACAAAAGGTCGCGTGGGGTTGAGCGAGGGACGCGTGAACCTGAAAAAACAACGCGTGCAGTTGAGCAGGATGCCGTGTGCGGTTCAAAAAACAACGCGTGGACCCCATCACCGCAGCGGCCGGAGCTTCCGATGGCCTTCAAAAATCGATAAGATCATAATGCGCTTCCATTCGACCCGATATACGATACGATAATTGCGCACCAGCACCTCGCGAATCGATGGATCTTGAAGCTCAGGTACCATTCGACCAGCAAGGGGTGCATCCGCCGCATCAGAAGCTGCTTTAACTAGTTTATCGACCCAACGCTCTGCAGTAAGAAGGTTATCGCGGGCAATGTATTGCGCTATTTCGTCGAGGTCGGCTTCCGCATTCGGCGAAAACTCGACTTTCATGCCGGAGCTTTCCGAAGTTTCGCCTTGACTCGACGGGTAACCTCTTCCGGCGAGCGATTGGGCCCGCTTTCCGCACTCTCGATTCCTGCCTTGATTTTCGCTTTTACAAATTCTCGGTAGCCCAACGCTTCGAAATCTTCCGGGGTGAGCACGACCGCTGTCGGCTTGCCGTTCTGCGTGATCACCATCGGACGATGGGTGCGGTGCATGTTTCGAAGATACTCGGACGCATGCGTCTTGAAGTCGGCGATGGGAATGATGTCTTCGGCGACGTTGAGTTTACGCATGATTGTACTCCAGATCCGAGGGCTGGTCTAAATTACGACTAGAGTCGCGGCAGAGCAACAACAAACTTTAGCTCACGCCCGCTTGCGCTTCGGCCCTTTGTGCCGTGCTGGCGTTTCCACAGGCTTGGCCTTTTTCGCCCCCGCGTCCTTATCAACGCGCCCCAAATCCTCCGCAATGCGGTCCAATACGCCATTGACGAACGAAGACGAGTCTTCCGTGCCAAACTTTTTTGCCAGCTCCACGCCCTCGTCAATGATGACCGCGCGTGGTACGTCCTGGCTATGCAATATTTCCCATGCGCCAATGCGCAATATGTTCCGGTCTACCCGCGCCATTCGCTCGATTCGCCAATTGGAGCTCGCTTTACGAATCATCTCGTCCAAACGCGAAACTTCGTCCGCTACGCCCCGCGCCAATCCATCCGCATATTCACGTCCCTCCGGATCTCCCGGAGT
This sequence comes from Polyangiaceae bacterium, assembly GCA_031415295.1. GTDB lineage: Bacteria > Myxococcota_A > Polyangia > Polyangiales > Polyangiaceae > Polyangium. The sequence goes on along the minus strand of JANORL010000892.1, from coordinate 1,542 downwards.
CAGCCGCCAATAATGCATCAGCACTCGCTCGATCGACCCTCCACTTTCGAGCGAATACAACATCTGCAATGCGGCCTCGCGGCCTGTCGATCGAGCGCCCATTCTTTTTATCTTTACTCAGTATCCCGCTGCGTCCAATGCACCAGAAAGCGACACCATTTCAATGACGCTCACCGCCGCTTCCCAACCCTTGTTCCCCGCCTTCGTCCCCGCTCGCTCAATCGCTTGCTCTATCGTATCCGTCGTGAGCACCCCAAATGCGACCGGCACGCCCGTTTGCAACGACACCTGCGATATCCCCTTGGTCACTTCCGCCGCCACATAATCAAAATGCGGCGTCGATCCGCGAATCACCGCGCCCAATGCAATGATACCCGCAGCGGCATTTTTCTCCGCTATACGCCGCACCACCACCGGTATCTCCCACGCCCCAGGTACGCGCACAATCGTCACGTCCGCCGCCGAACCACCATGCCGAACAATCGCGTCAATCGCCCCTTCCACGAGACGATCCACAATGAAATGATTAAATCGACTCGCCACCAGAGCGAATTTCGCCCCCGCCGGTACCACCAAATGCCCCTCGACAAACCGCGGGGACGTTCGCTCAACATTCGTGCTCATCGTTTTACCTTCTCATCCTAAAATCCAAGAGGGGTTACACGAGGGTGTTTATCAGGCGTTGCGAGCGTTGTGAAGCTAGGGAGGGCGGCGGAAGCGTACACCGTACGCTGAGCAAGCCCGACCGACGATTCACAACGCGCAGCAGCCTGATAAACATCCTCACGCCTCGCCTTGCATCAACACCAGCGGCACTCGCTCGACCACTTCCAAACCAAACCCATTCAATCCAGCTATCTTCGTTTGGCTGTTCGTCAACAAGCGCAATTTGTGACACCCCAAGTCCAACAAAACCTGAGCGCCCAATCCAAATTCACGCAATGTCGCCGGTCGCGATACCACCGGCTCCTCACCATCCGATTTTCCACCCAATTCGCGCCCAATATCTATCGTCGGCGAAATGTAAAGCACCACGCCCGCCCCCGCTGCCTCGATCGTCGATATCGCCTCGCGCAAATTCGACCCGCCCTCAAACAGTGTCGAACTAAACAAATCTGCCAACAGTGACCCGGAATGCACTCGGCAAAGCACCGGCTTCGTTCCGTCCAACGTCCCCTTCACCAACGCCAAGTATTGCCGAAACTCACCCACAATCTCGTACACCGCCGCCGTCCACATCGTCCCCGTCTGATCAAGACGCATCTGTCGCTCGGCCACCCGACGCACCAGCCGCTCAGTCTGCATCCGGTACTGGATCAAGTCCGCCACCGAAAGAATTACCAGCTTGTGTTCCTGGGCAAACTTCTCGAGGTCCGGCATTCGCGCCATCGTCCCGTCGTCGTTCATGATCTCGCAGATCACGCCCGAAGGACGAAGCCCAGCCAGCCGCGCCATGTCGACCGAACCTTCTGTTTGTCCGGTACGTACAAGCACACCACCGCGACGCGCTCGCAACGGAAACACGTGTCCTGGTGTCACGAG
>JANORL010000891.1:0-2853 GCA_031415295.1 Polyangiaceae bacterium | reverse complement strand
TGCGTTGAAGCCAAAGCTTGAGCAACTCAAGGCCACGGTTCACAAACTGCAACGGGCTCACCAGCCTGCATTCCCGGATCCATTGTCGGGCACAGAGATAGAATCGTGGCTTCGAGACAACGGACCTGAAGAAGTTCTCCAGACCCTCGGTGTTCCCGAAGGAAGCGAGCGTGATGCAGCGCGCGCGCTCATGACGGACATCAGGGCGGCATGGGAAGCAGAGAAAACGGGCGCATATTCAAAGCTGTTTGACGGGATAGTATCGCTACGCGGTGGGACAGCAATGCACACGAAGAAGCTGGCGGACGATGTGCGCAACAAGTTTCGAGATCTCCCAGGAGACGCTTTTTTCATCGGTAAGATCGCTGGCGTGCAGGAGCAGGGCTTTGTTGCATACCTCCGGTTGGTTCGCGAGGTTTCGGCTTCCGCAGTAGCGATAAGGACGTCAGAATTGAGTCGTCCGGTGATCGCGGGACGATGTATCGCGCGCCTCACTGCACCCTATGTCTATCGCCTGACGCAACAACTAGGCGACGTATTCTCCGCGATTGGGCTCCCTCGGCATTACGCGGATAGTCGCACTCGCGTTGTGGACGCAATGCTGAACCTCCCCTCTGTCACTGATAACGCCGGTTCTCGAGGATCTGCCTAATGGACTACGTATTCACACTCCGTGCTCTGCAATCGTGCCTGGCGGTTCCTGGTTCGGATGATTGGCTCGCCAACCCAACGGTAGCCGACGATAAGACCTGGCAGATGCTCGCGATCGCACGTTCGCAGTGCTGCTTCGTATTTCACGGAGAAGACGAAGCGAATAGCGCACGCATCGTGCTGATCGATAATGGCAATGGTATTTTCGGTGCACTTCCCGTTGGCGCCCGGAGAGTTGCAATGCAAAGGGCCCATCGGGCAGCGGATTTGGCGCAGCGACCCCCAATGCATCTCCCAATCGGCTGGCAAGAGTACCACGCAGGAAGCATGACCGAATTTTTTGCCACAAACGACGACCACGGCAAGTACCGTTGGATCATGGAGGTGGAGCGCCAGGGCGATGGGGACGCATGGACAACTTGCTTTTGGAAAGTCGCAACCCAAGCTGACGCAGGGCAATTGCAAAATTTTCACCCCGACCGCGGCCGACTTGCACGTATATTGAGCCAATGGGTCGACGCCCACGCGGAGGCCGTCAACCAATTCAAAGCTTTGCCGGTCCCTGCAATGACGGAGGCGCTTCAGAACGTTGTGGATCTTGACCCCGTATATCACGGCGCCGTCACACAATACCGGAGTTATGATCAGTGGCTGAAGAAATTGACGGGGCCCCAAAAGCAATTCATGGATTTGCCAGCGAACCACTCGGTGAAACTTCGCGGCCCCGCGGGAAGCGGGAAGACGCTTGCAATGGAACTGAAGCTCCTTCGTGAACTTTACCGCGCACGTGAGCAGGGCAAGAATATCAAAATTTTGTTCGCTACGCACAGTTGGGCAATGGCCAGCCAGGTCGACAGGGCTTTGCATCTGCTGGATCAGACCGGAGACCTCTCGGGCGTGGATGTTCTACCGCTGGTTGCCATCGCCCAAGACAAACTTCCCAAGGAACGTGCGGGGCATGGCTATGATTTGCTCGGCGAAGATAGTCTTTCTGGTAAACAACGACAGTTGGAAAAAATCTCCGAAGTGATTGCACAATTGCAGCGTGGTGATTGGCTTCGTTATAAAGACCATACCAGCGTTGCATTCAGAGCACAAGTCGAAGCAGCGGAGGATTCCGATGAGCGCCGCGCATTGGTGTGGGACATGATGAACGAATTCGCGTCGGTGCTCTCTGCCAATGGCATCTTGCCCGGAGTCAACGCGGAACGGAAGTACCTGGCGATCCCTCGCATGTCGTGGATGATGCCACTCGCCAATGATACTGATAAGCGATTCGTGCTCCGCGTTTACAGCGATTATATTGCCGCACTTAAAGCGGAAGGGGTGCTCACCACCGATCAACTCATCAATGATTACCACAACTACTTGGAGACGTTTGGCTGGAACCTCCGTCGTGGAGCAGAAGGCTATGATCTGATTTTCGTCGATGAACTCCACCTATTTGGCGAACAGGAGCGGCTCGTCCTCCACTACCTCACCCGTTCAGCCGACGAGTATCCCACGCTTTTCATGGCCCTCGACCCGAGACAGTCGGCCAATGAGATCTACGCTAAATTCGCGGCAGATAGTGTTAGCTCTGGGATCAGCGGCGAAGCGGATACGGCACTGGGGAAAGTCGAACCGATAGATCTTCTCACCGTGCACCGGTTCTCACCGGAAGTCCTTCGCCTGATTCGTCACATCAACCACAGTTATCCAGCACTCGACCTAGGTACTGATTGGGAATTGGATCTCGATGCAGTGAACTCGGCCGCTGAGCATGGCGCAGTTCCGCTACTGTCACGCCACACGACAATGGCCGCTGAGATTGCCGGCGTACTTGCAGATGCAAAAAAGTCTGCCGCGTCTGGTAGTGCCGACCACCGAACTGCCATCGTGCTCTTGGATCCAATGCTGTTGGATAGGTTTGCTGCAGCCGCTGGGCAAGCAGGGATTCGCGTTACGGTCATCCGGGGTCCGGACGACTTTGGCGACGTAATCTATGGGAAAAAGAGCATCGTGTTGTCCGCTGCCGAGTATGTCAGCGGGTTACAGTTCCAAGCGGTTGTGTGTGCCGGTTTCGTGGATACCACCGCAGGGCGAGCGAATCTTGGATATCGGATTCGCCGATTCCTGTCGTTGCTTTACCTAACAGTTTCTCGATCATCAGGGTCCGTTCACCTTCACGTAAACGACGAGTGTGGTGGTATACCCGCGGTG
>JANORL010000890.1:0-6987 GCA_031415295.1 Polyangiaceae bacterium | reverse complement strand
GAAATCGTCGGTCGACATCGCTCGAAATCCAGGAGGATTCCTCGCTCCGTCGCCCTAGCTTTCGGGCGCTCGCGACGTTTGACACCAGCCACCTAGACACGATGCGGGCACGAAGCACATGTGCTGCCGATGCTTCATACTGGAGAGATGAAAATGAAACGAACGATTGCTTTCTTGGTTGCTTCAATGGTTGTGGGTGGATCCCTGCTCGGAGGTTGCGGTACCGATACCACAAAAACATCCAGCGGAAATCCGGCTCCTACACCGCTCGAATTTAAAGACCTGAGCGCGTCCATGGCCAATCTTTTTTGCGAAGTCGCATTTTCGTGCTGCACACCCATGGAGCAGACAACATTCTTCAAGGATTTCCCCTCGATACCCAAAACCGCTGCAGAATGTGAGCCTTTGGTCCAAACTCAATTCGAGACGTACGTCGTTGCAGGACTGAAGGAAGCCGTCGACGCGGGGCGGTTGAAATTCGATGGTGCCGTAGCGCAAACATGCTTGAACCAGTCTAAGGAGCAATGCGCCGCACTACACCACGACGGACCATTGGTAGGAGCTGACTGTGGCTCGGTATTCATTGGACTCGTCGCAGACGGCGGCGAGTGCGCTGAGGACAACGAATGCGCTACTGCAGGATCCATTTGCAACAATCCACAAGGCGCAATGTTCGGCAAATGCCAACCCCTGCCGAAAGAGGGCGAGGCTTGTCTCAACTCTGATTGCGCCACGGGCCTCGCTTGCGCAGACGTCAACATGAAGGAGACCTGCATCAAACCCGTCGCCGACGGCCAGATGTGCAACGGGAGCAACCAATGCATAAGCGAATATTGTGACTTCGCGACAAACACGTGCGGCCAACGGAAGGCCATTGGTGCGGCATGCAGCGATTCGTATGAATGCAAGGACGGTTATTGCGATAGCCAGACAAAGGTGTGCGTGGCGCTCAAGGCGGCGGGGCAGCCGTGTACCGTTTACGATGAATGCGAAAGCTACGAATGTGAAGAGGGGACGAATGTATGCGTAGAATTCGTAGGCCCCACCCAATGTGACGGAATGTAGCCCCATTCCAGGGGCAGTCGCCGCTACGGGCCGAGTGGATCGTCTCCGCGGGCGAGCGCTGCAATGATCTGCGGTACTTCATCTGGAATCTCACCTGCAAAAAGCCCACGATCACAACCCGTTCGCGCTTGCCACCTATCGCCCGCGAGCGCGTGTACGAGCACCCCGGCGCACGCAGCATGCTCTGCAGGCAGCGCGCAGGCGAATGCGGCAATGATCCCCGTAAGCACGTCGCCGGAACCAGCTGTCGCCAATGCCGGATTACCGGCCATACAAATAAAGAGACGCCCATCTGGGGTCGCAATGATTGTCCGTGCCCCCTTGAGCACGACCGTCGCTTTCGTAAGTGCCACAGCTTCGCGTACCGCGCCAAACCTGTCTTGTTCGACGGCGGTCCCCGTTCGTCCAAGCAAACGGCCCAATTCCCCAGGATGCGGCGTAAGCACCAAATGCCCCTTTGCCCGCGCCAATACTTCAGGACGACCGACGAAGTGCGTAATCGCATCGGCATCGACAACCTTGAAGCCATCCCAGCCTAACACGACGTGATCCACTGCCGCCCGCGCATCCGGCCCCAATCCGAATCCCGGACCGATCGCCACGGTATGACGCCCAGCCAGCGCCACGTCGAGCGACTTGGTAATGTCCTGCGGATCAATACGTGCCGTCATGACTTCCACGACACGAGATTCGAGCGATGTCGCCGCATCCGGCCACGTGCAAATCGTTACGAGTCCCGCGCCGGCACGCATAGCCGCGCGAGCCGTCAAAAGCGACGCACCCAATTTGCCTGGCGAACCCGCAATCACCAAAACGTCGCCCGCCTTGTGTTTGTGCAAATTCGCTTCACGCGGACCGAAATACGATCCCACGGTTTCGCGACGTAAAACCTCGGCCACATGACCCACGTGCGCGAGAATGGGCGGATCGGGAACTCCCAAATCAACAACGTGTACATTTCCCGCAAGTCGTGCGCCCGTCGGCGTGAGCATGCCAATCTTCAAGTGGGCAAACGTCACCGTATCGTCTGCACGAACTACGATGCCCAGCGGCGCACCGCTGTCTGCATCGAGTCCCGAAGGAATGTCGAGTGCCACGCGGCGAGCTGGCGCTTCATTGATCGCGGCAATGACGTCAGCCAGATGGCCCGTAATGGGTCGATCGAGGCCCGTGCCAAAGATGGCGTCAATGATGAAATCTGCTCGGTTGAGCGCCGAATGTAACGGATCCAAACTCGAATCAGCTGGCAACTCGAAGAAACATCCGCCCAAGTCGATGTATGCGTCGTGATTGATGCGCGCTTCTCCGGTGACCTTTTCGCTTCTTCCCGCAAGATACACTTCGACTTCCGCCCCACGCGCCAACAAATGGCGCGCCACGACGAACCCATCCCCGCCATTGTTGCCCGTTCCGCACACGACGACGACCCGCGCGTCAAGCGGATACGTTGCAGGTTGCCCTGGACTACGTACATGACGAACCGGAAACGACCGGGCTCGAGCCGACAACGCTTCCGTGGTCCCACGCCTGGGCGAAGAACACGAACGCTCCTGGATCATCGCCGAAAGAACGTCTGCGGCACCGCGTCCTGCATTCTCCATCAAGACGACGCCGGGAACGTGACACGATTCAATGGCATATTTGTCGAATGCGCGCATTTGCGCACGCGTGAGGACCGGAATCATAAGCCTATTCTCCTCAGAGGGCGTTCATCGGGCTGCTGCGCGTTGTGATGGGTCGGTCGGACTTGCTCAGCGTACGATGTACGCTTCCGCCGTCCCCACGCCGTCCCCCCTAGCATCACAACGCTCGCAACGCCCGTTGAACACCCTCTCATGACAGCGCCTTGCGGCCCGAACAACCACGAACGATCGCGTACCGTAAATCCCGCACGGCGCGATCCAATCCAAAAAAGACGGCATCGGCAATCACCGAATGCCCAATGTTCACTTCGGCGACTTCGGAAATGGCCACGACCGGCCCCACATTATGCCGCGTCAAACCATGTCCAGCCGCCACTTCGAGCCCCAGAGCATGCCCTCGCGCCGCCGCACGTTCGAGTCGCCCCAGTTCTTCGGCAATACGCACTCCCGTAGCATGGCAATATTCGCCCGTATGCAATTCAATTTGCTCCACACCAAGCGCCTTCGATGCTTCGACGACGGCTTCGTCAGCATTGATGAACAAACTCGTCTTGATACCCTTTTCTTTCGCCATTGCGACGACCGCTTCAATCACGCCGCGTTGCTTCACGACGTCGAGCCCACCTTCCGTCGTCCGTTCTTCGCGCCGCTCCGGCACGAGCGTAATGACGTCCGGTCGAACCTTTTCGGCAATACGCAACATTTCGTCGGTTGCACCCATTTCGAGGTTCAGCATCGTCTGAATGGCCCCTCGCAACCGAAAAACGTCGTCGTCCATGATGTGTCGACGGTCTTCACGTAAATGCGCCGTAATGCCGTCCGCTCCGGCAGCTTCGCACAGCCCCGCGGCAAACACAGGATCGGGATACAGCGTACCCCGTGCATTACGCACCGTCGCGACGTGGTCGATGTTGATATGAAGCCGTACGGACATCGATGTTGCCATTTCTACGGACAAACTCTGCTCCGCCCCTCCCGACGTACCGAAAGAGGCGAAACAGAGACGAGAACCACTTACATCAGCTTGGATTTCCCACGGCGGCCGCGCTGGCTTGCGTGAGAAGATCCTGAATGTTACGGACGAGTTTGGCCGGGTCGACCAACACGCCTTCGGACAAGAGCGCCTGTTCGTAAAGCATTTCAGCCCAAAGACCAATTCGCTCGGAACCGGCGTCGCGTTCGGCCATCGTATTGAGATTCTTCACGATGGAGCTTTCGGGATTCAACTCGAGAATACGTTTCGCCTTCGGTGCGTCTTCACCCATGCTGCGCATGATCCGTTCCATGTTGACCCCCATGTCGCCTTCAGAAGCCACAAGGCAACTGGCGCTGTTGGTCAAACGCCGCGATGCTCGAACATCCTTGATACGATCGCCCAGCGCTTTCTTGACAGCCGCCACAGCGCTCTTGATGTCTTCGTTCGCCTTGTCGGTATCTTCTTTTTTCTCGTCCCCAAGGTCGATATCGCCATGCGCAATACTCCGCATCTTGCGCTTGTCGTATTCGTGCATGGACTGGACGAACCATTCGTCGACTGGCTCGGTCAAAAAGATCACGTCGAATCCACGCTTCTTGAAAGCCTCGATGTGTGGACTCTGCTCAAGCGATTTACGCGAAGTGCCCGTGAGGTAATAGATTTCTTTGTGCGCCTCCGGCATCGCTTTCACGTATTGCGCGAGCGAAATCATTTGCCCCTCCGCGGTGTTCAGCGATTCGAACCGACACAAATCAGCAATGGCATCCTTGTTTTTCCAGTCGGTCGCTACGCCTTCTTTGATGACCTTGCCAAACTCGCGCCAAATAACCGCGTACTTGTCGGCATCCGATTCGGCGATGTCCTTTAATGCCTTGAGCACCTGCTTCGTCACTTGTTGCTCGATTTGCTTCAGCGCTTTGTCTTCCTGGAGCATTTCGCGCGAAACGTTCAGCGACAAATCTTCGGAATCGACGACTCCACGCAAGAATCGCAAATATACCGGTACGAGTTTGTCCGAGTCTTCCACGATGAGCACACGCTTGGCGTACAGCCGAATCCCGTGGCGATTGCGCTGGAACAAATCCGGCGGCGCTTTCTCGGGCATGTAAAGCAAAGCCTGGAATTGCACCGGCGCGTCGATCGACAAATGCAGATTCCACAAGGGCTTTTCCCCTTCGTGCCCGCCCGTCACGTGCCGGTAAAACTCAGCGTGTTGTTCGTCGGTGACTTGCGACTTCGGAAGCGTCCAGATCGCTGCTTTGCGGTTGGCGAGTTCTTCATTGACGAGAATCGAAAAGTGAACAAAATCGGAATATTTGCGGATGATCTCTTTCACCCGCCACGCCTTCGTGTAGTCGCGCGCGTCTTCCTTGAGATGCAATGTGATTTTCGTCCCCGGGTGCGGACGATCGCTCGGAAGAACCGTAAACGTTCCCGCACCACCCGAACGCCACAACACCGCCTCGGCGCCATGTTGCATCGAACGCGTTTCGACATCGACACGTGTTGCAACCATGAAGGCCGCATAAAAACCAACGCCGAACTGGCCAATCAGATCCACACGATCGCCCTTGTCGCGACTGGCCTTGAGCGCATCGGCATGATGCTTCAAGAAGTCGAGCGAGCCGCTCTTGGCAATGGTGCCGAGGTTCTGAATGACCTCGTCGCGCGTCATCCCGATGCCGTTGTCTTCGATGGTGAGTGTGCGCGCGTCATCGTCCAGTTTGATGACGATCGTTGGTTCTCCAACCTGTTCCAGTGCATCTTTGTTGGAGATTTGAAAGAAACGCCCCTTGTCGAGAGCATCAGAGGCGTTCGAGATGAGTTCGCGAAGAAAAACTTCTTGGTTCGCGTAGAGCGAGTTGATGACGAGGGACAGAACCTGCTGGACTTCCGCTTGAAACGGCAACTCAACGGCAGGGGCAGCAGTGGCCGGCGGCGCGGCGGACGGCTCGGCCGGATCGGTTGTCGGTGTGGATTCTACAGTCATGGTCTTGGTCCTTTGAAGGTGGGGCACTCGTCAGCCCGTACCTGGTTCAATCTCAGCGCCGACGAAATGCATCCTCTGAAGCGTCTTCGCAATCCCCCCCGTGCACAAAAGTGCGCTTTCCCGACAAGCCCGGACAATATGAGCAAGCCCGGACCAAACCGGCTATGCTCCGCGCCCGTGTTTCCCAACGAACGCCCTCGAAGATTGCGCCGATCGCCGGCGATACGCACCCTGGTCCGAGAGACGACGCTTTCGCCGTCGGATCTCGTCTTGCCGCTGTTCTTCCACGAGTCGCTCGACACGCCTCGCCCAATCAGCACGATGCCCGGCGTGTTCCAACTACCCACGTCGGCCGCGGCTGAACAGGCGCGCCTAGCCAAGTCGCTGGGCCTTGGTGGAGTGCTTCTGTTTGGCCTACCGAAGACCAAGGATGCGTCAGGGTCGAGTGCGTACGATCCAAACGGGCCTGTTGCACATGCTGTGGCAGCGATGAAAGATGCGGTTCCCGAACTGCTCGTCATCACGGATGTATGCGTGGATGAATACACGGACCACGGGCACTGCGGAATCCTGAAGCCGGGACCTCGAGGCGAAATGGAGGTCGACAACGACGCAACCCTCGAAGTGCTCGCCAAAGCTGCGTTGGTACATGCGCGCGCAGGAGCAGACGTTGTTGCTCCGAGCGACATGATGGACGGGCGAGTTGCCGCGATTCGCCGAGCGCTCGATGGAGACGGTTTGTCAGGAACATCGATCTTGTCGTACGCGGTGAAGTACGCATCGAGCTTCTACGGGCCGTTTCGAGAAGCGGCGGATTGTGCACCAAAGTTCGGCGATCGCGCGGGGTATCAGATGGATCCGGCGAACAGCCGAGAAGCGTTACGCGAAGCGCGTCTCGATGAAGAAGAAGGCGCGGACATGCTCATGGTCAAACCCGCTTTGCCGTATCTCGATGTGGTCGCTCGCGTACGCGCAGCATCGACGTTGCCTCTCGGCGCGTACAACGTCAGTGGCGAATATGCGATGATCAAGGCCGCTTCGGCTGCTGGAATGATCGATGAACGACGTGCGGTTCTTGAACTATTGACATCGATTCGCCGAGCAGGAGCGGATTTCGTCTTGACGTACCACGCGCCGGATGCAGCACGATGGCTGGGCTGATCGGCGTTCGTATGAGCTCCAAGTTGTTTGTCTTGGCGATCATGCTGTTTGTCTTGGCATGCAACGCACTCAACAGCATCGGCCCAGGCTGCGATCGTTCGCCGGAGAACAACACACCCATCAAGTACATCGAAGGAAAGACGGCGAACGGG
>JANORL010000889.1:0-3993 GCA_031415295.1 Polyangiaceae bacterium | reverse complement strand
AACTTCGACCAATCCTTTGCAATTCGTCAACCGCTTCTCGAGAATACGCGCGCGATCGATATGAATCGCCACATCCGCCGTTCCGTGAAAAACGATCGCCGGCGCTTTGATTTCTCCGAGCCGCCACGTAATGTCGTCTCGGTCGAGCAAACACAACGCCGGATGCACCAAGGCTTCCTTGGGCAATTCGCCCCACATCGATATCCATGGCTCCCAATGCTCACGGTCGCCAAGGATCGTCGCCGCAAGCGATTCGCGCATCGGTAGTACCGGACCAACAGCCCGCCAGGTTTCGAGCATTTGGTGATATCCCGAAAGGGTCTCGGCATCGTCGACTCCCGCTTGCGTCGAAATCAAAACCAATGCCTTCACCCGTTGCGGATAACGCAGCGTTATGCGTAGCGCAACGAACCCACCTTGCGACATTCCCCCAAAAACCGCGCCGTCGATACCAAGATGATCACAAAGACGCACAACGTCGTCCGCGCAATCCCAATACGTAAATGGTTTGCCGTCGGTTTGGGTTTTGCCGAAACCGCGCTGATCGTAACAAATCACGCGATATTTCGGTGAAAGCGCGCGAAGCTGCGGTTCGAACATCGCGTGCGTCATGAGGAATCCGTGCCCGAGTACGATGGCCGGACCGTCGCCACCGGAATCCTCATAGAAAATCTTTTGTCCGTTTAATTCAACGTGTGGCATAGCACGGAATGCAAAGCAGATTTTACCGTCGTTGTCAAGCAGTCAAGCGCGTTCATCACCACCGTCCTCGCAAACCAGCGGCAAGCCCAACACGCAACGAACGACTTCTGCATCCACGAGACGACGTACACCCGCTGCAAAAACTTGCTGCGTCTCTGGACCGCGGCCAGCGATGACCACGACGTCAGCGGATTGGACCTGCTCAATCGTGGACCAAATCGCCTTTTCGCGGTCGAGGATCACAGTCACGCCGGGATGATCGCCAATTCCGCGCCGAATCTCCGCCGCAATATTCGCTGGATCCTCGTGGCGCGGATTGTCGCTCGTGAGTACGATTTTGTCTGCAATTTTTGCCGCTCGCCCCATGGCTTCGCGCTTGCCTTTATCGCGTCCTCCTCCGGCCCCAAAGATGACGGCCAAATTCCCTGTGCAAAGTGAACGCGCGGTTCTCAACGTCCGTTCAAGTGCATCCGGCGAATGTCCATAATCGACCACGCATCGTGGCCCGGTTCCGAGAACCTCGAAGCGCCCTGGCACGCGCGGTGTTGTTTCAATCGCGTGGACGGCATCTTTCACCGAAACGCCTGCCGCAATGGCTGCGCCGAGTGCCGCCAAGGCATTCTCCGCATACACCTCGCCAATCGCCCGCAGATGCATTTCCCCATCGAATCCACCAAGCCATGCCGAAGGCCGAAATTTAACGCGCGTCCCGTCCCAACCTACGTCCACGCGCTCAGCGGCAATGTCCACATCCAACACGGGTGGTCCGGACGAACGCGAGGGCAAACCATAAGTGATAACACGCACACCGGCGGGCACGACGTCCAAGAGCAGCACCGATGCAGGATCGTATGCATTGAGAATGGCCGCTCCTCCGGCCGGCAAAAATACGAACAATTGCGCTTTACTCGCCAAATAGTGTTCGGCACTGCCATGCGCATCCAAGTGATCCCGCGTGAGATTCGTGAAAACACCGATGGATATCGGCCAAGCTTTCGCAAAACCTGCGCCTAACGCTTCGCTCGTACATTCCAAGGCCGCCATAGTCGCCCCCGCATCGAGCGCCCACTGCATGGATTCGAGGAATCCATCGTAATTTGGTTCGACATCGAGTATTCTCTGGCCCAAAAACGAACCGACGGTCGTCACTCGGACGACGGGCGAGTGGATACATTCGAGCGCACGAGCAAGGTAGGTCGTTGTTGTGGTTTTGCCATTGGTTCCGGTCACTCCGACGGAGAGCAAACGGCGCGACCATGACGGCGGAGGCGGAAACATCAGAGCGGCACCCTAGAACACCTCGCACACGTTGCCTACGCCATTCGAACGGGCAATGCTGAATCGCTTCCGCGTCACGCGGCGGTCGTGATAGAATACGCAACGCGCCCTTTTGCTGCGGCGCGATAGGAGATCCGATGAAAAGTCGCTTCCTTGCCCTCGCCCTGCTCGCGCCTCTCGCCGGAACCGTAGCCCTTTCGAGCGACGCTCGTGCGTGCGGTGGCTGTGTCGTCCCCCCGGAGTCGAATACCATCGTCAATGCCCACCGGATGGCGCTGTCGATATCACCCAAACAAACCGTTCTTTGGGATCAAATTCAATACAAAGGCGACCCTGAAAGCTGGGGTTGGCTGTTACCCGTCAAGCCTGGCGCAATTGTCGAATTGTCGACGGATGCCTGGTTCGAAACGCTCGATGCCGCCACCACCACGAATGTATCCGCCCCGCCCATCAATTGCGGAGGTGGATCGGGATTCGGTTGCGGCTTGTCGGATAGCGCGCCCCAAGCAGGCGACTTCGGCGGCAATGGCGTGCAAGTCCTTCACCGCGGAACAATCGGCCCCTTCAGCACCGTGACCCTGAGCACGAAAACCCCCGGCGTACTCGACGATTGGCTCACGCAAGCCGGCTTCAACATTCCCGCCGATTCGGCTCCGGTCATCGATGCGTACATCAAAGAAGGTTTCGATTTTATTGCGTTGAAACTCATACCGGGCAAAAATATCGATGAAATGAAACCAGTGCGCGTCATTCAGCCCGGGGCAAACCCCACACTGCCTTTACGCATGGTATCGGTCGGTACGGGAGCTAATGTTGCCATTACGCTGTACGTGATTGGCGAAGGTCGCTGGGAAGCGCAAAACTTCACCAATACGCAAATTCCCATTGATCTATTGTCGTGGGATTATGCCACCAGCGCGTCGAATTATAGCGAATTGCGCGAAAAAGTGCTCGATCAACAAGGGAGCAACGTGTGGCTCACAACGATGGCCAAACCTCGCATTTTGCTGGAACGAGGCACGCGTAATTTCGACGTCAACAACAACTTCAACTTTACGGGTGTGCTTGGTGAAGCGTACGTGCAGCAAGGCATCAAGAATGGTGAAACGACGGATTCGGCGTGCGCCACTGTTTTTGCACAATTCGCAAACAGCGGTCAAATCGTGGTCGATCCTTGCCCCGCTGGCGTTCCTTCGTACGACGCTTCTTGTGGGACCGTCGGCGCGGGCGAAACGGATTCTCGGCTATTCGAATGCGGTGCTACGGATGAAGTCACCGATGCAGTCCTCGACGACATTGCAACGGCCCTCACCGGCATGCATCCGAAAGACGTGTGGGTTACGCGAATGGAAGCTGATTTGCCTCGCGCCGCTCTCGCCAACGACCTCGTCATCAAAGCGGCGCCGGAGCAGGTCGAAATCAGCGCCGATCTGCAGGCAAGACTTGGGAAAAATGCCGATGCCATTTGTGGATCGAGCGTGATTCTTCCGCAAGACACAGCGCCCCGAAACGACGACAAAGGTCGAATGCTCGTGATCATGACCATTCTCGGCGCAGGCGTTTTGGCATTGTCTCGAAAACGCCTGCGTTTGTCGACCGGTTGAGCGCTTCGCGCTCAACCCTAGTCAGGAAAAATGCCGACAAGCGCTGCGCGCTTTCGGCATTTTCCCTCTACCCAGTTGACGATGGGGCTGCCGCCCCAAACCCCGCCGGATAAAAGAATTGAGGGCGATGTTTCCCTCTACCCAGTTTGACGATGGGGCTGCCGCCCCAAACCCTGCTGGAATAGAGAATTGAGGGGCCATTCTGGTTTGTCTACCGGTTGACGATCTGGCCATTGATCACATCTCCATTTCAGCAGACGTAGCCCTGGGAGTAGGCCAATTCTCGGCGTTCGCGGGGGGTCCCCGCTGTTTGAGCCCGCCTTGGGCGGGCGAGTTCGGGGTGCCGCGGGCGCTGAGAATTGGTCTGCTCCCGGGCGGCCCACACAAAAGATCGCGGTTTTCAAGAAAA
>JANORL010000888.1:0-2473 GCA_031415295.1 Polyangiaceae bacterium | reverse complement strand
GTGCAAAGCAAGCGCCGTCGACAAACGTTCATCCGCGGACGAACCAACACGCCAACGCTCGGCCATATGTCGCGCGTACGGCATGCTTGACAAACGCGCCAATCCTATACCGCGGTCCACCGTCGGCACTTGACCAGGTTTTTCCGCCAAAACTCCCCGTGTTGCAAGTTTCGCGGCGCGACCTTTGCTCAAAGCAAACAAATTTAAGTGATACGCATCGATAAACTCGCCGGGGACAAACGGCACGAGAATGTCGAGCCCTGGAATTTGTCGATAAGGGGCAAACCCTAAATCGTCCAGGATTTTTGCGACCCGCAGATCGACCTTCGTACCTACTTTGAGAAATGGCTCGCCGATGCGCGTGAATTGGCGCCCGAGCGACGTCACGCCCAGCTCTGGTCCCAGCGTCGGGGTCCATGGTCCAATGTTGGCAAGCATTTCAGCGCGCCCGTATACGTCGATGATAGCTTTGGCGGCCGAGATGGGGGCAGCGGGACAAACGCGTCGGAGGCGGAGCCACAGCCCGGAACAACCGCGCCGAGGAGCAGACAAACTGCGATCACGCAAGTTTTGCGGAGCAAATCCGGGCTGGCGATACGTTGATAGAGAAACGTTCTCATGAAACCATTTCAAAACATGGCATGAGTTTGGCTGTCTTGACAAAAAGTGAGCGTCGGGAGTGAAGGGCTGTTGCATTGGGGCGAGGGCAGGAAAACAAAACAAATGGATTGGCAGACAACTCGGGCGAGTCATCACTTGAAACACGGACTCGGCGCATAGTCGATGGACCGAGCCAGCGTTCATCCATCACCCTCGTGTGCGTGAATGGGCATGGGCGGCGCAGACGGATGCGCGGGACAAACCTCCCAGGTTTTACTGCAGAAGAATGAGCGCCTCCCAGGTGCCTGGATCGTCCTCTTGCTACGTGCCGTGGTCGTACACCCCGCCGGGTACGTCCTCCCCTGGCCCTGGTTGCGGAGAAACCGCCGTCGCTTTCGGGACAAGTTGGCCAATAATACTGCTTGACGTGGGAGAGAAACACGCGCCAACTGTCTCTCGTATCCTTCCCAGGGTGCAACACGTGTATGGTTGGCGAACGCGCCACTAGGGATTTAATGATCACATCAAGCGCTATTCACTCAGCCACCATCCTCATCGTCGACGACCGAGAAGCCAACGTCTTGCTCCTAGAGGGCATTTTACGGCGGGACGGCTATACGGCGATCTCCTCCACCACGGATTCTCGCAAAGTGTGCGAATTGCATCGTGTCAACCGCTACGATCTGATTCTGCTCGATTTGCATATGCCGGCGATGGATGGATTTGAGGTGATGGCCAGTTTGCGCGCGCTTGACTTGGACGCGTACCTGCCCGTCCTGGTGATTACAGCGCAGCCAGGTCACCTGTTGCGTGCACTGCAGTCCGGTGCGCGGGATTTTATCAGCAAGCCGTTCGATCTCGCAGAAGTGTTGATGCGTGTGCACAATTTGGTGGAAATGCGCCTGCTGCATAAGGAACAGATTGAGCACGCCAAGAAACTGGAGATCCGCAACGAACTGATTTGCGAGACTTTCGGCCGTTATTTGTCAGAAGACGTGATGGAAAATTTGGTGGCGTTGCCGGACGTGATCAAGCTGGGCGGAGAGACGAGTCACGTGACGATGATGATGGCGGATCTGCGCGGATTCACGGCGATTTCAGAGACTCTGCCGCCGGAGCAGGTGACGGTCGCCGTCAATCATTACCTGGACAAAATGGTTGAGATTTTGCTGGATTACGGTGGGACGATCGACGGATTTACCGCGGGCGGTCTGCTGGGTCTGTTTGGCGCGCCCAAAGCGCATTCCGATGATGCCCAGCGCGCGGTGGCCTGTGCGGTCGCAATGCAGTTGGCGATGACCGAGGTAAACCTTCGCAATCATGCGCTTGGGTTACCGGCGATGGCGATGGGCGTTGGTCTGCATACAGGTGAAGTGGTCGTGGGCAATATCGGGTCGACGCAGCGTGCGCGCTATGGTGCGTTGGGTAGCGCGGTGAAGCTGGCCGCGCGTGTCGAATCCGATACGATGGCGGGCCAAGTGATGATTTCGCAATCGACTCTTGATTCGCTACACGGTTATGCCGAGGTTCAGAAACGCAACGATAAGGAAACGAAGGGCGTGAGTCAGCCGATCGCGTGCTATTCAGTGGTAGGCATTGTTGGGCGGCCTGACCTGACATTGCCAAACGTTAGCACCTTCGCCTGAAAAGGTCGATCCGTTCTAGAAGTTCAAACTCGGCACGAATTGACCAGCGGACAACGGGGGCGAGTCATCATTTGAGTTTTTGATGACGCACGGAGCTTTCAAAGCTCACACGAGCGCCCGCGTCAAGGATCAACGTGGCGGCAATGCCGCTCGTTGCTCGACCAACATCAACCTTCGCGACATCTCAGCATCGGAATATCCGAGCAATGCGGCGAGACGTAGGTCGG
>JANORL010000887.1:0-1664 GCA_031415295.1 Polyangiaceae bacterium | reverse complement strand
CTCGCATCATGCCGTCGCCGCGAAGGTTCCCTGGGCCTAGAAGGTTTGCAAGCAACTCGCTGACCCCAGACACATCTCCGAGGATCCACGTGGGCACTTTCTCGATGCGCGTCGTCAGCCCTTTGTCCGCCTTGTAGACCAAGATCGAAACGGGTCCGTTACTCAGTACGCCTTGGGACGTTCCAGTGCCCACGAACAGATCGCCGCTCGCCGTCGGGACAAGTAAGGTGCCAGGTGCTGTGCGGTGCAAAGCGCTGACGAGATCCGCAGCAAAAGAAATGGTTTTCCATGAACCATCAGGCTGGCGGACACAGGCTGCATCTCCCATGCTCCCGTCACATTGGCCGCCCGTTGCGAGGCCCCCATCGGCGCTGGAGAAAAAT
This sequence comes from Polyangiaceae bacterium, assembly GCA_031415295.1. GTDB lineage: Bacteria > Myxococcota_A > Polyangia > Polyangiales > Polyangiaceae > Polyangium. Next base: position 1,281 of record JANORL010000887.1, on the reverse strand, counting down.
ATACGGTTCTGGCGGCTTGGAGACTTCGGCAAGTCGAGCTCTGGCTTCAGCGTCCCGTCGCTTTTGACCGAAACGACGCGTGTGACTGGATTCCCGCAGCGAAAAACCGGCGCCATCGGTAGCAAAGGTTCGCATTGATCTCGCGTGAGCTGCTTCAAGTCTGCTCGTGTCCCTCGTATAGGAAAAACATAAAGACTCCGGTTGCTCGGCACGGCGATATGGGTTTTGCCAACGAAACGCGCTTGCTGGAAATGATATTGCTCCTCGGGCGGCGCAGAACGAGACCCAGGTTGTTCGAGTATCGGGTCATTACACGAAATCTTTTTTCCCTCGGGGTCGATCACGAAAGAACACGTGCTGGATACCTGCTGTTTCTTGTCCGTGGTTTGCACGAAGAGACGCACGTATTTGCTCATCGGTTGCACGCTATTGCAATTGGCAATCTCGTCCCAAGTGGTGCTGCTCGGGAGCCGCACGTAACACGTGTGCTTGTCTCTCCACGACTCTTTGATCACGGTCACCGCATCGTTCGTGTATGCGATCTCGGGGCTCGAATTCGTGGTCACTCCATTGTAGCGGGTGACCTGTTCGAGCGCGCCGCTTTTACAATTCGCATAAAACAATATCGATTTGTCCAGCACCATAAATCCGCTACGGAAGTCTCGACTGTAACCAAATTGTTTACCGATGGCGCTCGCGGGACTGTCGAATGTGCCTGCGCGAAAGACAACCCCGCCCGATTGCCACAGAAAGGTGTTGGCGCCGTCCTGGGACGTGCAGAATTGATGCAACTGCTTCGGTTCGGCGATTTTCTGAATGCCTTGCAGCGTTGCCACGGCACGTACGCGTTCTTCGCTTGAATCGATGTACCCGACGGCACCATTGGCGAGTTTCACCATGAGTGACTTGTTAGCCGGTTCCGCGAATAGCTCGCCGGGCAGATGCAACGTTGCCGAAGGAATGTTCACTTCTTCGGCGGCCCAGGGGCGTGGCCCCGCGATGACGACCTGTTTCTCGGGGATAGGCGCGACGCTCACCGGTTCGGGGATGCACCGCACAGGCGTCTTGGGATCGAAGGTCGTGGTGCACCCTGAAAGGAGCGCAAGCACGGGTAGAAGCGTTGGTCGCATGAAGTGCACTTTCATTGTGGGAAGCGGAAGCACCCAAACGTGCCCCAAAGAACGCCTGATTGGAATCGGATCAGATCGAGAGGATTTTGCCGCCGGCCTTGATGCTTGTCTTGACTTTCATGGTAGCTCCTCGTTGGTTGCAGAATGGTTG
>JANORL010000886.1:0-2973 GCA_031415295.1 Polyangiaceae bacterium | reverse complement strand
CCGGTGGCGCAAACTCCGCATTGATTGCCGTCGTACCCGAGATCGCAATCGCACACGATGAGCCCACTCGCGTCGTCGCACACTCCGTGATCCGAACACGAGTTCGCCGAAGTGCTGCATGCCCGCTCGCAGGTTCCGTCTGCATTGCGGTCCTGAAAACCAACATCACAGGTGCCGCACGATGCACCGACGTCCCCCTTGCTGCATGGCGTATCCTCGCTGGGAGTGCATCCGAGGGCCGCGACAAGAATTGACGTAAGTGCGAGGAAGGATATGCGCATCGTAGTACCTCGTTAGAAGGACATTTGTGTCATTACCCACCGGGGCGGCGGCGACGAGAAGGGACAGTTGTACAACAAGAGCGAAGCGAGAGTAAAGTGCTAAGAGGATGATGACTAAGTACTGGTTTAAGTACACGACACTTCAGGCGTTGGACAAACGGCGGCAGCACATGACTTGTGCTCGAGTGTTCCGCAGGAAAACCACAAGCATTTTCTCGCGCAGGGCGCTGGCCATTACGGTATTTTTTCCGGCCACAGGTGGCGCGAGAATACCTATCTGGTGCTTCGCGACTTTATTCGCTCACACGCGGCAGACTGAAGTATTTCACGTTTCGACCGGAAGATCGTCGATCGATGAATACAGCATGTCCCGTAAAAGCATTCGCGCGGCGAGTGGCCAAGGCGATGGCCATGTCGTTCACCGCAGAATCCGACGCCTGCGTTGCGTCCGGCATGATGAAAGACCCCGAGAAGGTTCGTTCCCAACGGAAAATGAGGAGGGCGAGTTCAAACAACGAGCGCACGCACGAGCATTCAATCGCTAACGCTGCGCGTTATGCCCGCCAGGGGCCGTCAAGACAGCGAAGCGATTTTGTTCAACAGCACGGATCGATTGAGCCCTTGCACTCCTCACGCGTTATCGAATACTGTTGGTGAATGTTACGCACTTCTATTGCCGTGCTCCTGCTTTTTTCACTCGCCTGCGGAGCGTGCAACAACGCCGAACCTGTTGCACGTCCCGTCGCTGCTGTGATTGCTTCGAACAGCAATGCTCCCCCATCGTCTCCGGCGCCCAATCCTTTTGTTGCCGTCACGCCTCCCGCGCCACCCGCGCCTGGCGATGCGGGTCGATTGCCGCGAGGCGCCGCCCTTTATTTCGCTGCCCATCTCGATATTCTGGATACATTGGCCGAATCCGTGCCTGAAGCAAAAAAAAGCCGCGATAGCCTTGCAAAAGCGCTCGGTAGTCAAACCCTCGCCACGGCCCTCGCTCCTCTCGGTGTCTCCGGCGATCGACCATTGCTCGTCGCTATGGTTTCGCCCACGGAGGCCGTTTTGCGAAAAGGAATGGAAGAAGCGCTCAAGAATCCGCGAAAGCCTACGGATGCTCAGTTCGCCTTGGGATCTTTCATTCGCATTCTGATACCCCTGAAGCCCGGTGCAGAACCTTCGCAATTCGTTGAAAAAATTGCATCCATGGAGCGTGAACCAGAAGTCGAACGCTGCCCCGGCGCTCCTTCTTGTGCGGTTGTGGGGGGCGATGGATTGGTCGCATTGATCAGGACCGTCGGTGGAGTTATTTCCGTACGCACCCGTCCAGGTTCCCTCGAAGTCGATCAATATACCCCGTTTTTGCCTTATGGCACAGATGCGAAAGCCCTGCTGGGCATGCCGAGTATCGCGAACATGCCGCTCGGGGGCCCCGAGCCGACGCGCTGTTCGCGCTTCGATCCAACGCAGGCGGCATCGCTTTGCGTCGATCCTGACCGAACAGCTGTGTTTGGTTTAGCTGCTGGATACGGCATGTCGATGGGATCCGTGCTCATGAGCCCCGGCAACATCGACGATGAACAGCGCATCCGCGTCCTATCCGCGGGCAAACAGGAGGCCGAACGCAACATTGAACTCGCGAATCCAGTCAAGCGGTTGCTGGATGACGGCACGATGACGTTCACACGCAAGGGCAATTCGCTCCATGCAGTCGCATCCTGGTCACTTACGGCCTTGTCCAAGCCTGCTGTCGAAAAGGCGTTCGCCAAACCTGTTTGCGCTGTCGGAAAGGCATTCGTGAGCGATGTATTGCCCAAACTTAGTCAAGCTTTCGGTGATCCTGGCCCCGACTTTGTTCGCCCCAAAGAGCGTACTGCACACGTCAAAGATGCCGGCTGGACGGCAATCCCCATTATCACATCGCGGAGTTGGCCGAATTTTCTTGCCGGAATGCTGACGGAAGTCAGTCCCCAAGCCGCGGAATTGGTTGGGCAAGGAAGGGTGTGCGTCGTTGTTCGCAATGAAAGGCTCGAAATTGAAACGGGCGGCCGTTGACGCCTGCATTCAGGCATCCTCAGCCGACCAGCCCGTTCCAGAGCATCCGTGTACAAATTAGCTCAGACGAAAAGGATGTTAGGGCAGGGGTCGAGGTTGGCCGGACCGACCCATCCAAGATCTCGGTCCAGCCGACCAAACCTCACGGCCGAGCGCTTACTTCAGCGGCGACGTGACGGTGCAATAACTAGCAATTTTCTTCTCGCCATCCGGGTATTGGACCTCGTATTCAAGCCCATCATGCATCACCTTGGTGATCTTCAACGGCTGAAGCGTGCCCCATCCGTCCCTGTGGATTCCCAAGACCTTATCGCTGCGCACACGCTGGTGCTCGACGGTGTCTATGTAAAGGACGGCGACGGTCTTCGGTTCTTGCGCTTGCCAGCGCCGACGGACGAGGAGGTGCACGAGGTTGCTGAGAGGACAGCAAAACGTGTCATTGCGGTCTTGGAGAAGCAAGGTCGGACCATCGATGGTTTGTCCAGCGTCGATGAGGGTAGCGATCAGGCGCTTTTGACTTGTTACGACGCAGCGGCGAGGACACCCAAGACAGGGGTGGTGGATCCTTGTTGGTTACGCTCGGACGAAGGTGTGGTTTCAATTCGATCTGGGGGGTTTGGGGGGTTTGGGGGGCGTAGGGAGCGTC
>JANORL010000885.1:0-3868 GCA_031415295.1 Polyangiaceae bacterium | reverse complement strand
GCGTCTCTTTAAGTCTTTTTGGGCCCAGCCCAAAAGACGAGCCGGCTGCTCCGCCCCCCATACCCCCCGAAATTTTCCAATTTGCAACCCGAACGGTGCCCTAGAAGGCATTGGGGGCAAATTCGGCGCGGTGGTTCATGCATCGAGTGGCCGGAATCGTGGCCAAATCGACGAACTCCACGTAGGCTCTGTCGTCGATGGTCCCTTTCGAGATACGTGCTGCCGTTCTAGGCGATGAGGAGCAACTGCTCTACGTCGCGCGGCATTTGAACACGGTCAACCTTCCAAACGACCGCGACGTAATTCACGAAATCGTAAGCCTTTCGCACAAGAGCTTCACAGGCGAGATCAAGGATCCGCGGCTGCGCCAATTCGTCTTCGTGCTCATCGATCGCGCCAAAGAACAGATCGTGGGCACGTCGATGATCGTTTCCCAACTGGGACGACGCGGAGCGCCCTACATTTATTTCGACGTCATCGACGAAGAGCGTTACTCGGGCACGATCGACCGGCACTTTTATCACACCCTTTTACGCATCGGTTATTCGTACGATGGGCCGACGGAAATCGGCGGTCTCGTGATCATGCCCGATTATCGTCGCGCCTCCGACAGACTCGGTACGTTCATCTCGTACGTACGCTTCGTGTTTCTCGCAGCCCATCGCGCCTGGTTTCAATCCGAAGTGCTCGCGGAACTCATGCCGCCACTTCAACCAGACGGCACGAGCCACCTCTGGGAAGCGCTCGGACGGCGTTTTACCGGGCTCTCTTATGCCGAAGCGGATCGTTTGTCAAAGAAGAACAAAGAGTTTGTCAAGGGACTTTTTCCCGAAGGCGTGATCCACGCGACGCTCATGTCGGAAGAGGCGCAAAAAGTCATTGGCAAGACAGGCGCGCAAACACGAGGCGTCGAGAAACTCCTGCAACGTATTGGTTTCCGTTACGCCCATCGCGTCGATCCGTTCGATGGAGGTCCGCACTTTACGGCCCGCATGGACGAAATTTCGCTCATTGGCAATACGCGACGAACCAAAGCCGATCGGCCTTTTACGCCAGCACCCACCGAGACAAAAGCGATCGTCGCCATCGAATCGAACGATCCGCCGTTTTTCCGGGCCATGCTCGGTCCCATCCGTGACGAAGGCGCTCGTGGTGTCGCCGTCGATGACGAAATCTGGGAATCTCTGGCCCTGCACCATTCGTCCCCCGTGCTTGTCCTTCCCATCGAGTGAATTTGGCCGAAAAATCGCCATAGAATTGCCGCGGAATCTCTGCTCGGCTGCTTGTATTCTGAATGTTCTAGCGCTACAGAACATTTGGTACGTACGAGGAGACATCCATGACGGTACGGGTGGAGAGTATTCCTATTGGTTCGGGATCGACGATTCGTATGGATGCGGCGGAGCCGAGTGTTGGTTCGGGGCCTCTTTCGGCGCGGGAATTGGTGATTCTGACGGCGGTGGCTGAGGCGGCGATGCCTTCGGGACAACGGCTCGAAGGTGCGGGGCGTCCGGCGGCATTGGCGGTGAATCAATGGTTGGGGAGTTTGTCGGCTGAGCCTGTGGGCGTGATTCGGGCGGCGCTGTGGGCTTTCGAGGGGTCGACGGTCGCTACGCATTTTCGTCCTTATTCGTCTTTGTCGCTGGACAAGCGTTTGGCGGTAATGCGGCAATGGGAGCAATCGACGGTACCGACTGTGCGGAATTTGCTGCGGGCGATTGTGACTCCGCTGAAGCAACATCATTTTGATCGACCGGAAATGTTTCGGCATGTAGGTTGTCGTTACGGTTTGCCCACGGTACGGGACGAACAGCCTCGGTATATGGCTCGGGTCACGAATGGCCGGGATATTACTGAAGATCAGGATTTGGAATGCGAAGTCGTCATTGTGGGAACGGGCGCGGGTGGTGCGGCGGCGGCGTATGAATTGGCATCGCGGGGTCGCGCGGTGTTGTTGCTCGAGGAAGGCGATTACCATCGGCGTTCCAGTTTTAATGGTCGAACGTCGAATGCGTATCGGAATTTGTATCGCGACCAGGGAACGACGATTGCCCTTGGAAACGTGAACATTCCGGTGTTTGCGGGCCGCGCGGTCGGGGGCAGTACGGTCATTAATTCCGGGACGTGTTATCGAGCGCCGGAGCGGACATTTGCATATTGGCGCCATCGATATGGTTTGCCGCAAGTGTTTTCGGTGGCGGGCCTTAGCCCGTATTACGAACGCGTGGAAGCGATGTTGGGGGTTGGGCCGGCCAATCCTTTGCAATTGGGGGCGATTGCGGGCATCATTTCACGAGGGGCCGAACATTTGGGTTTGTCGCACAAGTCTCTGGTGCGTAATGCGCCCGATTGCGACGGGCAAGGTATTTGTTGTTTTGGTTGTCCCACGGGGGCGAAACGTTCGACGGACGTGAGTTACGTTCCGGCAGCGCTGCAAAAAGGCGCGCAACTCGTGACGGCAGCGCACGTTGATTTCGTGGATATTGTTGCGGGACGAGCGCGTGGCGTGACGGCATTGGTGGGGGATCCGCAGCTGGGGAAGAAGCGCCCGCGTCTTCGCGTCAAGGCCGACGCGGTGATCGTAGCGGGTGGAACGCTGATGACGCCGCTTTTGCTGGAAAAAAGCAGGGCGTGTTTGTCGTCGGGAATGCTCGGGAAAAACCTATCTGTTCATCCGGCGACGAAAGTGATGGCCTTGTTCGACGAACCTGTCGAACAATGGAAGGGTATTCCGCAATCGTACACGATTGACCATTACATGGAAGAAGGCATGTTGTTCGAAGGAGGCTCGCTACCATTTGATATTGCGGCCCTGGGCGTCTTGTGGACAGGTGCGCGTTTCATGGAGCTGATGGAGAAATATCCATACCTGGCGACATTTGGATTCATGATTCAGGAAAAGAGTCGCGGATCGGTGCGTCGAGGTCCCAATGGCCGGCCGCTGATGTTTTACCGATTAAACGAAGAAGATACACGGCTCATGCAGCGCGGTATCGAGATTCTTTGCGAAGTGTACCAAGCGGCGGGTGCGCAACGGGTTTTCCCGTTTGTCGCGGGACACGACGAAGTGACGACGAAAGACGAATTGGCGCGTTTGCGGGCGAGTCGTATTGGGGCAGGGGACATGGACATGGCGGGATTTCATCCATTGGGCACGTGCCGCATTGGAACGGATCCGGCGCGGTCTTGCTTGGGACCGGATCACGAAGCGCACGACGTCGAAGCGCTGTACGTGTGCGATGGAAGTGCGATTCCGTCGTCGCTCGGCGTAAACCCGCAAATGACGATCATGGCGACGGCGTTACGCGCGGCGGAGATTGTGGATACGCGGCTGGGGTGAGCGCGGTACGCCCAATCGAAAAGGTACCAATCGAAAAGGTGCTGCCAACCGAAAAGGTGCTGCCGCCAATCGAAAAGGTGTCAACCACCTTTGCGTATTTGACGCCCCGGTCGTCTCGAATTCTCGGCACGCGCGGCACCCCGAACTCGGCCGCCCAAGCGCGGCCTCAGACAGCGGGGCCCCGCCGCACAGCGCCGAGAATTTCGAGCCGCCCAGGGCTTACCAAGCCATCACGAAACCTCCAGAAACTCGCCACTACCGGACCAAAGGTGCCAACCACTTTTTCCACTGAAACTCGCCACTACGGCCCCAAAGGTGCCTGTCCAAAAGGTGCCAACCACTTTGAAAAGGTGCCAACCACTTTTGTCCCCGTTCATGATAGCGTCCGTTTTTTGGAGGTTTCATGAATACTTGGAAGGCTGCTCTTGTCGGGATCGTTTGTTGCTCATCGTCGTGTGCGCCGGACTTACGCGTACAAGGCGGCGCAGGCGGAAGCGCTGGTTCGACTTCCGGAACGGCGGGGGACGG
>JANORL010000884.1:0-33981 GCA_031415295.1 Polyangiaceae bacterium | reverse complement strand
GGGAATGGCTAGCCGAAGCCATGCAACTCGAAGCGTCGTTGCCGAAACCAATACAAGCAGATTTGGTGCTGTTGCAAGCGGAAGCTGCACTGCTTGTGGGCGACGGACAAGCCGCAATATCAATACTCGAAAATCTCGATTCGGAAGTTCGTACATCCGACCCCCTCGTAGACACGCGAGCCCTCGTACTCGAGTCCCGAGCGTGTCTGACGCGCCTGCCGATAGCGCAACGTCGTGCAGCGCGGCTGGCCATCTCGGCGATTCGCCGAGCGCGTAATGCCAAACTCATAGAATTGGAAACAGAAGCCTTGACGGCGCTGCACGCGGCGCGTTCCAATCGCCGCTCCCTCGTGCGACCGATGAATGCCCAATCCACGACCGAAACGGACCTTTGGCCATGGCTCGCCGCTGTCTCGACGGGAATCTCGTTCATCGACGCGGCTACGTCATTTGCCCAAATCGTCATTCGCGCCTCCGGGGCCGAGCGCGTTTTCCTAGCTACGATTGACGCAGCAGGGAAACTCGTCGATGCTGTGGGCGTGGATCTCGACGGATTGCCGCTCGCTATGCCCCTGCGGCGAATTGCGACGGAGATCGTAACCGATGCATTACGGACGACAAACCCAATTCTGTGCCGCGATCTCGATACATCGGGGCACAACGGTTGCCGTTTGGCGATAACGGGGCCCAAGCCGGAAAACGATGCTCCGCGCACGTTGCTGGTGCTCGAACATCGTTTCCTTCCGACCGCATTTGATAACATATCCGCTGAATTGGCGCAACACTGGGCGATTCTCACGGGTTTGTTGTGGACGATTCATCGTGTGCGCGAAACACGAACCTCCATAGGAGATCATGATTTGTTGTTATCGACAACGACAACAAATCCCGATACTTCGCGCACGACGTCTGCAGCTCATCGCGAACAAACCACATACTTTCCGGTCCTCGAGAGACGTCGGCAGATCCCAGCCATCATTGGCCATAGCGTGGCGCTCGACCGTGCACTGATGCGACTCGAAGCTGCCATCGATAGTGAATTGCCTACGCTCATCATTGGTGAAACAGGAACGGGCAAGGAATTGTTTGCGCGTGCATTGCATGATTTTGGTCAGCGATGTACCGAGCCATTTGTCGCGGTCAATTGCGGAGCGATTCCCGATTCGCTTTTCGAGGCAGAACTGTTTGGTCATGTTCGCGGCTCGTTTACCGGCGCCGAACGGGCGCGGTCGGGGCTTTTGGCGCGAGCAGCCAAGGGGACACTGTTTCTCGATGAAATCGGTGAATTGCCATTGTTGCGACAAGCAGCAATATTACGAGTGCTCCAAGACCGCTGCTATCGTCCCGTTGGTAGTGACGAAGAGGTCATTTTCGACGTACGCATCGTGGCCGCGACGAACCGAGATCTCACGCGTGCCGTAGAGAATGGAACATTTCGCCGCGATTTGATGTATCGACTCAATACGCTCGAAATAACCGTTCCTCCACTGCGGGAACGCACGGGGGACATATCGGAACTCGCGCGGCTTTTTCTTGCGCGCGCCGGTTCGAAAGCGAGTTTACCGCCGGACGTGATTTCAACGCTCGAAACGTATTCATGGCCTGGTAACGTGCGCGAACTCGAGCACGTTATGCAACGTTTGGCCATGCAACAGGTCGCGGTCATTGAAAGATCGTTCCTACCGCGGGAATTGCGCGTGTCGACGCGGCCGAAGCCCTCGCACGAGCGGCTACTTCGCGAAAAATCTTTGCTGCCTGCAGACGCAGCCCGCATCGAAGTAGATGACGCTTTGCAGAAGTGCGAAGGAAATATCAGTCGAGCTGCGTCGCTTTTGGGGCTCACGCGTCATGGTTTGAAGAAGCGAATGGTTCGTCTCGGATTACGTGCACCGAGCGGTGGATAAAAAGGTAGTAAGATGTTCAAGTCGAAAATCAATACGCTCCTGTATGCATTGCTCGGTTGTGCCGGATGCACGGCGGACAGAGCGGAACTTCCGATTCCCATGTGTGAAACTTCGTCGGCGATGGGCATTGCCATCACAAATCGTGACGTGTATGGCGTTGCACCTTATGCGCTGGGTTACCCCCAGCATGCGGCCGACGGTTGTTTGCTTCTGTATGTCGCGCCATCGAACAATGTGGATGGCAATGGCGAATTGCGCCTACGAGACTTGTCGACGGGCAAGGAATTAGTCATTGCCGGCGCCTCGACGGCACCCAGACGCCCCGTATTGTCTGGTGATTGGATGGCTTGGGAGGCAGACGTGAATGGTCGCACGCTCATTCATACGCGCAATCAGAACGACGGCAACTCCACAATCATTGATGGCGCGTTCGATCACGCAACCGAACCTCGCATTTCTACCACGGCGATAGCATTCACGGCTTGGCTCGGACCAGAAACAACGGCAAACACCGACGTTGCATTGTACACTTTCGCGGAGAAAGAAATAGAAATACTAAGCCCAAGCCCCGGACAACAGAGATTCGCGGATATTTCTAATACACATGTCGCCTGGAGCGATTTCTCCGAAGATCCCGATGGTCGATTCGACGAAGATATGCTCGATGTTGCCGAGATCGTCGTGTACGATCGCCAAAAAAAGACAACGACCGTTCGTACACGTTTGGGAAAGCAGGCTTTTCCTATGCTGGGCGCACAAGGGAAAATCGCTTTTCTCGATTGGAACTTGGTCCATCCCGAACCCAAACTTGTGGCTTATGATTTACGCTTGGTCGATATCGATGATTCGTTCATGGATAGCGTACTCGTTGAATCGATCAAAACCGCACTGCCCTACATTCGACCCGTAGCACGTGGCGAATTACTCGAATGGGTAGCGCTCGTAGAAGACGTTGGTCCCGCATTGTGGCGCATGCGTACGGACGCGGTCGCCGTCCCAGTGCTAGTGCAAGAGGCGAGCTCCATCAATCGGTTTGCCCCGGTAGCTTCCGAGACAATGACGTTCGTTGGTGTACAAAGCATTGATGGCTCCGTCACGCTCGAAGCATTCGCTCGTTGAGTGCCGAACACTGAAGTGCTTGCGAATCTGTCCACCACGGGGTACTGGTCGGACCAACGTGCAATTTCGTGGACTACTTGCGACCGCGTTGATCATAGCTTCGGCATGTTCCGAAAAACGCCCAGAGAAACGGCCCACACCCGACGCTGCGCCTGTCGTGGCGGTCGCCTCAATAACAGCATCCGGTTCGATTGAAGCGCCTACGCCCGTACTAGCCTCCGCAGTGCCGTCCGCTTCGAACGCCATTACCGCACGACTGAACGCGGCGGAAGAGGCGCGCTTCGACGCGGCCATTCAAGGGGCCATGGGACGCAACGAGATACCGGGAGCCGTGCTTATCGTTCTTCGTCACAGGCAAGTCGTTTTGCGTCGAGCGTATGGGTTTCGCGCAAAAGAACCCACCGAACTGCGCATGACAGTCGACACCATGTTCGACTTGGCAAGCCTGACCAAACCCTTGGCGACAGCCACATCCATTCTGTTGTTGGCTGAACGTGGCATTTTGCGACTGAACGACCCGGTGCAAAAATGGCTTCCGGAATTTCGTGCAGACAATCGCGTGACGATTGAACATTTGCTCGTGCACACATCCGGACTTCCCGCTGGAAATGCACGAGCCGATCACGCCGGCTCACGAGCGGTAGCCATTAAAAAGATCATCGAAACACCCTTGGAACACGCTCCAGGTGAAACGTACGTCTACAGCGACTTGGGTTATGTCTTGCTGGGGGAAGTTGTACAAAAAGCGAGCGGTGAAACGCTCGATGGTTTTGCCACGAAAAACATATTCGCCCCTCTGGACATGCGAGAAACGATGTTTCGCCCGCGTAACGACTTGTTAGGACGCATTGCTCCCACGACACGTTTTGGCGAGGAAATGTTACTCGGTAAAGTGCACGATCCTCTCTCGCGGACGCTTTCGGGAATTGCCGGACACGCGGGACTTTTTTCGACAGCCGATGATCTCGCCAAGTTTGTGGCAATTCTGATGAGCAAAAGCGAACTCGATGGGAAAGCGGTTCTGTCGCCAGGGATCGTGCGCCAATTGCTGAACTTTCGCCCCATGCCCTCGGACAAGGAAAAACGGTCTATGGCGCTGACATCCATGTTCGAAGGCATCGGGCATACAGGTTTTACAGGGACGGCCTTTTGGATTGACCAGGCGCGAGACCATGCGGTCATTTTGTTAACGAACGCCGTTTATCCCGACGCGAAAGGCAGCGCCAAGAATGTGCGTCGCGATATTGCAAGCGCGGGCATCTTGATGGCAATGAACAAAGATCTCCCCGCCTCTGCTCCGTCGAATGCGGTGGTGCAGACCGGAATCGACGAGCTCGAACGTGGAGGATTTGCTCGACTCGACGGCCGAAAAATTGGGCTAATCACGAATCATACTGGGAAAAATGCGCGCGGTGAACGAACGATCGACGTGCTCATTCGCCAAGACAAACTCGCGTTACTCGCCCTTTTTACGCCCGAGCATGGACTTGGCGGAACGGCGGATGGTACCGTAGGAAATGGCAAAGATCCCAGTACGGGGTTGCCTATTTATAGCCTTTACGGGAAAGACAAACGTCCTCCCGACGCGGCATTTGCCGACCTCGATACGCTCGTTTTCGACATCCAAGACGCGGGAACTCGCTTTTACACGTACATCACGACGCTCGGGTACATGCTCGAGGAAGCAGCAAAACGAAAATTACGGTTTGTCGTCCTGGATCGACCGAATCCGCTCGGTGGTGCGGTCATGGAAGGGCCGCTCCTCGATGCCGATCGAGAATCGTTTGTCGGGTACCATGAAATTCCTGTACGTCATGGCATGACGGTGGGAGAACTTGCGCAACTCTTTAATGCGGAACGAAAAATCGGCGCCGATCTGCATGTGGTTCCGATGCAGGGTTATACCCGTTCCATGTTGTGGTCCGAAACGGGTTTGTCTTGGATTCCCCCTTCGCCCAATCTACGCACACCCACGGAAGCCCTTCTTTACCCCGGTGTAGGTCTGCTCGAAACGACGAACCTGAGCGTCGGACGCGGAACGGATCACCCCTTCGAGCGCTTGGGAGCGCCGTACATCGACGGAGTCAAACTCGCCGCAGAACTGAACCGCGCCAAACTCGCGGGCGTACACTTTGCACCTCTTCGATTCACGCCCACTTTGAGCACTTTTGCAAACGAAGAGTGCGGTGGCGTGAGCATCGAAGTGACGAATCCGCTTGCCCTCGAACCGGTACGAATGGGTTTTACCATTGCAGCAACGCTCCGGAAACTTCACGCTACAGACTGGAAGATCTCCGGTGTGATGACCCTCCTTGGCAATACGCAAGCATTCGCAGCGCTGACCCGAGGCGACGATGCCTCGCATATCGTCGCGCTCTACGAAAAAGACCTCGACGCATTCAACAAGCGGCGAGGTCCCTTTCTGCTTTATCGCTGATCTCGTTTTGGATCGACCGCATCGCGGCCGATCCAATGCACGGGTCAAGGGCCTGGGCCCTTGCGGGGTCGAGGGCGAGGAGCCCTCGTGGGGTTTGGGGTGAAACCCCACTACAACATCGGAGGTTTGTCTCAGAACCCCATATCGGTCGCGTTGGCTTCGTTCGAACGAACTTGTCGTTTGCCTTGACGAACGTCCACCGGCGCGGGAGCTGCCGCTGCGGGCGGACTGGCGAATACACCACCAACGGGAGGCGGAGGAGGCTCGGCAAAGGGAGAATTAAATCCGGTTTGGGCTTGCTGAACAGCGGCGAGTTGTTTGTCGAAGTCTTTGGCCACGTCGTCGGCCCGGGAAACAGGCGCTGCGGATTTGGCCTTTTCCGCCGACCCTCGCAATTCGGTCTCGCGCGATTGAATCCTGCGACGCGCTTCCTCGACCTTGCCTTGCGCGAACAAGACATTGGCTTCTTTGAGCGTTGCGGCCGTTTCGCTGCGATTCACGCGCCCTGCAACGACACCATCGAGTTCACCGGCATCGCGATCCACGATGGCCACGCCAAGTTTACCGGTGCAACGTCCGTCTTCGTTCTTGACGAGATCTCGATATCGCATATCCACGCTCGCCACGGCAAGAGTCGGATCCGAACTCGAGGGCAATTTGACTTTCATGAGAATCGTCTTTACATCGCCGTTGCTGAATGTTCCAAGCGGAACCGTTACGCGATTGCCATTACGTCGAAAAGAGCGATCAAAGACGCGCTCCAATTCGATTCCGGGGGCAAGTTCGACTTCGACTTCCGCGCCGCTTGCGACAGCTTGCGTGAGCGATTCCGCCTCACCCTCGAAGATGCGTTGCAATGCGGCATCATTTTCGACGAAATAATGGCGACCATTGGATTCGACCGAAATGGCCGACAAGATTCGTTCGTTGTAATCGACATCGACACCCACGGTAGAAATGCCGATGTTCTTGTCCCGTGCGCGTTGCGCCAAACTGCGGAATCCCGGAATGTCTCGCAAACCATGATTGGCGTCGCCATCGCTGAGAACAATCATGCGACCAATGCGACCGTCGGTAGATCCGGTCAAATTCATTTCAGCCATGGCCGTTTCAATGCCGCACGAGAGGCACGTATCGCCGCCGAGGGTAATCCCAGAAATCGCGGAAACGACAGACCCACGCGTAGAAGGTCCAACGATAGAGGATGGAACGACGACCTGCGTGCGAGTATCGAACGTGACGACGGAAACCATATCGCCGTCCTTGAGGCGTTCGACGGCACCAATCGCAGCATTGATTGCATTACGAAGGCGAGTTCCTTTCATGGAACCCGAACGATCGATGACGATAGAAAGATTCACAGGCGCGGCGGTTTTTGCACGACCATCGCTCGATGACCGGGCTTCGAGCATCAAAAACGTCTCGCCCGCATTGTTGCGAAGAATCTTCGAGTGACCAACGCGGCCGTCGATCATGACGGTCGAACCAGCCGTGAAGTGCGAGATATCCGTTTGGATAGTTTGCTGAGCCGTGTCTTCGATGAATTTGGCTTCGTCGGTCTTCTCTGCAGTCACTTCGGCAGTGACGGTGGAGACGATGCCACCTTTCGGCGTGAACGAGTACACCGAGAGGCTGGTGAGAAGCATGCCGGCGAAGGCGAAAACAGCAACACTCGAAGGTTTCATGGGCTCTCTCTTGCGCGTCCTGATCGCGTCGACTCGAAAAACGTAGCAGCTGGTTAAAGCTTACGGTGAATCGACCGCTGCTTGGACGAAGATCGACATGGAACGATCTGGAAAAGTTTCAACGCTAGCGAGATAAGACGCCCGAGGTAACCGTCCGCAACGTCAACCACTCACGAGGGTATCTGCGCGGACGCGCGCTTGGGCCGCTTCTTCGTCCGCGACTGCACGCACACCCATCGCCCGGAGCGTATTCCACGGGGGAATCGAACCGATCATCACGAAAATGGCATCGTACATGACTCGTTCATTGCCCCGCGGCATTTGCAACGTCAGGCTTTCTTTCCCAATTGCACCCACCGCTGCGTCAAAACGCATGGTCACGCGCCCCGATTCCGTCATTCGCTTCAGTTCGTCGATGTTACGCGCTTTACCCCTGGTAAAACTCTTTCCGCGATGAACAATCGTCACGGTCGTACCAGGCTGACGCCCAAGCGCCAACGCCGTTTCCATCGCGACGTCTCCGAGTCCCACCACGACAACTCGTTTGCCCTCAAAGCTCCGCGCATCTGCCAAATGATAATGCACGCGCGTTTCGTACTCTGGATCGATATCAATCGGTAATCTCCGTGGAGACCCACGCTGTCCAATTGCCACGAGTACCCGCCGCGACAAACGCGTCTGCGACAAACCTCCCTCCCGAGGCTCCGTGACGACTTTGAACACTTTCTTCAATCCATCGCGTTCGATTCCGGTCATGCGCGTGTCTTGAAAAATTGGCAAGTCGGCCTTACGCACGATACGCATCCAATGCGACAATAGTTCTTCTTTCGTTGATTCTTCGAGCCACAATTTTCCGGACAACGGCAATTCGAGCGGCTGATCAAATACGAGTTTACCACGCGGAAAACTACGAATGCTTTGTGCCACGCTGCCTTGTTCGATGACTTGAAAAGACAAACCCAATTCTTTTGCACGTAACGCAGCGCTGATTCCCGCAGGGCCCGCTCCGATGATGACCAGATCGAGTGGTTTGTCGCCACCACCGGCCCAAGAACCTTCCGCCTCGAGACTCGCCTTGACCTTGTCGACCGACAAACTGCCCTGTAAAATGGCATTTTTAATGAGCGGCAAACCCGTAATGTCCCCAGCGAGAAATAACCCCGGGGTGTCGAGACTTTGAAGATCTTCTGCAATACGCGGCCGATCACCAATCGTTTCTCCGTCGGTAATACGTAACGATCCATTGGGACAACGTTGTTCGCATAACGTCAAACCACAACAAGCCTCGGAGCGAACGACAACGGCGACGTACTTCTGCACGTCGAGTACGTCATAAGGACACGCATCGACACAGGCATAACAACCAATGCAAGTTTGAGCATTGATTTGCGGTAGACGCACTCGCGTTTGCGGTTTGATGAGCGCCTCGGGCGTGGATGTCGGTTTTCCTCGACGAATTCTATCCCAAATTCCGCGACCACCACGTACGAAGCCAAACGTCAAGCCAAACGCGAGCATTCCCGAAGTCAGCCAAACCCAAGCCAAGTTGCCTACAACTGGGCGCGTGAGCACCGGATCACTGATCGCAATTTCGCGCGCCGCGTCCCATAAAACGGCGCGATCTTCACCATGTTGTGCTGCACAAACCTGGGGTTTGCCAAAACCTACTGCGCGTGGGGCAAGATCATCAGGCAATGCCACTTGATGTTCGTCGAAACAAACAGATGGTCTGTCTGGACCGAGTTTTTCCTGGCCAGGTACTAGACACCGGGCAATCGGGTCTTTGGCCGACGCGGGATCGTGGCATCGCTGGCAACTCGAAACCGTCACGATTGCAACCGTCGCCGGTCCCAATGCGGCGCGCGTGTCGGGCATATCTACGGATGATTCAGCCCCCGGCGCGAAACGAATGGCGTCTTTTCCAGGAATGAAAACAACGCCTTGATCGCCACGATGAATGGTATGGCAACTCGAGCAGCGCAAAACGCCTTTTTGCTGGAGGCGCGCGTGCCCTTTGCGTTGCGATGGATGCGGCCCATGGCAACCACCACAAGCTTCGTCAGGCTTTTTTGGCTTATCGTCCGTTCCATGGCACTTTGCACAGGTGACCGTTGCATTGATATGCGGCCGTGCAAGTGGACCTGGTGATGCATGTCCACCCGGCGGCGGCATGGCCAATGCCGAAATGGCCGTCGTCACGGCCGCGGCGATCGCCGCTGGCAAGAATCCACGAAACCGAGTCACATCGGACGTAGTTTCCGCTCGACGTGCCCCTCGCCCACGAGGAACTTCACGCGGCACGGCAGCACGATCACGTGCATCTCCAAGCGGCGCCGCGTACAGCGTTTTTTGCGCCGCAACGGGTTTGTCCGCAGAAGGTTGGTCACGACGATCGGTTTCGGCCATGTTCGATTTCGAAAACCTGAAGAAGAGAATACGAAACGAACGAGCCTTCCGTAAAGCTCATTGTTACGGACGACGAATGATTCTCACGGTAACGTCTACAGTGTTCGATTTTTGATTGAGCACCGTTTCAATGTCCACGTCTGCCGGCGCGCCACGGCTCACCTGAAAACGCTTGACATTTTCGACGTCTTCCACAACGTTTTTGCGCGAGAAAACGGATCCCGCTTTCGTACGCCATGTATCGCGTACATACGTGCCCGCGGGCACGACCAAATCACCGACGAATTTAACTCGCCCAACTTTGAACACCGGTCCTTCGGTGACCGTGAGCAGAATATTTACCGTTGCACCATCCGAAGATTCGACAATTTTCGGTGTCCCAAACGATGCACTCACCATGCCGCGGTCAAACAGATCCGCAGTCATGAGGAGCACATCGCGTTCGAGCATTTCCTGATTAAATGGCTCGCCAACTTTTGTACGGATGATTGACGACAGTTCGGTCCACCGTGCAACCGAAAAACCTTCCACGTTAAATTGCGCGACCGTAATGCGCGGTCCGGGCTCGATAGCAAGAGTGACATTTACATCTTCTTCGCCTTCCGGAATCGTTTCGACGCTGATGTTCGCACGTCGATATCCGCGGCTCATCAAAATCGCCGTCGCTTCACGGACGAGGTTATCCAGTTGCGCGTTGTCCTCCCATAACGGAGCTTCAGTAATCAGCTCATTGGCCACGGCTGGCTCGAGCCCTTGCACCGGACGGACATTGACGGATCGCACACGTTTACGAATTTTGACATCGTAGACGACCACAACTTCGTCTTTGCGGGTTTCTTTGTAAACAACAACGTCTTCGACACGGCCTTCGCTGAACAACGCGCGAACGTTCGCTTCTGTCGTGGCCGCGTCAAGAGGCTCGCTCGCTCGCACAGCAAAACGCTCGCAAAGAAGCGCCGGTGCCCGATTTCCACGAACTTCAACCCGCGCAACCTGCCCTTTCCCGACGGGACCATTGGCTTGCCAACAAACATGCACGGGAATCGACTCAGCAATAGTAGCAGGTTTCACCAGAGCAACGTCGCGCTTGGCTCCCGGATCTTTTGGCGGAGCACTTGGGGCTCCACCGCAAGCAAACAAACTGCCGATGGTTAAGCCAAGAACGACGCGGAGCAATAAAGTATTCTTCATGATCAAAGCCGCACCTCGACAAAGACGTTGCCCCGTAATCCGAGGAGATATGCCTTTTCTATCTTTTCAATTTGTTTCGAGGCTTTGTCAGAATCCATGTCCACCTTTGTTAATTGCTCGGACATTCTGATCCTTAGGAGTTTGCCAATCAATAGTTGCCGGACGAGTTGTTCGCGGTATTGCACCTCGGAAAAACCTTGCCCAACAACGAGTTGTACCAACTTTTCGCGCGTGACGCCTTTGGCTTTGGCAATGTTTTCGAACGCAGCATCGATTTCAGTGGACGCAATTGTCACCCGCAATGCCCGCGCCTCGCGAGATACGAGTCGTTCATCGATGGCTTCTTGAATGAGATCCCGGTGCAGTTGCGTTTCCGCTGCCGCACGCTTGTCCGGCGGAACATCATTCAAACGCTTCTGAAACGGCTCGGCACGACGCTTCAACTCGACGAGCGTGATGACGTCTCGATCGACGACCGCCACGATGCGGTTGATGACAACACGCTCGGTGAACGGTGGTTCCTCCGCGACAACACGCGAAGTCACACCGAGGAAGACGCAAGCAGCGAGCAACGTCGGAAACAGAATATGCGTACGGAACACGCGCGCATGGTACGACGCGAACGCAACCGAGGGAAGAGCAAAACGCAATAAAATTAGCCGGACGAGCTGACAACGTGCGTCACGTCCACTCGACTTCGACAGGCGTCGTCATCCCCTCCGCGTCGATACGAATGGCATACACGCCCGAAACCGTGGAAAGCAAGAGTATGGCGAATCCATCGCGTGAGAACAGCCGCAAATCGAAAAGAGTAGACAACTTTTGCACTTGGCTGTCTTTGACGAGATCGTCGAAGAGTACCGATTCTTCCGCACGTTCGAATTCGGCTGGTTTGGCAAGGCGCATGCGCACGCCACCACGATCCCCCGCAGCCCACACGACGAGCAGCTTGCCATTCAAGTCGACAGCGTCGATTTTCATGTCCCGTGGAGCGAATTCCAATTGCGTCTTGAGGACCTTTTCCATGGATACGTCGAACACCGTGCAACCCGCCGTCGTGCATTGACTTTGGGCGATCGCCGTCGACCAAGTCTTGATTCCGCTCCCTTTGTATAGCTGCGTGACGACAGCTTCGGAACCATGGCACGATAAGATGCCATCGCTGACTTTGGGCGACATCGGCGAGCTCCATTTGCCGCCAACAAGAAAACTCATGAAATCGTTGTCGTATCCTTTTACGCGAACGACCATGGATTGCGACGTTTTGCACCCTTGAATATGCGCGGGTTCGTCCGAACCTCTTTCAATGAGTCCTGGTTCCGGTATTTCCCCTATGTCGGTCAAACTCGGTACGGCATCGCCTTGCCAAAGGTACTTCGATACGAACAGACGCCGCTCGTTTTTTTTGGTCACTCCGCGCAAAACGAGGTGATCCCAGAGAATTTGTGTCGAATAATAATAGTTTCCAACGCGAAAATCAGGATCGATTTTCGTACGCCCGCTCTTGCCGCCTGCAGGACGTCGCGTGAGAATCAAGTCTTTCGATTGGTCGTCGAATCCAAGCACCGCTGTTGCCCCATCTTTTTGGGCATACGATCCGTAACTGTACATCGCGTCGATCTTGTCCCCGGTATCACCGCGAAAAATACCCGCGCGGCCACGTTCTCCGGCGAATAGGACGGGAGCCGAATCATCGTCCGCAGTTCCCCAAAGACGCAATCCATGCCCCGCAGCAATCGACGACGGCAATGATTTGCATTCAGCCTTGGGATTTTTCTTAGCAAACGTGCAAACAAATGGCGCCTTGCTAATGCCTTTTTCCTCCACCAAAAGACGCATGACGCCCGCTGGATGCGCATCGGTAAATGCCGCTTTGAGTGCAAATGCCGTCGGCGAAAGAGGCGTACCCTTGGTCAACTTTCCTGTATCAAGAGGTTTGGCCTCGAATGGAGCGGACAGCCCATTGACGTGAATCACCTTGATGTCGTTTTTTTTCGCCTGCTCCCACGCCGTGTCGACCAATTCGGATAAATCCAGCGTCTGACTGTTGGGTTCGCGTAATGCTTTTGCCAATGCTTCGCTCGTAGCCCCGAGATCTTTCGCCCCCGGTTCGCTCAGTCCAGCGCTTTTCCACGTTTCACGCACGACATGTCCGAGCGGCGCGCACGACAACGGCCAGGGTTTGTCACTGCCAGGCGCCATCCGCTCGACGTCGCTCATTCTCATTGCCGTGAGCTGAATTCGCCGAAAATGCAAACTCGGAACCGCTCCTTCGCCCAGCCCTTCACCCATGACACATTGCGAAAAGGCGCTCCAGGATTGCGATAGAGCCGTTTTGGTGTGCGCCTCTTGAAATCGCATGAGGGCAAACAAGCCTCCGCCCGCCAGCACAACAGCCGCGCCAATACCGATCAGCAGCCCGGTTGATCGCTTCCGACGATCTTGAACGATCTCGTCTACCGGCTCAGGAGGCGGCGGCTGATGTTCGGTCGCGTGTGAAGGCTCGGACAAACTCGGTTCAGTCATGTAAAACGCCCTCTCTGGCAGGTGCGCAGAGGGCGTACCATGGGTTGTGGCGAGAATGCAAGTCGAAACGATTCTACCGACGAACCGCGGTCGCCGCATGCACAACAAGAAGCGCCAGCGCTAACGTAAACGTCACGACATGCGCCGGCAAACCCACGCGTAATACGAACAGCAACAAGCGCTGCACCGGAAGCGCGCGACGTTCCACGACAATCCTTACCAAACCATCGAGACCTGCAAGACGCTCCTTGCCGCGCCCTTCGAGAAGAACGTCAATCTGTCCGCGCAAACGACTCTGCTCTTCGCGTAACGTTCGACCCGTCAGCAAAAGGAACAATGGCCCCAATGGCTGTTTGGTATACGGAACCAATATTTTCTCGAATAACTTTTTGACAAGATCACTCTTGCCACTGACGTCCCGGTACAAATGATCCATGAGTTCGCGTCGCGCTGTGGCAAAGTCTTCAGGCAGCGCGGCGGTTCGTTCGATACGCGAAAGACGCGAAGGCACGAGGCGATACACGAGCGCCGTCCATACGCCGAAAAACGTCGTCGTAACGAATGCGAGACGTAATGCGCTGCCCGCAGAACGCGGCCAAAGCGACGTGATTGGTGCGTGCGTCGCGACAAGTCCCAAGGCGACAAACCCAAGCGCCAAGTGAATGGCCAATTGTGGACGAACACGAGACGTCGTCGGTTTCGTCGAGCCTTCCGCGCTCTTAGACGACTTCTTTTTCATCCAAAAGCGAACAAGACGTTTCGGTCCGGCATACGCGAGCAAAAGAGCAAAGACGATTCCCGCACCAACCCCAGCCCAATACCCCGAGCCTCCGCCAGGTCGTAAAAGGCCACGATCGTGCATGACGACGCCCGCTGCGGTCAACCCTAACCCCGCTATGGCCCCGCCAAGAACAATGCCCATGTTATCAACCCGAGGCGCCAAGACCAATGGCGCAGGTCCGGACGAACCTTTGACCAGGTCCCGCACATCGGCCAGTTCTTCGTTGGGGTTTATCCGGAAAATGGATCCCGTCGGACAAACTTGGACACATGCGGGGCCGTCGTAACCACGGCACAATTCGCATTTGACCGCAACATCAGGATATGCGCCACCTGCCGGGCGAAGCGCCGTTTCAGGTCGTTCGGCCATGCTGATGTTGTCCCATGGACACGCTTTGGCACACGATCCGCAACCCGTACACAATGCTTCACGAATGAAAACTTCACCGCCAGGATCGCGACCAATCGCCCCGGTGGGACAATCGATCATGCAGCTCGGGTTTTCGCAATGTTGACACGAATTGGGTAAAAGCAGGTTTTTCGGAGCGCGCTGCGTGGATTCGACACGCGCCACCATTTTATCACCCCGACGCACGATTCGCGATTGTCCGTGCACGTCGGCACACGCCCACGCGCAATGCCCACAACGCACGCAAGTTTCCAAGTCGATGACGAGAAGCGATCGCGCAACGTTTAATCGATACAGGTCACGAAATGCATGTTGCGTCGCATGCGAAGCCGCTCGGCCGATGACGGACAATTGCACAGCTTGCTGATCGAGAGCAATACGACCCAGAGTCGAAAACAAATCCGGATGACGACTCGCCACATGACGCACCGTGCGCGCATCAATGGAGATGAGCAGCGAAGGACCACTCGCAACGGCCCCCGAAAGACGCGGAACACCCGCATCGATTTCAGCATCGCCAAAAAAATCGCCTCGACCTACGTAGGCGCGTACATGCAATCGTTCGCCATCGTCCGTTTGCACCTGAACCATGCCGTCGGCAACAATAAAAATGTCCGTCGAAGGATCTCGTTCGCGATAAATGGTTTCTCCACGATCGAAATTCCGATATCGTGCCGCATCGAGCAAAAGATCGATGTCTTCGGGTTCGAGCGTTTTTGCAAATGCGACCGTTTGCAACAAATCGCGCGTGGCGGCGCGGCGAAGAATTCGCTCGAGCCGTTCAGCCACTTCAGCTTTGCCACTACGCTCTACCGCACGCTGAAAAACATGGGCCGTGACTTTGCAAATACGGGAACGCATTCGAGCTTTGGCCGTAGCACTACGCGCTCCCCCGACGGTCGCTTCTTCGCCAAATGAAGCGCCTCTTTCAGCAATACGTAATTCTTGCTCCTGCGCTTCGCCGCGACGAATCGCCGTCAATACGACGGATCCTTCCGCGACAACGAAAAACGCATCACTTCTGTCACCGGCACGAAAAACGACTTCGTCCGGTTCGACTTGAAAACTATTGCCGCTTTCTTCGATTTCGCGACGCGCACGAGCCTCGAGCCCTCGAAACACCGGAGCATCCCAAACGACCGCCGGCCACGCCGACGTCGTTTCGCGCGGAGCAACTTCCGTCATTGAACCTCCGCCGTCACCCGATGCAGCTCCACGATATCGAGCCGACGCATCATATCTTCCGTGACGGAGGGACCGCTCGGGCGCAAGCCTCGTCGCGCTTGTTCGCGTTCGTATTCGGCGAAGGCGCGAATCAAAAAGGGCGGAAACGATCGAAACATGAGGCGCGCTTCAATACGAAATGGACCGCGCCGCCCACCCAAATCGAGGTCGTACGTATAACGCGTCGGCGTATTTGCCGGGAGCGAACGCGTATCGATAATGGCATCGGGCCCGCGGACGAACCCTCGGCTGGCATCGAGCGCTCCGACGGGAAAATAGGTTTCGAATAACGCGTTTTCGCCGGAAAGATTGGACCGACATTCACCGGTATCGATGTCGTAATCGCCATCGTCGAAACGATCCGCCCGGAGAAACCCTTGGCCCGGTGCCGGTTCACAACGACCATCCGGGCCGACGAAACCAATGCAACGCACGCAACGCAAGAAACCATTTTGAAAATTGATGAGTCCCTTGCCGCGGAAATTCGTTCCGCCAAGCTGCGGCGGCGGCGACCATTGTTGCACATCGGGCCCGTCGCGAACATCCGCACCAAACAAACCAACGGGACGCCCACGTTCGTCGATTGACCCCGGATTCGCATTGATACGAACAAACACTTTGTCGTGCAAATCTTCTTCGGGTCTATCGACGCGACCGACTTCGTACAAGACGCGATTGGATCCATCACGCACGACGAGATGGACCCAAAATTCACGCTCTTGACTAAATCCAGCAGGTATTCGATGACCAGCACCCGTGTTTTCCACGACAACCGGAATTTCGACGCCTGCTCCCGTACGCCGCACACCGTCAATCTCGAATCGAAACGTATGCCGCAAGAGCATATCCCGACGCCGACGTGCGCCAAGCGGAATGCCATGCACGTCGAGCGACGGTTCGTCGACGAGGAATTGCGGGAAGTCCGCATAAAGCGGAATGTCCACACCCGAGAAATAATGCGTCGAGACGGTGGACGGTCCCGAAGAATTGGCCGCTTGTAATGCCTTTGGAAACGAGCCCGGTTTTCGAGCAACGAAATGCATGCCTTTCGGACATTCGGGTTCGTCTTGACCGGATTCCGGCGCGCCAGGTTCACAAATCCCTGGGTAAGTACTCATGTGGCAATCCTGGCACGTTGCGACGGTTTTTCCGCGCCGCTCTTGGTCCCGCGCATAGACGGTCCATTCGGTATAGGCGTTGCGTAAACGTTTGAAATGTTCGCCTTGACGCGCGCCAAGGACGTCGCTTCCAAAAAGACGGACGTCATGACAGCTTCCGCAAAATTCGCTGCTGCGCAGGTAGGCGTCGGTTCGTTCCGTTGGGCGACGATGCACGATGGGATCCGGGACATTGGCTGGCCCTGACGAACCAAAACCTCCACGTGTACCTTCGTAAAAAAATTCATCCGTGCGAATGTCGTAACCACTGTTGGCAATTCCGAACAAGCCGCGGTTGTCTTCTGGTCGGGCAGGAAAAACGGTGCCCGTAACGAACGACGTCCATGTGGGGTTTCCGTCGTATCCGCGAGATCCACGTCCGCCAACGGGGCCATGCACAGTGTGGCAAAAGACGCATGAAATGCCTTCAATGGCTTGATCGCCGAGGAAATCCTTCACCGGCCTACGCGTCGAGGCGTCGCCTCCGGGACGTCCATCCCAAGCCGGCAGAGGGCGATCGATTTTTTCCGCAGGGCTATGGCAATTGACGCACCAATGTTCGCCCCCCGAACCCGTGATGGGAAAACCCGTTTGTTGATTGCGACACGCCGTGGAGAGATTCGCTTTGCGCAGAATGCCCGCACCATTGGGGCAATCTTCGTCGCGGCCAACTTGTTCTTCGATGAGACTTTCCAACGCATTAAATAACGGACTTTTTACCGAATGCGCCATGACGCTGCGACGCCATTCAGCAGCTTGGCGGGCGTGACAACTTGCGCATGTTTCCGCGGTGGACGTCGTTGCCGATAACAACGATGCTGCGGGAATTTCCGGACGAGGAAGTGGAGGCGGTGGTTTTTCGATACGCGAAAATGCAAAAGCAGCCACCATGGTCCCCGCAGTCACGGGAATGGCGATCCTGAGCCAGGAATGTGATTGAAAAAAACTCGCTTTGGTTGACGCTGTAGCTTGGGGTTTTGCCGGGGCTTCGTCCTTGACAGCACGAACAGCTGGCGGCGCAGCAACATCGTCCGCGGATGGTCTGGTTTTGGAAGGTCGGGTTCGTCCTGCAGGTGCGCGTGCTGGGCTTTCTCCGCGCAGAAAACGCCCCAAATCGATGACGATCGACGCTGCACGATCGGGACGATCGGCGACGGAAGGGTGTATCAAACGAAGTGCGAAACTTTGCAAGCCCGTGGGCAATTCATGCGCGACGCTTTCGACAAACGGCGGAGCCTCGCGTAACGCAGCGTCGATCGCATGTCGCAAACCCGCTCCAGCAAAAGGATGTTCCCCGGACAGCAAGCGATACACCAAAAGTCCGAGCACGTAACGGTTTGCCGCATTGTCCCACGACGAACCTCGTGCTTGTTCCGGCGGCGTCCACAGAGGCGCATTGGTTTCCGTATCGGCGCGCGTGGCTCCTTCGGGTGCTCCTAGAATCGCGGCGACGAGGCGTGATGCGGCCAGTGCTACGCGTCCGTCGGCTCCAAGCAGAACGGTATCGAGTGCCAAAGGACCGGGAAAAAGGCTGGCTTTTTCGCATGCAGCAAGCGCTTCGGCAACAGCGAGTGCCAACACGAGAGCGTCACGCCAAGGCCAAGCTGCCTTCTGTTTGCGCAGTCGTTCGGCAAGCGTATCGTTGAACGGCGCGCGGACAATCCAAACACCATGTTCGTCCGTTCCACCGTCGACAAACCCACCGACGGAAGCTTCCCCCAGCGCCAGGAGACGTCGCGCAGCGGGTTCGTCCGTTGCTGCGAGGCGAAAGAGTTCTGCGCCGCCTTCGCACGCAAAACGTGTGGCGCGACCAAAAGGCGGCAGTGGCGCGCCCGCGACAAACCCACTCGTCTCGGGGCGCGCTCGTTTCATCGGTCATCCTTCGTCGTTGGCGTCTTCTGTTCCCTCTGCAAAAAGGGCGACGAATTTTTCGGCGGAGCCGTCAGGGCATTGCTGAAATCCGGTTCTTGCGCACTGCGCATGTAATATGCCGCGAGTCCCGCGGTGAGCGACAAACCCACGATGATACCGATTGCAACTTTCGTCGGGATTTCGCGCGTTTCACCAACTTTGTCGACGAGAGCTATCGTATCGTTTCGACGAGGTTTGGCGGGGCCATCGTCCCCTGCACCATCATCGCTGATGGTCTTGGGGCGACTCGAAGCTTCATTGCCGACACTCTTTGCTTCGCGTGCGGATGATTCGGGAATCGTTGCGGAAACACTGCGTCCGGCCGACGGTTTGTCGTGGGGCGTCGTGCCGGATGAAGTCGTGGTCGTGCGCGGACCTGATGTTCGCGTGGCTGAAGGAGCAGCAACGTGAAACGGTTCGAGTTTGTCGACGACGTCCGTTGCGAGAAATGGTCGGTCTTCAGGGGCTTTTTCAAGAAGTTGGAAGACGAGTTGTTCGACACCTTTGGGCAAACCACTGCGCGCTTCGGGCTCGAGCGGCGGAGGCTCTTCGGTGCACTGCATGTTGAGCAGTTGTCGAGGAGACGCCGAGTAAAAGGGGGGTTTGCCCGAGAGCAGTTCGTAAAACACGAGACCAAGCGAGTAGAGATCCGCGCGATGATCGATCGTGCGCGCGTCGATCTGCTCGGGACTCATGTACTGAAGAGTTCCGACACTTTGCGTGTTGGTTTGGTTCATGGCTTGAAGCATTTTCGCGATGCCGAAGTCCATGACCTTCACGTTGCCGTCCTTGAGGATCATGATGTTTTCAGGCTTGAGATCACGATGAATGATCGGCGGCTCTTGACCATGCGCGGCGGAGAGTGCAGCGGCGACGGCAGAAACGATGCGTACGGCTTCGGCCCAGGATTGCCTTCCATCTTCAAGCAAAACGTTGCGCAGGGTTCGTCCTTCAAGAAACTCGAGGACCATGGCGAGTTGCCCGTTGGCTTCGATGCTGGCCAGACTGCGGACGATGTTGGGATGTTCGAGATGCGCCAAGATCTGCATCTCGTTGACGAAGAGTTTGCGTCCCGTGTCGCTTTTTGCGAGTTCCGGATGGAGGACTTTGATCGCCACGCGGCGTTTGGAGAGCTTTTCTTCGCCCTCGTAAACTTTGCCCATGCCCCCTTCGCCCACCAGACGTCGGACGATGTAATCACCGAACTGCTCCATCACGCGTCTCCGATCCGCCGAGCTACGTACGTACGAGCCCCCGTTTCGACTTACACCATTTGCGGTCGATTGTGTAAACGACTGATACGGCCGGAAAAGTGCCGGAAGAAGAAGCGAAGACGTCAGCTGTCGTGTACCATGGCTTGCAAACGAGAGATGTGTCTTTTCATGAATCAAACACGTGTCGTGGTAGGGTTTGTCTTGGCTGCACTCCTCGCGATGCTGCCGGCGACTGGCTGTGAAGATTGGGAATGCGGTTATGGCGGGCCGGGATGTTCAAATCCCCTTGTGGCGGGGCTTTGTGAAGCAAATGTGCTGGTCGTAGGGCAAGAGTACCGCGTCGTTTTCGGGTATGGATCGGATACTGGGGTTTCCGAAGCAAAGTTGCTCAATGTCGTGTCGAGCGCTCCGGATATTCTGCAAGTGATTCCAACTCCGGGTTCGCCCGACGTGAATTTGGATGTGGGTCCCAGAGGCCCATTCGATGGAAACAATGGTTCTAATGATGGTGGAATGACGCTGCGACCATTGGCGCCGGGAAAAGCGCAGGTGACCATTTCACTCGAGTACTGGGAAAAAACGCGAACCATGTCGTTCGATGTCGTCGATATGGCGAATGCTCCCGCTGGATTCATGGCCATGACGGCGACGGAGAGATTCGCGAAATGCATTGAAGTTACTGCATCAGTGCCATAAACATGATTATTTGGACAAACCCGAAACGTTTATTTGCAACGGCGTTCGTCATCGGTGCGCTTGTGCATGCGCTGCTCTTGGGAGTGAGCCTGACGGCGTCCGTTTTATCCGATGCTGCGACATGGCTCTTGTTGGTTTTTGCGCTTCCCGGAGCCATTGTGGACATGTCGGCCGAAATGATGCATCCGAGCCAATGGGGCGGCGTGTGGTTGACGATTGTCGCGACGATCGTCAATGGCGGCGCGTATGTTGTCGGTGCGTGGATGGCTATGAACATTAGAAACCGATTACGTCCCACGGGGTCACGGTAAACGGGTCATTGTCGACGTTGCATGACCAAACTCCAGCTTGGAGTTCGGCGTTGTATTGAATGCAGCGTGGAGCGACATGCTCGAAACACGCTCTACGGTTGCGCTGCACCGACAAAATCAGTATGGTAGGGTGAACATGATGAAATGCCGCACCGTTTCTGCATTCGTATGCGTCTTCGTGACGGTGTTGGGGTGTGTTTCGTCTGCACCCTCCACCAAAACTCCAACGGTGGAGATCCCTGCCCCGTTGGCAGAACCCGCCACACTTCCGGCCATTAAAGAGCCAACTGTTGCCCACTCCCCCGCAACACTACGCCTCGTCGATCAGGAGCCTTTTGGTATCGAGTTCGACGGCCATATGCTGGCGCTCGGTATTTCACGCACCGATTGTGAATCGGTACTCGGCCCACCCTTACGCGCGAAGGATAATCCAGTGGACGGTAGCGTAATGGGAGGAACGACGACCCTCTTCTACGAGGACCCGGGAATGTCCGTACGTACGAAAGATGGTGTCGTCGAAGGGTTTTACGTGTACATTTCCGGCGCTGAACTCGACGGAATGGTATTAAAGCCAGCGCGTCCGAAGCTTCCGCACAATGTACCGTTGGATGCGACCCCGGAGCGGATCGTAGAGCTTGTTGGCGAACCGGACGAACGTGATACATTCGCGCTCTTGAATTGGTTTGATCTGCATTATTTTCGGGGTAATGCGCTCATCGAATATCATTTCGACAAAGGCACCTTCGACTCGGTCAAAGTCGAATATGCTTCGCTGACGAAGCGCAAACGGTCTGGAAAATAGCGGCGAGCAGCAAAATTTTTTTCCTTGGTCCATTTACGGCCTTGGCAAATCGCGGTTGTTCTCGTATCTTGCATTGCATGCTCCGCCATCGTCTCGTTTTCGCACTATTTGCAACGCAAACGCTTGTGTCGTGCGGTCAATCGCCCACGCCTCCACCCCCGCAACCGGTCGTGATTACGGTCGCACCTGCCCCCAGCGCAAGCGTAATTGCCGAACCTGAAGCAACGGCGAAACCGGCCGAGCCGCCCGAAGAAACGACGCGTCGCCACCAAATAGCGTTGACGCTGAAGCCCGGCACTGCACCGTGCACAATGGTCATGGAGGGGGGCGGTTTCAACGATTACCCCGAATGGTTTATGATTATGGGGGTGACTCGCATAACGACCGAAGAAAGCGGCGGCTGCGCGGCAGGCGTGGTTTACGATTTAGCAGCGGAGAAAAAGCAGAATCCACCGGACATGGATCTCGAGTCACTCTCCGCGGGTAGTTTTCTAAAGCCGGGACAAAAATGGCCTGCGGAGATGGAAGATCATTCCTCATGGAACGTGACGGAGGATTTGAATTTCGACGATGTGATGGATTTATGTGTCGTGAGCATGACTGGCGCATACAATTACAGCCAATACTGTTGGTTGTTCGATACGAAGTCGCGCACTTTCGTCCGGAACAAGGCCCTCGAGGAATTGATTTTCATGCACGTTGATCGAAAAAAACAAAAACTCACGAACTCCTATCGCCTCGGTGGTCCCGTCTATGCAAACAACGAATATGTCTGGCAACAGGGGCAACTCGTGATTACGCATGCTGCGCGAAGTTATTTCGGGGAAAAACCGGATGGAACTCCATTGCCTCCAGGGTTTGGCCATTGGTTGATCCGATACGAACTGCGGAATGGTAAACTGGTGAAAACGTTCGAAGGTGCGCAACGCGAGACACCTTGACGAATCTCAACCGATACGGCTCCACGTTGGCAGCCACTTTTGTACCGGCGAAAGGTGCCAGCCACTTTTGTACGGCCACTTTGCGAAAGGTGCCAGCCACTTTTGTGCCGCGAAAGGTGCTACCGGCGACAGGTGCCAACCACTTTTGTACGAGCGTGCCTACGCAGCCTCAAAGGCAGCCAGGTGCGTTGTCTCGGCGTGTTATTCAATGGGCAATGCGGGAGCAATTCAAGGCACTGAACCGTCCGCACCGGCGTCGGGAAGAACCATTGCCGGTTCGTCGCCGACGTCTTCGGCAAGACTCGGATCGAGCTTTATAGCCCGGGTCAATACGCGTCGTGAATCGTCGGTGCGCCCGAGGTTTTGGTACACGAGGGCGAGGTTATAGAGCGTCGGCGCATCTTCACCACCTCGTACAAGCACGTCTTCGTAAAGCCTTGCAGCTTCCGCGTGGTCGCGTTTCGTCTGTGCCATATACGCGAGATATCGCAAGGTATTGAGCGTGGCGCGTTTGATGTCCGCTTCGGAAGAAAGTTCGCTGGCGCGAATAAACGCCTGGGAGGCTTCGTTGTAATCGCCTTTGCGCGAATAAGCGACACCAAGGTTGTACCAGGTCGAGGCGATATTAGGACTGATGGCAATCGCGGCTTGATAACGTTGGATTGCAACATCATAATGGCCGTCATCAAATGCCTGACTCGCGAGCAGAGCGTGATCCGATCCTGCATTCTCGGCAAAATTCACGCGAGACCGAAGCTTCGTAGCTCCTGCCAGAGACGCAGCGGTTACGAAAATGATGCCGAGGACCGAGACGGCACGAATCGCCATTCGGGTTTTTCCCAGACGTAGTCCACCGGTTGTGGCAAGGCCGGTGAGCAAACCGAGGAGCCAGCCTACTCCGTGGGCAACATTCGCCACAGGCCAGATGTGCATCGCGGTCGTGACAATGCACAGGAAAAACCAGATCACGAAAAGCAGAGAGGTCTGGCTGTCGAGGGTTCCTTGCAAACGATCATCCGCGCGATTCGCCACCCAGAGCACGCCGAAAAGGCCATAGACGACGCCCGAAAGACCGATACCTCCGACGAATATCGCATATTCGGCAGCGGACGAGCCAATTGCAAAAAGCAGAATCCATCCGAGTAGTCGGATTGGGCCAAAGCGTTCTTCCAGTGCGGTGCCGAAAACCCATAACCAGAGAACGTTAAAGATGAGATGCATCGCATCCGCGTGCGGCAGGATGCACGTGACAAGTCGAAAAGGTTCGCCTTCGAACGCTTGGACGCTCATCACGAGTCGGTCGATCGAGTGTCCCGTTTTGCCGAGTACCGTGACGAATACGGCGAGCAGCGATATGCCGGCGGTGATGGGAAAACGGTAGAACTCGGTAATGGGCGTTCGCTTCACAGGAAAAAATGGCCTTTGGTTTATTAAAAGGTTGGGGTTTTACAAAGCCAGCTTCCGCTGGGCAAGGGGCTCGCCGGTCGTTCGAGCGAGGGCAACGGTGGCGAAGCGATCAAACGAGTCCTAATTCGGGGTCGGTCGCACTTCCCGCCCACTTGTCGCGTGGCGGCCAGGGCCGAGTCGACCAATGCGGTTCGAATGAGAACGTCGAGCGGTTGCGGCCTTGGGGTAATGTGCCTCCGCCGAAGCCCAGTGCGTAATCGTAATACAGCTTCACGACTTGTTCGCGGCTGACCTGTTGGGCAGCGGGATGGGCCAAACAAGCGTCACGCCAGCGGCGGACGCGTCCGAGTTCATCGGGAATCTCGTAACCTTCGTAATAGTCCAGAAATCCAAAGCGCACGAAAATCGAGGTGTACACGACTTCAGCCAAGCCAAAGCTTTCGAACAAGAAGTCGCCGTCTGGCGCGTGCCATCGCAAAAAGTCGTCGAGTTTCGCATATTGCGCGGTCATCGTGGCAGAGAGTGATTCGCGTCGGAGTTTGTCTTGGTTTAAAACGAAGCGATAACCCGCAATGGCGAAATCGCCATCGAGGGCGATGAGCATATTTTCTACGGCGCGGGCATAAGCGTCCGTTTGCGCAATGGGTGGCGTTGCGAAACGGTCTTCGAAGTATCGGAGAATGACGAGGCTTTC
This sequence comes from Polyangiaceae bacterium, assembly GCA_031415295.1. Taxonomy (GTDB): domain Bacteria; phylum Myxococcota_A; class Polyangia; order Polyangiales; family Polyangiaceae; genus Polyangium. The sequence goes on along the minus strand of JANORL010000884.1, from coordinate 9,167 downwards.
TTTGATGATACGGCCATCCTCGAGTTCCATGATTGGTAATGCCGTCGTGCCACGTGATTTGGCGAGTAATGCCGGATCCCTTGGCATCGTGATGTCGACGACGTGGAAGTCGACTGCGTTACGTAGATTTTTGAGTTCCAATAAGATCTCGACGCGTTGAGAGAAAGGGCACCCCGGGACATGGTAGAGGATTGGTTTGTTGTAGGATGTCATGGAAGACCTCATTCGAACGAAAGGAACGACTCAATTGTTGGACGGTGGGAAAAGCGGTTTTTGACAAGGGCCAGCACTCGCCGTTCCAACCACGGCGCGAAGCTTTTCGCAATGGTCGAGCGATTCGCCGCACGTGATTTGGCCGGCGATATTTTGGAAGCAATGGATGTTTTCAGTCGGTATGGAGAATTTCGTCAATGCATACATGGTCATGACGGCCGCAGCGAGCGCAAAAATAATTAAAAAGGATAATGCGAGATATTCTCGCGTGCGCGATATGTTACGAACGACTTTCTTGCCAACAACGACTTTCTTGCCAACGGAGGTCGGTACATGCGCGCGCTCGATGACAGCCTTGGCCTGCTGAATCGCTTCCGCCACCTCGCCGCCGAAAAGAATGGTCGCGTCGTCCTTTGATTCTTCATGCAAAGCAATGGCTTTGACGAGCAAGCGCTGAGCCCGAGCCAAATCGTGTTGGCGTGCGTTCGCTTCGGCCAAAAATGTAAGCACAAGCGCGTGTAATTGCCGGTCCTTCCTCGCTTCTGCCATACCCTCAGTTTGGCGCAGGTTTGAATTCCAATCGCCCTCCGACGTTCTTGCATCGAATGCGAAGTAGTACACAAGAGAAAGGATGTCCCAATTGAGATTCTCTAATCCTGAAACGGATTGAGCACGTTTATACGCCTCTTCAGCTCGCTTGGTATCTCCTGCTTTTTCAAACACCCGCCCGCGCAAAAGGTCGACACGGCATTCATCGTCGGGGCTCGCGATTCTTTCCTCCAACGCATCGAGCATTTCCAGTGCATCAGCAATGTTGCCCCGACGCCGAGCCATTTCGGCCTTCATCAACCCCACTTCAAAACCAAATGCCGGATCCGCTTTCTCGATTTCAGCGGGAATTCTCGCGACGATCGCGTCGAATTCGCCCTCATCGGCGTCCGCCATGGATTTGCGCAAATGCGACAAAAACAAAATTTCCGAACTCTTGCGATCGCCTTGTCGCAATGCTTCATGAAGCAAATCTTCTTTGGCGAGCGCTTCCTTGCGCGAAACCTTTTTTCTCTCCGGCGTTTTCCGCACTTCGATGCGCCGTTCTACGGCGCGCACCGACCAAAAATCCGGCGCCTGCTGCCCTGTTTGCACTAAAAATTCCGTCGAGCCGCACCACAAAAGCGGGCAATCTAAATGTTTTGCTATCGTATCTCGCCGTTCATTCACAAGCCGCAAAGCGAGCGACAAGTCATCGGGGAGATCGCCGCCCCCAATCACCAAAACCAGTCCATCCTTTTCTGGTTTGGCCTTCAATAACCATTCGGAAACATTTTTCCATTCGCTCTCATCATTGAGCGCACAGACAATGGCGGGATGGGTTTTGAGCGCTAACCAATTAGCGAGTAGCTGCGCCAAATCTGGTCCGGGAACGGAAATCGGCAGCAAGACGAAGCCGCTCGACAATTCGATAACTCGAAGGACTTCCTCGAAATCGTCCAGATACGGGTCTACCGCAGTAGAAAGACGCTCGACGTCACTCACGTTTTACCAGCCAATGCCTCGACAACCACTGGCGCGCTTCGCACCAACGGATGCAGATCGTACCAGGGTTTGCCATTGCGATAGGCGAGCACCAAATACCCTTGGAGAAGTCGTCCGAACGCCGCCAGACGCACGTGATCTCCACGCGGCAAATCATGCGTGCGTGCGATTTCCGCCAAAATATCGGCATCCACGCTGCGTACCGCCGCAACGTACCCTTCGGCTGTTCGCTCGATGATTCTTGCAATGGTTTTACCATCGACCGGAAAAGTTCGCGCGCCCCAGAGCACTTCGCGCACCATACGCAAAAGATCCCGCGTGTATCCGCCGGAAGCAGCGATCAACGGGTGGAGCGTTTGCTCCAGATCCGTGCCGAAAATTCGATCCATTTGCGGTTGCTGATTCACTTGCAAGCGGCGCGAAACCAATTCAACGAGTTTGACATGACCAGCGGCATAGCGCTTCCCGTCACGATCGGATACCTTCACCATAGGCAATATCTGCGCGGGCCGATCGTAAAGCCCATCGAGCTGTGTCGTACGAAAACGAAGCCACAAGGGAAACGTGTAAACGACGTGGCAAGGCAATCGCAACCATGACGCATGCTCGACGAAAACCGTCTCGGCACTCGCTTCAAGCAATGAACGGTCCTCTTCTCGTAATGGAACGACTTTTTCGAGTGCGTCCACAATGACCACGATTTGTTGCGCATGCGTCGCCCGGCGCAATCGAACGACCGCCTCGGCCATGACTTCCTGCGCCTCGCGGGCAAAAAGCTGAAATCGTGGCGCCAAGGCTTGTTCGACCTTTTCTCGAAAGGTTGGATTGCCTTTCGCTTCAATCATCAAGGTACCGCCGAATTGCGCAAACCCGAGCCCTTTCAAATCGATGTTGGTCGTTTTCAAAAAATCATAAAATCGTTTTGCATACGCAGGTTTGGTGTCCGGATCATTTCCCTCGGCACGCGTAGCCGCCCGATCCAATTCATACGCAAGCACGCGCAATGTTTCAATAATGGACAGCGGCGTAGGATCCGTGCGATACTCCTGAAAGTCGACCATGACGACGTGCATCGGAACGAGCTTGTTCTGCTGCAGTCGGCTTTGGAGACGCCGCAATTCGGTGGTCTTGCCGGACCCGGGAAATCCAGTAAACAGTTGACACACAGGCGACGTCGCTTCGCTGAAAGCAATCGTCCGCTCAATTTCGTCAATGCAACTTGCTCCATCAGAACCACGCACGGGTTCACCCTCATCAAGGTCGATGTACCGTGGATCGCCCGGATCGAGCGGCTGAAGAGGATCACACTGTTTGACGAAGTGTTGCAGATGACGCAAATCGAACGGAGCAGTCAGCATGTTGCAGGCTCGACTTTAGCGCAAAGCGGCAACATTTGAAAGAAATATTTGCCCATCGGTAGCGAACTCCGTCCACGCCCGAGCCCCCGAAAAATGCCGGGGACGTCGCGCGACAAGAAGTTTCAAATCCTCCCGGCAATTTTTCTCGCCTTTCGGTTTGGAATCGACTAGAAGGCGGCGCCAATGACTTCACCCGTTTGTGCCACCTTCCTCGTTGCAGCTCGTGATCAATCAGGCCTTGTCGCTCGTCTCGCAGGCTTTTTTTATCAAGCGGGCCTCAACATCATCGACGCCAGCAACCACTCGGACATTTTCGTCGAGAACGAACCACGCTTTTACATGCGTATGGTCGTCGACGTATCCGGGCTTTCCACTCCTGCCGCAGGCGAAGCGCTTGGTGGTTCGTCCACGCGTAGCTCCCTCGAGCGGGCGTTTGGCGATCTGGCAACAGCGCTCGGAGCAACGTGGAGTGTCCGATACAGTGATCGAATGCACCGCGTAGCCATTCTCTGTACGAAGGATCCGGCGTGCCTTTACGATATTGTATTGCGCCACCGATCGGGCGAATTACCGTGCGAGATTCCGCTCGTGATCTCGAACCATCCGACGCTTGAATCCGTGGCTGAGAGTTTTCGAATTCCGTTTTTCTGTTTGCCTGTTACGCCAGTGACGAAACGCGAACAAGAGACGCGTGTTCTCGAATTGTGCCGACAACATCACGTCGATCTTGTCGTCCTTGCCCGATACATGCAGGTATTGACGGAGGAATTCCTCGCCGAAGCGCCGCCGGTTATCAACATTCACCATGGTTTTTTGCCCGCATTCCAGGGCGCCAAACCTTATCATCAGGCACATGCGCGCGGCGTAAAGATGATTGGCGCGACGGCTCATTACGCGACGAAAGATCTGGATCAGGGACCGATCATCGAACAAGACGTGGCGCGTGTAAACCATGCAATGGGTCCTGAAGAAATGAGTCGAGTCGGTCGCGATGTCGAGCGAGTCGTGCTTTCACGCGCGGTTCGCGCGCATGTCGAACGTCGCGTGATTGTAGAAGGGCGTCGGACGATTGTATTGTAATTGGCAGTGAAACGAAGAAAGCGACGTTGACAACTGCCCATGTGTGTGGTCTGCTTCGCGAATGCACTCTTGGTACTCGAGGGCGACGAAACGAAACGCTGCGAATGGTTCGTCCATTGATCACGAGCCAGCCATTTTTCACAGCGTTTTACGTGCATTTCTTTTGGCCGCTGCATTGTTTGTCTCGGCATGTCAACCTGGAGCTACGCCCATCTCTACGACGCCTCCGACGTCGGAAACAACTGCCAGACCATTGGAGAGCGCGACGACTTCCACCACAACAACGCCAACTGCGAAGCCCGTTGTGAATACGCCAATGACTCGAACGACTGCGACAACCGCAACGACGACGTCGGCTGCGCCCCAACCGCGTACCGGCCCCGTCACGGACGGGAATGATGCTATCGAGCGCGCAATTCCCGCAGCAAACGCGGCACTCGATCAAGCATACGCAAAAGCGGCGGAGCCGCGCGAACCTCACAATGGCTCGTGGGTCTGGGCGAATCGGGCCCAGGTGGAAGGAAATACCGCACGTGGATTCGTCGTGCGTTGGTGGTCCAATCCGCCGGCGGGTTTTGCAATCGAAGTGATTGTCCAGGTCAATGCCCAAGGTGAAACGCGCGTTACCCGTGCGACTGCATCGTTTTCGCCGGATTAGAATTCGTTCATCGACGTTTACACAAACGCCGATCATCCAGCAGCATTATTCGAGCGAGCAATGTACTGAGTGCATTTCACACCAAAGGCCTTGCTTCCGACCGCTCTTTGCGCCAAGGATGCGCGCATGAAACGACAAAGTATTCTCGCTTCGCTCGCAGTTGCGCTCATGGCGTGTGGCTCGTCTTCGTCAGGAAACTCTGGCCACGGTGACGCTGCAAAAACGGCCGCGGCAGCAACGTCAGCGGGTGCAGCTTCCACCTCGTCTGCAGCCGCGAATGCGCCGAAAGAACTCTCCGCCGAAGATAAGAAAAAGGCCGAGGAAGAAAAGAAGAAGGCCGACGCTGCGAAAGAACTCGCTGCGGACAGGGCCAAATGGGAAACGGAAGCAAAGGCCGAAGACGCTCGGTTTACGCCAGAAGTTCACGCCGATGCGAAGAAAATCGCGGAAGCTAAATATGCGTCGCTCGAAGCCGCGCTCAAAGCCGTTCTCGCAAGCAAGCACCGCAGCCCGATCAATGCGGAACGTGACAAGGATCGCCATCCGCTCGATACACTGAAATTTTTTGGCGTCACGCCCAAAATGACGGTGCTCGAATATGGTCCTGGTGGTGGTTGGTACACGGAGGTCCTTGCTCCGACGCTTTTTGCACAAGGTAAGCTGATGGTCACGACCAGCGATCCGAATGGTCCGAAGGAAGCTCGATCGACGTTTTACGCCGAACGGCTGAAGCGATTTCTCGATCGCGCGCCGGAAATGTTTGGCAAAGTCGAACAGATTGTCATCGATACGAAGAATCTGCAATTCGGCATCGACGGGAAAGCCGATATGGTGCTGGTGATGCGCGCCATGCACAATTTACACCGCGACAAACTTTTGTCAGGATTCCTTGCGCAAACGTTCAAAGCCCTCAAGCCCGGGGGCATTTTGGGCGTCGAGCAGCACCGCGCGAAAACTGATGCAAACCCCGACGAAAGCGCAAAACAAGGTTATCTACCCGAAGCGTTCGTGATAGCCCAAGCCGAAGTAGCTGGCTTCAAACTCGATAAGAAGTCCGAGGTCAACGCAAACCCCAAAGACACGAAAGATTATGCGGAAGGCGTGTGGACTTTGCCGCCCAGCTTCGAACTTGGTGACAAGGACCGCGCGAAATATGCGGCGATTGGCGAGAGCGATCGCATGACGTTGCGATTCATCAAGCCGAAGAAGTGATTCATCCGCCCGCCCGCATGGGCGCGCAATAGCTCAACTGGAGCCTTCGTCCTGCGGACCGCGCCGCATGAGACCCGTTCGATCGTCGTTTGCGAAGGGGAAATCACGAAGGGCCCTTGTCGATGCTCGCGATCCTCTTAAGATATTGCGCCGCATGCCCGAGCTGTCAGAAATCTCGAAGCGGCGCAACTCGGCAAATTCATCGCTAAGGAGACACCGGTGCAAGACGTTCAGCGATATGATGCAGTCATCGTGGGTGGGGGACTCGCAGGCTCCATCGCTGCCACGATGTTGGCCCGACGAGGGTTACGCACGCTCGTGCTCGAAGCGCGACCTTCGGGCAAGCCTCAAAAAGTTGTCGTTGGCGAAGCGCTCACCGAAGGAACGAGCGTTTTTCTGCGCCACGAACTGGGCATGACCGACTGGCTCGGCAAGAACGCGTTTCGCAAATACGGTTTTGATTTTCTTATTTTGCCTCGTAACGGGCAAACAGCAGACAGCATGGAGGATTGTCACGAACTGTTGATGTCCACCACGCCGCTCGAGGCCATTCCCGGTGCAATCCGACGCCTCATTCCCACGTTTCATGTCGAACGTACGAGTATGAACCAGCACCTGGTCGACTTGGCCCGAGAAGCCGGCGCAATCTACGAAGAAGGCGCGTCGGTCGATGGTATTGACATCGATGATGCCGGTATGGATCACAAGGTTCATGTGACACAAGACGGGCGAAAGCAAACAGTGCATTGTGCCTGGGTTGTCGATTGCAGCGGACGACGTACCATTCTTGGCAAGCAGCTCGGAATCACGCATCCCTCCGAAGGTCTTGAAACTGCTGCGATTTGGAATCGTTTTGAAAACGTGAGTGACGACGTTGACGTTTTCCGCAGTTTCCATGGAATCGATCGACGACTGCAAACAATTCATTTCTGCGGTCCGGGCTTCTGGATCTGGTGGATTCATCAAAACGACAATCTGACGTCGGTGGGAGTGTCGTACGATCGCAATCAACACGCGCCGAACATAAAGGCGGACGACCGTGGTTTTGGGGAGATGATTCGCAAATTTCCGCCCGTGGCCAAATTGCTCGAGAATGCGCGTCCACTGGAGGACTTCCAGCATTATGCGCATTTGCCGTACCAGAGTGAGCATTGGCTCAGCGAAAAAGGTTATGCGATCATTGGCGATGCGGGGTGGTTCACGGACGCTCTGTATTCGATTGGCATTGAAACGACGTGTCGCCAACTGATGAATGTCGTGCCCATGATCGAACGTAGTGTGCGTGGCGACGCGCTTTCGGCGGATGTCGCGGCATTGTGGAATGAAGAGTTCGGGCGTTGCCAAAAGGCCGTCTTGGCGCTGAATGCATTCAAGTACCATCATGCATGGCAATCGCCGCAACTGGTCATGCAATCGGCGGTCTACGAGCTGAGTGTAATCGCCGAATTGTATCACTTGCAAGACAAGGCGAATTGGACGCCGGAGGTGATTGCGAAATATTATCGACTGCAATGGTTCTCGGCAGATCGCCTCGAACGACTCGAACGATTCCTCGCGGGTAGTTTGCCGGATGCCGACCGCGATCGCGGCGATAATGCCCCGCTGCTCAAGAAGGCGCTCGTGCCGGGACCTTTTGTGTATCGCGTGACGTGGCCCTTGTGGAACGTGCCGGGCGCGACGCACTATTTCTTCGAACTCATTCGCGGCTGGGCCTATTTGGAGCGAATGGCCGAACGGCACCAACAATTCCCCGACGGGCTTTCCTGGATGGCATCCGAGGGTTACACGCGGCGTGCATTCGAGCATGGTCACGCGCCCAAGGCAGTGTGTAAACCCAAAACTCCCAACCTTCCGCCGATGAGTACGGACGCTCAAAATAGAATTTGGGAAGGAATGCCAGATTTCGACGAACAATTGGTCCCGCAAATGGAGACGATGCCGTTTTTCCAGGCACCAACGGAGGAAGAAATCACGTCGGCATACCGCGCGTATTTGGCAGGCGATCCCGCGAAACTCGTCGAAGAGTGGCGCAGGGTTGCCAATCCGGTACGCGCACGTATTGATGACAACCAGCGCAAACTTTACGAAATGTCTGGGCGTTTGCCAAAAGCCGTCATGGGGCGGGCATTCTTGCTACTCATTCGTTCCGTTCTGGAAGCAGGAAAGCAATTTCGCGCGAAATTGCCTGCCGACGTACGAACGGCGATGGAAACGGAATTCCCATGGCTCGAACATCGTCACGAGCACATTCCGGCAGGATATACGCCGCCTTTGGAATTCCCAAAGGTATTCGCGTTATGGCTCACTTCTGGTTCACTCGACGATGCACGGGTGCGTTGGCAACTTGCGGCGGCGTTGAACGAAGTGCAACAAGCCGTCTATTCGGCAGATTCGGCACGAGTGTTTGGCATTGAAGAACTCACCACGCATGCGGAACGCGAAAAGGCGTTGGCGGAAAACTATTTACGGCATTGGTCTCCGCGGGTGACGAAAGAATTGTTCCGACAAACGATCTACGTGCTTGATGCGCTGAATGCCGCGGTGTTCGAATTGAGTTTCGACAAGCTCGGGCCGCTCATGACGGTGCGCGCAGCGTTAGGCGTTGTTTCTGCGCCTGCGGAATGGCGATCGTTCGTGCAAGGACTGGAGCGCTCACAATGGCTCTTGCCGGTGCCGCACCAAACGAACGAAATAACGGCGAAGAGCGAAGAATCGGCGCTTTCGAACTGATTCGCGGAGTTTCACTGGGTTTCACCCAGACCCCTCCAACGTCAAAGAGGGCTGCTCGCCCTCAACCCCGCAAGGGGCAATGCCCCTTGACCCAGGCATTGGTTCGTCCGCGATGCGGCCGACCCAAAAAGGTTAAAGATTTCGGATAAATGCCGTTAATCTCTAGCCAGCCATTGCCGAAGTGGTTCCCACACGAATGGGAGCATCATGGCCACCACGAGAGTCACGAAGATGAACGCATAGCCAACAATCGCCAAACCGCCTCGCCCTTTACTGTCCGGATTGGGCCACGGATCATGCATAAATGCGAAGATGACGCCTCGTTCGGGGCGTACTTCGAGACTCCACAAGAGTCCCGCGGAAGAATAAAGGACCGACGACGC
>JANORL010000883.1:0-13015 GCA_031415295.1 Polyangiaceae bacterium | reverse complement strand
CGATTTACCGAACCTGCGCGGACGGGGCAAAAGGATGACCTTGATGTTGTCGCGGTCGATCAATTCCGTGACGAGGTGCGTCTTGTCAATGTATTCGAAGTTCTTTTCTCGAAGAACTCGAAAATCGTCGGTGCCAATCGGGATCGGACGGATCATGATGCGTTCCTGGGAAAACGTGCCGCTCGACCTTCGCACGAGCCGATGCGGAAGTCAATGGTCCCGCTCATCACCGTCTCGCTTTCTTCCCCGCCTTCCGCGTCGAAGCGCCGGCCTTTTTCGCGACTTTCCGCGGCGCCCCCTTCCGCTTCGGCGCAGGCGCTCCTTTGGGCAACACCATCACGCGCTTTCCATCGAAAGCCACCACCATTTGCCGAATCTTTTCCACACCAACCGCACGCAATTCAGCCGCATAGTCGTTCGCGTCGAGCTGCACGAGGCCTTGCGTCATGGCGGTTTCGATGGTCTTTTCACCTTTACGCGCAGCCTTCAGCTCCAACACAACTCCAGGTTTACCCGCCAAACGCGGTTTGATCAGCACGTCGGGACGACCATCCCCCGATTCTCGATTCGAACGAACTTCGTAATCCGGTTCGAGCGACGCGAGCAAGCCAATCATCATTCCCTGGTAAAACGTTTCGGGTTTCGCCCCCTTGACGTCATGATACGAAGGCAAACTCGAGGCAAATTTTTGCAATTGCTCCTCGAACGTTTCGACGTTTCCTTCGAGCAACGCTTTGAGGAGTTGTTGGACATCGCCGCCATGGGGCCGTAGTGCCTTGTCCATCCACGATTGAAACGTTGTTCGATAGACGCTCGCTACTTCGCGATTGGGAATCGACAATCGAAACGGCGGCTGATCTGCGCCAAGAACCGGGGGACCCGGCCGGGCAGCCTTCAAATATCCCGAAAACACCAGCAAATTCCACAACGAACTCGTATTGTCTTTCAGTTCCGGAAACGCGATGATGTCGTCGAGGTGCTTTTCGATGAATCCGCCTTCGAGCAACGTTTGAAGTTCATCTTGCACCCTGAAAGCGTGATGCTGAAGCAATTCTTTGATGAGCGTATTCGAGCTGGTGCCGACCCAATAAGGTACCACGTTGCGTTCATTCCGTGCCAAAAAACTCAGAATCGACCACGGATTGTAAATCTCGACCATGCCGAATTCGTAACCGTCGTAATAAGCGCGGATGGCATCAATCAGGTCGGCCATTCCTGCTTTTTCGAGCAACGCCTTTACTTCCGCTTCCGTAAAACCGAAACAGGTGTTGAACTCAGTATCGAGTATCGTATACACACCCAAGTTGTTCAAATCGGAAAAGATGCTTTCGCGCGACACGCGCAAAATGCCTGTCAAGACAGCGCGTTCCAGGTGCACGTTGTCTTTCAGCCCGGCCAAGAAAAAGCCCACAAAGAACCCAATCGCTTCCTTGTAAAACCCATTCTGGTAGCTGGCGTGAATTCCCGCGTCGTATTCGTCGATGAGCACGATCGGGCGTTTGCCGTAGGCCAGGTGCAAATATTCGGTCAGGTTTTTCAGAGACAATCTGTAAAGCGCTTCACTGGCTTCATCGTTCAAGATGGCTCGAAATTCTTTCAGATTCATTCCCTCGAGTTTCCCCTCGAGAACGCTCCGATGCTGGTCGTACACCTTTCGAATGGCCTGTCGGGCCGCTTCTCGACAGTTTTGAAAGTCATCGGCCTTCGTTTCTTTCAAGCTGATATGAACGACCGGATATTGTTGAAAATGCGCTCGGTACGTCTCGCCCGCTCGATCGACGTGAAGTCCTTCGAACAAGTGCCAAACGTTTTCGTCACGTTTCTCGAAAAACCACTTCAACGTGGACAAGTTGAGCGATTTGCCGAACCGGCGTGGACGCGGCAACAAGACAACCTTGATGTTGTCGCGATCGATCAGTTCCGTGATGAGGTGCGTCTTGTCGATGTATTCGAAGTCCTTTTCGCGAAGAACTCGAAAATCGTCGGTGCCAATCGGGATCGGACGGATCATGATGCGTTCCTGGGAAAACGTGCCCACCGACCTTCGCACGGAACGGCGGCAACGTCAAGTAACACGAGCACTTTGAGGATCGCTATCGAAACAGCGTCGAATACGTTTGGCGCTCGGACGTGGACGCGAGTTCTGCGTTGTTTCACCGGCTGAAACAACGACGTTTCATCCTCTGTCCGATCGTGTTTGCCATGCGGATAGACGTCTGGCATCACAGTTGCTATTGTTGCGCCCACATGCAACCGTTCAACCCCCTACCCGCTCTCCTCGGTGGCGCCCTTATTGGAGTTGCCGCGTCCGTGTTATTGCTCTTCACCGGTCGCATCGCAGGCATCAGCGGCATGGTTGGAGGCGCATTGCTTCGTGAAACGAAGGATCGAGCCGATCGACTGCTCTTCGTTCTCGGCCTCCTCGTTGCCGGATCGGTCGTCTATCTCCTGAGCCCTTCATCGTTTCCAGCAGCAACCTCCGTTCCGGTCGGGCCGGCCGTTGTTGCAGGCTTGCTCGTTGGATTCGGAACACGCCTTGGAAATGGCTGCACGAGCGGTCATGGCGTCTGTGGCATCAGTCGCGGGTCGACGCGGTCAATGGTCGCGACGGCCATATTCATGGTCACAGCGGCAATCACCGTCTTCGTGACGCGGCATGTTTTGGGAGGCACGTGATGAGCAACGCGGGAAAACATCGATGGGTCGCGCTTATCGTTGGTTTGCTCTTTGGCTTGGGTCTTTCGATATCTGGAATGGTGCTTCCGGAAAAAGTTTTTGGATTTTTGGATGTTGCCGGCGTTTGGGATCCATCGCTGGCGTTTGTCATGATTGGGGCGATTCTCGTGCATGCGCCCTTTGTTCGTTGGATCAAACGCCAACAAACCTCGCTGCTTGGGGATGGTTTGTCCTTGCCGACGCGTAAAAACATCGATTGGCGGCTCGTCGTGGGCGCTGCCGTGTTCGGCATCGGTTGGGGTCTTGCTGGCGTTTGCCCCGGACCGGCCATCGTGAACCTCGTGACGCTTGGCCCGGGCATCGTGGCGTTCGTCGCGGCAATGCTCGTCGGGATGCTCGCGGAACACGCGTTCGAGCGACAAATCACGGCTGGACGCAAGACCTGAGTTCGTCTACAAAGACGACGGCCGTTGGAAAGGCCGAAGTCGTCCACCATGAAAATTCTGAGCTGGAACGTCAATGGGTTGCGATCCGCCATGGGAAAAGGTTTTTCCGAGTGGCTCGCGGGGTCGAATGCCGACATCGTTGGTTTGCAAGAGGTGCGGGCATCTACCGAGCAAGCTCATCAGAGCTTGGCGAGCATCGACGAGCGTTGGTTTCGTAACTTCTTTGCCGCGGAAAAAGCAGGTTACAGCGGGGTTGGGTTATTGACGAAGATCCGTCCGGATCGCGTAGTATCGACGATGAAGAAGGCCGAGTTCGACGCCGAAGGGCGTTTGCAGATGGCGCAATGGGGCAAGCTCACGATTGTCAATGCATATTTCCCCAATGGCAGCGGAACCGAGCGCGACAATGGCCGCGTGCCTTTTAAGCTCGCGTTTTACCAGCGCGTTTTCGACATGCTCGCTCCCAAGATTCGCCGCAAGGAACCGGTTCTGATCATTGGCGATTTTAATACGGCCCATCGTGAAATCGATCTGGCGCGGCCCAAGGAGAACCAAAAGACGAGCGGGTTTCTCCCGGAAGAACGAGCCGAAGTCGATCGGTGGATTCAGGCGGGATATGTCGATACGTTCCGCGCGTTTGAAACGGGGCCGGGGCATTATTCGTGGTGGAGCCAAAGGTTTGGCGTGCGCGCGAAAAACATTGGTTGGCGTATAGACTACGTGCTTGCGTCGCCGGCAGCGGCCAAATACCTACGCGGTGCGTTTATCCATCCGCACGTCATGGGATCCGACCATTGCCCTGTGGGCGTTGAAGTCGACGACGCGATCGTGGGCTGATCCCAAAATGGAACGGGCTGCGCGTTGGGTTAAAACCCAACGCTACACATTGAAAAGTCCTCGCGCTACCGCGCTCGGACTAACGTCGTGTTGGATTGAGAGAAATGGTCTCTCGTACGAAATCGTCGAAAATTCACCTTAAAGATCCAAAATACCAAAGGGCCAGTCCCGAATGGTAGTGAGGGACTTTTAAACGTGTAGCGTCGGGTTTTAACCCGACGCGTGGTCACGGCTTTTACACGTCGAATGGACGACGGCACTGCCGGGTTCGATGAACTTTCGGGTCTTCGAATACCATTGTTTGTCAGCGATTTCGCTCGAAACAGACACGCGTGCCCAGCAGGACCGCGTACGCTCGAGGCAAGAGCCGAAACAACGTCCTCCGCCCATTGAAAGCGTCGTTGTGGTTCTCGATGGCCCGGAAGCACCATTGCCTGACCGAGGTGAATATCGGACGTCGCCACCGGAGCAAGAGTTTTGCGGGGTACAGTATCGGATTGTCGCAGTGTATCAACGTACCGTGGCGGAACTCGAAGCGATGGGCAGTGTTTTCTGGCTTGTGTTCGTCCCACTCGCAAAAGATGTGGACGAGGAAAAACTGGTGGGGGTGATTGAACGAGTTCGTCGGGAGACGTCGGAGGAAGATTTTCGCGAATTGTTGGCGGGGATGGCGGTGCTGGCTCGTTCAAGAAAGCGTGACCCGAGCGTAGAAGATATGCTAAGGTCGCTCATGCCGAAGGGGATTGTCATGGAAAACTGGATCTACAAAGAAGGCGAAGCGGCAGGGATTGAGAAAGGGATTGAGAAAGGGATCGAGAAAGGGATCGAGAAAATGTGCGTGGTATACGTGCACATGATCGAACGGCGGATTGGGCGCTCGCTCAGTGAAGCGGAACGAGTTCGCGTTGCGTCGCGCCTGCGAAAACGCGGGCCCGAACAGTTGGGTGGTGTCCTTGTCGACTCGTCGCCAGATGACCTTCGCGCATGGCTTGCTCCCCGCAAAGCACGCGCTGCGTGAGTGGTGGTGGAATGATTTGTCACGTCGGCCGATGCATGCACCGCCGGTCGGAAAAACGCATTGGCTTCATTCTTGTCTGCCAAGAGCGCGACCAGTTTCCCGTGTGTTTCGACGCGTAGTTTGTCCAGGTCGAGCTTGCAGCGTAACGCCTGTGATCGCTCCAACGTCAATGCGACATCCGCATTATCCGCTAGCGTTTTCGCTTGTGAAACGGCACCTTGTGCGTCTACAAGCGCCGTTTCGTATACCGAACGAAGAAATCCGGCTCGTCTACCAAGATACGTTCCGCAACGGCAAGCAAGCGTGGGTGAAACGTATCGATGCGTCGATGGGACAAACGCCCGCGGCGTAACGCAACGCGTCCAGGGTTCACGCTCTTTCAAGAAAGCGACAGTCGATCGCAGGAGCGCGTTGACTCGGGCGGAAAGATCTTGCATTGTGTCAAAGCTTCTTTTGAGCTTTCTTACTTCGACGCGGGGAAAAACGATGAAACATACGTACGCACTGTTATCCGTGTTCGCGATGGCGAGCGTGGCGCCCTTCTATGGCTGCTCGGCGGGCGACGCATCAGGATCGCTGGAGTCCCCCAATGGGTTTAGCAGCAGTGGTAATCCTGGGGGCAACATTGGTGCTGGGGGTGGAGGCGGTGGTGAAAATCCGCCACCTCCGCCCGAAGAGGAACTGGAATCCAACTATAGTGCACCTGTCGCTACGGGCAAGTATGTTTGGATTGCCAACCCGACGAGTGGTCGAGTGGCCTACATCAATGCCACGACGCTCGAGGTCAACGTTGTCGAAGCAGGCAATGCCCCGACGCTCGTGGCGGCTGTTCCCGATCCCGATGCCGACGTAGCGATCGTGCTCAACGTTTTATCGAATGATGCCACGATTCTTCGCGCCAAAGGGTCGACCTTGACGGCGGAATCCCTGCCGGTTCCATCATCGGGTAATGCTTGGGCCGTCGCGAAAGATGGCCGATGGGCCATTGCATGGACGGACGTGCGGCGTATAGAAAAGGCCGACCCCATTGATGGGTTTCAAGACATCACGGTGCTCGATCTAAAAACCGGTGCAATGAAATCCACGTCCCTGACCGTCGGATATCGGCCCGTTGCTATGGCTTTCGACGCGGCTGAGACGCGTGCTTTTGCCATTACTCAGGATGGTATCAGCGTCGTGGCGCTCGATGGTGGCGCGCCGATCGTTGTGAAAAACATCAAGATCTCGAACCAACCTGTCGGGGATCCGAATACGCGCGACGTCGCGATCACGCCCGATGGAGCCTACGCGCTCGTACGTCGAGATGGTCAACAACAGGTCAATATTTTCTCGTTGGCTGACGGATCGCGGACCGACGTGGATTTTCCGGGTGCCCCCACGGACCTCGACCTATCGCCCGATGGCAAGATCGCGGTTGCCGTCGTACGGGAGACCAACCAAGTAGGCCTTTTGCCGGTTCCGGGAATCGTTGCCGATCCACTCACATTTTCCCTGATCGACGTGCCTAATGCAATTGTCGGTTCAGCATCGCTGGCGGCCAAGAGCCCGATCGCTCTTCTCTACACCAATGCCACGCCAAACCCAGTCCTCACAGTGCTCGACACCGCCGCGCCGATGCCCAATCCGCGTCAGATTCAGCTTTGGGCTCCGATCAAGGCCGTATTCCCCACCGAGGACGCAACACACGCTGTCGTGTTGCACGAAGCGGGCGGAAGCATCGGGTCTGAATACCCAGCCGCGATGAGCATCGTACCCATCACCAACGATTTACCAGCCAAACTCGTGGGCCTCGATGCCCCGGCTATTTCGGTGGCCGTGTCGCCTTCCGGCCATCAGGCGCTTATCGCCACGGGTGATGAAAAAAATCCCCAATATCGACTGTACATCGCGTCGATGCCGTCGCTCGAAGTGAAAAAGTACCAGCTTGCGAGTCAGCCCATTGCCGCGGGAATCGTGGCTGGCGCTGGGCGAGGCTACGTGGCGCAAAAGCATCCCGACGGTCGCATTACGTTCGTCGATTTTACGACCGGTGCTGTGCGTACACTGACCGGATTCGAGCTAGCTTCGCAAGTCATTGATGGGAGTGCCCCATGAAATCATTTCGTTCCTGCAAGTTTCTCCATCCATTCGGAGCAGTCGTTGCTCTGGCCACGCTCGGTGTTGCTGGCTGTGACACGCGCGATGCAGAATGGAACGCGTTCATCGATAAAAACCCGCTTACTGTGGTCGGACTCGAAGGAGCGGTTGCCATTGTCGACCATCCGGCCAATCGGATCTTGATGCTTCCGGTCGAAGGCGATTTGTCGCTCGTCCCGACGTCGATTCCCATGGGTCACGGATTCGCTACCGCGCGCAAGACAAAGGACGGCACGCGTTTGTTTGCGCTCAGTCGAGGTGACGTTCCGCGCCGTAAAACGACCGATGAAGGCCCATCGCTTCAAGTCATCGATGGCAGCAGCAATCCCAAAGCGCTCGATAAATACGAACTTTCAGATCCGCTCTCGGGCCTCGAGCTCGATCCGCAATCCGAATTTGCCGTCGTATTCCCCTCGGCATCGGACACGTCGACATTCGTTCAGAATCCCAATGAATTGATTCTGGTCAAACTCGGCGAACCACCTTCGGCGACGAATCCAGTGCCCATTTCGTTGCGGAGTTTTGGCGGGCGGCCTCAAGCGTTCACGTTTACACCGGAACTCGAGTTACCCGGCGGAAAACGAAGGTTACTCATTACGAGCACCGATCGCGATGTGGCCCTCGTGGATCTCAGCGCCCCGGACAAACCAGAAATTACGGTCAAATTGACGAGTGGCGCTGATATCCTTCGGCCCGCGGGGGCAGCGGTCAGTGATGGCGATCTGGGCGTGGATACCGACGCGCGTATTGCGATTCGCATGGCCAACGACAACAACGTCATCGTCATGGATTTGTTGCCGGTGTCTGCGGGCAGCGATTCGCCGCATTCCTTCTTGCCGGTCCCCAACATCAATTACGTTGGGGGAATTCCTACGGACATGGCTTTCGTAAATACCGATGGAGGTTTACGTTTGGCGGCGCTCGTGCCGTCGAAAAAAGCGCTCACGCTCGTGGAGCCGGTTACGGGAAGCACGACGGACGTGGACCTTGGTGCGGCATTCGAGCGCATGACGATCGTGACCGATATCGTCGGACAAACGACGAATGGAGGCGATATCGCGCTCGTATGGTCGACATCTTCTCCGAACGTGGCGTTTGTCGCGCTGGGCGTGACGATTGGAAAACCTTACAAAAGCGTCGAACGAGTGGAACTTGTCGAATCGGTATCGGCGGTTGTCGACGTTCCGGCGCCGAACGACCATTTGAAGATTCTCACGATGCCGAGCGGCAGAAACTTCGTGGTCCTCGATTTGCTCACGCGCACGGCATCTCCGATTCTTGCGGGATCCGGCGGAGCGCGCGCCTCTGTTGCGCGTAATGGCGAGCGAGCGTGGATTGTGTCGCAAGCGCTGAATTCGGTCGCGCAATTGGATCTTGCCACATTACACCCGAAAAACGTGACCCTGAATTTCGCCGTGCAGGATGCATTCGAGGTTCAGCGGCGAGATGGTGGTCGAGCTGTTGTAGCGATCCATCCGGCGGGCACGGTAGGAGCGACGGTGTTCGATGCAGTGAATCCGTCACTTGACAGTTCGATCGAATACCTTGGTTTGCTGCTGGGAGAATTTCAATGAGAAAGGCGGCGGCAACATTTGCTTTCGCGACGTTCGTTTCGGTACCTACCGCTTGGGCACAAGACAAACCCGAAGCGGTCGAACCAGCTGCCCCGCCAGTGTTGGTCGACCAGGCGCCGGCGCAGTCATCGGCGCAGTCATCGGCGACCGGCGAACTGACGCTCGAAAATGTCGCGGTGAATCGAGCATTTGCGGGTGCTGAGACCAAGCGTCCCGATGTTCCGGTGCGTGCGCATCGGTTTGGCGTGTACGTCGGGTTTCGCGCGATGAACGTCAAGCATCCGGGATACGATCCGTATTCCACAAGCGACGCGCTCGTGCAAAATGTCATTGGTTTTTCCTTTTCCCCCTGGCGTTCGCGGCCGTTGTCGTTGCATTTCTTGGGGGAATGGAACGTTGGTAGCGCGAGCGCCTACGCCCGAGGAGCGCAGACGGATCTTCTCGTCAATCGAATTGCGTTGGGCCTCGAAGGCCGCTGGATGCCGAAGTCACGGTTTTACCTTTATGCGAAGCTCGTACCTTCGCTCATGCATCTTGGGGGTGAAATCGATGATTATGAGCTAGGCGTGAAACTCGAATCCAGTTCGTGGGCTTTCGCGCTCGATGCATCTGCTGGTGCCGCCATACGTTTAGGAACAGCGGGCAAAGAACCGAAACGAACGGCTTCGTTTTGGCTCATGATGGATTGGGGATATACGTTTGCGAGTCAAGCCCCGATGACGTTTCGCCCGCCGAATGTCGATGATGAATCACGTACGTTTGGCGCGGTCAATCTTCCTGGATTGCGTCCCGGTGGATTCGTGACGCGGGCGAGTTTTGCCGTGACGTTCTAACAACACTCGGCCAAATCATACGACAACCTGCATTGGGAGATGCTTCATTTCTCGGCGCTGCGGCGGGGCCCCGCTGTTTGAGCCCGCGCTTTGGCGGGCGAGTTCGGGGTGCCGCGAGTGCTGAGAAATGAGGCGCCTCCCAATGCGCAAGCGTCCATGCGGCTGACTCGTGCGACTCGCCTCAATCCGTCCCTGCGTCCATGAGGTTTCCGCAATCCGCGGGTGTGCCAGCGTCGGGCAACGTCACATCGATTCCATCGAAACAGAAATTCTCTGGCGCTTTGGCGTAATACATATCGAAGAACGCGCCAAGCGCCGGGAAATCGAAGCAATCCCCTTTGTAGAAAGCTCCCCATGCCGCGGCGGCAAACTTCGTATCAATGAGCGGATCCGGCGTCACGATAACCCGTGCTCTCAGCGGTGCGACGCACATCGGATCGGCGGGCCGAGCATCCAAAAACGCTTGTAACATCCCCAATTCGTCCGTACATCCATTCGGGCAATTGTATGAAATCACGATGGCCCCATGTTCCATCGCATGAACCGAATACCCACGCGGTACCGGCGTCGTGTACCACTTGAATGCCGCCCACGAGGGATAATGCGAGCCGGATGTCGGCGGGTTTGTCGAGTACGTCACAGGCGAACAGGCAGCTACGTGAATGCCAGGCTGCACGGGCACGGCCATCGTTGTTATCGGACACAAATTTGCATCGCTTGGACCTGCGTCGAAACTTGCCATTCCGCCACTTCCTCCGGTGCCGGAACTGCTGCTGCTACTGCCGCTCATTCCGCCAGTGCCGCCGGTTTGTCCTCCCGAACTCGAGCTACTGCCTCCGCCCAGGCCTCCGGTGCCACCACCACCCGCCATTCCTCCGCTGCTGCTCGTCGAGGCGCCGCCAGTGCCCCCTGCCCCGCCCACGCCGCCCACGCCGCCTTCGCCGGCTTTGCCACTCGAACTGGCGGACGACGAAGCGCTTCCTCCGTCCACGGGTGCTGGGTTCACTTGTTCTTCGGGCGAACAAGCCGCAGCGAAAAACGAAGGAAAAACAACGAGCGCCGTGCCGGCGACGCATGCGTGCAAAAGCGAAGTACGATTTTTCACGCGCGAATCATAACAGACTTGTTCACACGTCGCGACACTGAATTCGCCCACGTCTGCACATGCAGGTATGATTTTTTGATTTCGATGAAAGACGAGAACGCACGGCCAGCATCGCCGGAAATTCACCCGGTGCTGAATTCGTCAAGCGTGCAATCGTTTTCTGGCCTCCGCGCATCGATTGTGGTTTCATGAGGACATGATGACGCGCTCCTCCCTTGTTCTCGTCCTTGGCCTGTTGATCGCAGCATGCGGCGGCAGCACTGCTACGACCCAGCCCACGACACCCACGGGGCTCAATGATGCCGACGCCTTGAAGAAGCTCGACGTCGACCTCGCCAAACCCCTCCCGGATCTATGGAAGCAATCGTCCGTTGCGCTCATCACCGATCCTGTCGCGACGTGCCGAATGGGCGACGCGGGTGAAAAAGCCACGGCCGAAGCGACCTCGCAGCTCGAAAAAGCAAAAGCTGCATTGCAAGATGCTGGCGTGAAGGTGCAAGAGTCGGTGGACAACGCGTCCGTCGTATTCTCCATTCGGGTACTCGTGAATTGTGCTGGACCCGGCACGTGGCTCGTGACCGGCGACGTATCCGCCATGCCTGGGAATGGCGCCGTTGCGGCAAAGTCGGATTTATTCGAGGTCCCACGATTCGACGCGGGTAAGGTTACGCTTGCACTTTTGCGTAATGACGAACTCGTGAAGCGAATGAGTGCGAAATAGCGGCTCGATTCATCACATCGCCGGCGCAATGCACCCCTTGGTATCGACGCTGTAGCAGCGATTCGTCATCATTCGACGCGCGCTCGAATCCTGTTGACCGCAAGCTCGACAGCTTCTTCTGACGTGTCGAGGATGCGCTTCCTGGGAAGCGGCGTGCATGGCGGGCAAATCCGGATTTGGGCGCGGTTACGGCAAACAACGATTGAACAATACGCTCATGTCGTCGGACGTATTGTTCGCAGTGATTGCGGTCTAGGTAGCTGGTGTCAAACTGCTGCGCGCCCGAAATCGTCGGTCGACATCGCTCGAAATCCAGGAGGATTCCTCGCTCCGTCGCCCTAGCTTTCTGGCGCTCGCGACGTTTGACACCAGCCACCTAGATGCCTAACGTTTCGCCTCAGAACCTTCCGCCGAGCTCCAGACCTACACCTCCGGCGGCTACCATCGGCTGTAATCTCCAGCCTGGCTGCATGCTCTGCATCGACGTCTTGGGTCCGCGGAGCTGGTCGATCGAACTCAGCGTCAGACCAACAACTTGCGCACCCGAGGCAACCAGCCATAGCGGGCGTGACACATTGCAACGCACGTTCCCGGGTTGCCCGCAGGTGTTTTCGTCCAGTCCCGCTACCCAAAGAATGGGACCGACGACTGGAAGAATTAGGACGAGCTTCTCAGGGGGCGATCCATCACTCAAACCCATGACCAGGGCCGGTCCATAACCCAAGGACAACAGCGCCATACCAGTAATCGTCATCACCGGCGGGTCCGCGTTGCGAGCGATGGTCGGCGGCGGCGACTGAGCGTGATTGACGGGGCGTCCATCGTGTCCGCATCCCAAAAAAGACCACCCCAAAGCCACGCTCATGGTGAAGTGTTTTACGCGCGTTTTCATCATATCTGCACCTTATCGAGAATATTCTCGTGCGTAAATGGTTTGACATCGCTCACTAGACAAACGATTGCCTAGGCCTTGCTGATTTCTCACTACCTCCCATGTACCTAGAGACCTGATCAGTTTGAATCCGAGCCTGGATTTGAACGCTCGCTTCGCGCGTGTGGGACACGCGCTGCGCGAGGCCAGTCACGATGGAGGGCTCGCAGGCGGCCCTTTAAGTCTTGTGGGCAAAGCCCAAAAGACGAGCCGGCTGCTCCGCCCCCATACCCCCCGAAATTTGCCAGTTTGCAACCTGAACGGCGTCCTAGTCCAAACAAACTGCCATTTTCGAACTCCGTGTGTCCAAGCGCGTCTCGGAGAGATCCCAGGTTTCCGTATCTCTACCGACGTTTTGATGCCTCGTTTCACCGTCTTTGAATGGGCTGCACGCGTCGATGACGAATTTTCTCCACGAGCGGACACACCTGTGTTTCGGCGCCGGCAATCGCCAGCGCAACGTCACGCTCGACGCATCGAAACTCACGCTCGACGCAGCTTCGGAAACGGCAACGATAGCTGCCCGAGGGGCACTCTCTTGGCTTTTGGTGGCCTGCGCGCCGACAAACCAGCACGTACCAAACCTTCGCGAATCGTGTTTTGCGTGAGCGCGACCTCACGCTATTTCATCGGCCCGGCGCATTTCGGACACACCGAGACATCCATCGGGATCCGGTAGCAGTTCGGCATCTTCAGCGTCATCGAGTTCGTCGGGCCAAAGCAGTTCGGTTGGAACGG
>JANORL010000882.1:0-1966 GCA_031415295.1 Polyangiaceae bacterium | reverse complement strand
TTGATGGTTTGGCCGCGCGAGAGCCCGACCCCTCCACCAGCCGCGGCGGATCATGCGCCATCAGCGCCCGAAAAGGTTGGTCCGAGCCCAGCTGAGCAAGTCATGGTTGGCATGGGCGATCGGGCGGTGGAAATGGCTCCCGAGCTGGCCATGGGGTTTCTGCTCAACTTCGTCGGAGGACGGGCAGCAGGCGGAGGCTGCACATTGCCAAACTGTCAACCTCCGATGACGGGCGAGCAGTTCGTGGACGAACTCAACCAAGCAAATCCGCTTTACGGCGTGAGTATTGGTGTGATACAAGTCGATGAAGCGCAGGAGAAAGGAGACTACGTCGGCGTTGGTCGCGCAGGAATGGATGTCCTGAGCATTGTGGTCATGACCGCGATCACGTTGAAGGCGGGCGGTGGCAAAGGATCGAGCCCAAGAAAGGTACCGAATAAATGGGGTAAACTCGGCGGACCAGAGCATCGGGCATTGGTGGCGGAAGTCGCCGCCGATGTCCATGCGCGCGGGCTGAAGGTCGTCAAGGAACATCAAATAAAGACCCCCAATGGCGCGAAGAGCGCTCGTTTTTTGGACGTTGCAGGATTCGACATAGCAACCGAAAAATTGGTCGAGATGCATCAAATCGGAAAACAAACCAAAGGACAGCGCCCAGTTTCGCGCGAAGTCAAGGCGATGAACGACATCGAGAACGTAGAGGGTACCCGCCCAACGTTCCACCCCTACAACAAGTAAGAGCAGATACGACATGGGACATCAGTTTAGTTTTTACCAGACCGCAAAAGACATCGCGGCGATGGAGCAACGGCTACGCAAGCGCACCGAATTTGTGATTTTTACGTACACCTCGGAATGCGCATCTCCACACGTTGTCAGTTCGTTGAACGCGGAAGAAAATGGGCGCCGCATAACCAGTTATTACCTTGCTCGCCCAGAAGACATGGGCTCCATCGTCATGCACCATGTGCCTGAGCAAGGATACTGGACAGTTGATGAGCAAGCTTCGCCTGTGATTGAGTTGGGCACGTGCTTCTTCGACGGACAGATCTTGCGGAGCAGTCGCGCCTATTACGTCGATGGTTTCTATGGACCTGACGATCAGTGGATAACGAAGAGGATGAAGAGCGAAGAATTCCGCAAGTGGGCGAAAGTGATTTTTTCGACGATAAAGAAGACACTAAAACGATTGGATCCGAATTCCAAGTTCGTCGAATACATCGGCGAAGATGCCGCCGCCTGGCATGCAGCAGGCGGAAAACTCGTGCG
The DNA here is from genome assembly GCA_031415295.1 of Polyangiaceae bacterium. Classification (GTDB taxonomy): domain Bacteria; phylum Myxococcota_A; class Polyangia; order Polyangiales; family Polyangiaceae; genus Polyangium. The sequence continues at coordinate 697 of JANORL010000882.1, read as the reverse complement.
GCCGTAACACGCATTCACGCCATACGCTTTACGTTACGTGCCGGATCCCTTGCATCCACACGCGGTCAAAAGCGCGGGCGCTAAACAATTCGTATACGATGCCGTCGGCAATCAGATCGACCGGCCCAACGAAACGATTACGTACACCGATTGGGATTTGCCGCGGCAATACATTCCGAAAGGCGGCGAGGTCCCCACGACGTTTGATGTGCACAACAACGAGCGCGTGGTAGCGATTGTCGAGCGGGCAGCATCGGGCGAATCGTGGAGCTTTGTCCATGCGGACCATTTGGGATCGGTCGACGTCATTTCGAATGAAGCGGTCGAGGAAATCGATCGGCGCAGCTTTGATGCGTGGGGCGCACCGCGCGATCGTGTAACGACGGCGTTGAGCTGTTTCCGCCAGATCCACCGCGCATCGTGCCGATCCAGGCGATCATCGACGCAGTCGCCGACCGCGCCTTGAAAGGCCTTACGGAGTGTACCCTCGACGAACTCTGTCCCACCCCGCCCGATCCGAAACGCTCGCTAGACGCGCAACGCGAGCCTCGAAAGGTCGGCATCACCTGGCCCGGTTCGCCTGATCTCCCGCCAGAATAATCGCTGCATCACAAATGTTGGAAAATTTCTTGACCGAGTGACCACAACTGGCGTACACGCCGGTCATGGCGAATGCAACGGCTTCCGAATTGTCACG
>JANORL010000881.1:0-4265 GCA_031415295.1 Polyangiaceae bacterium | reverse complement strand
CTGGATGGAGATTGGCCGCGGGTCCGAGCCGGTTTCGAGAGCTGGCTGCGCCCGGAAAACTTCGACGAGAAGGGCTGCCAGAAAGCCAAGTTGCAGGTGGCTTGAGCGGGGGTACTATTTGTCTGGACGATTGGCAGGTCGAGACGTTGCCGTTGGCGCACTTTTGATGAGCCTCGGGTTTGGATGCTATCGGAAAGTGCCATCGGGCCCTATCCCATCCCGCGCAATCTGCCCGCTTCTCGCAATGCGTGAAACCTTCCGATCAACGATTTCGCAATATTCCCGTTATCAAGCAGCACGCCCGCCTCGATGTTACGCTCTTGCGCCGCTTCCGTAAAGTTTGCCGACGTGATAAAGACCCACCGCCCATCGACCACCACGCATTTCGCATGCAAGCTCGCGCGCGAAGTCCCATGCTTGCGGCTTTCCGGGTCGTAATACAATGCCGGCAATGGTGCTCCCGCCGGCCAATGCTCTCGGACAAACGTTTCCCGATACGCCGCCACATCCGTTTTTTCATCCAACGCGTGGCCTGACTTCGATGGCAAATTGACGTACAGCTCCACTTCGATTCCCGGGCGCTCGCGCAAACGTTTCGCAAGTGGTGCAAACACGTTTTGGCCCTGGTAAATCACATACGTCGATATGAGCACGTGCCGTTCCGCTTTGGCGAACAACTCTTCCAAAACTTCGCGCGTATCCCGCATTCCTTGCGTCGGTTCGCTCGCGCCGCTCCACACGAGGCGCACCATGCTCGCATAACGATCATTTGCTCGCCGCCGCTCTTCCGCCATCCGGTCGAGCATCCACGCCACGACTTTCGGATCAGTCGTTCCGAGCCCTTCGAGCAATGCAATAGCTCCTTCGCCAAACCACCATATTGATTTGTATTACCAGCACCGAGTCGACCCGAATACGCCTATCGAAGACACCGTCGGCGCAATGGCTGAGTTGGTCAAAGCTGGCAAAGTTCGCTTCTTGGGTTTGTCCGAAGCAGTTCCGGCTACATTACGTCGCGCCGTCGCGGTGCATCCGATCGCGGCGCTGCAAACAGAATATTCGTTGTGGACTCGCGAGCCTGAAGACGAGATTTTGCCAAACTGCGCAGAACTCGGCATTGGATTTGTCGCGTATAGTCCGCTCGGACGAGGGTTCTTGTCAGGGCAAATCAAGAGCATTGACGACTTGGCCCCCGACGATTACCGTCGCAATTCGCCACGTTTCCAAGGCGAGAACTTTGCCAAAAACCTCGAGCTGGTCCAAAAAGTGGAAGAGATCGCTCGTAGCCGTGAAACCACCGCTGCGCAATTGGCGCTTGCTTGGATCTTCGCGCAAAACAAGAACATCACGCCGATTCCCGGCACCACGAAACTCGCGCGTTTGAAAGAAAACATTGCCGCGACCGAAATCGTTCTCACCGCGGACGAGCTGAAGGCTATTGATGCGATTTTACCACGCGACGCCGCTGCGGGAACGCGGTATCCCGTGGGGGGCGATGACCGCACTCAATCGGTGAATGTAGGGAACGGCGAGCGGAGGCAAAAACGTGATCACGTTGGTTTGTGGCGGTTGATCAAAAATCACGAAAAGGTCGCGAGTTTTAGCTCGCGTCCCCACGGACCTCAAGTTCGGTATTCGGCTCCGCGCAATCGCGCGACATTCATCCCTCACAATCCCTCCAGCCCCCTCCTCAGCCGTTTCACATACCCCCGATTGATCAGGCTCTCGAATTGCCGGCACAGCGCCTTGGCGAAAACCGGATCCTCCAGAAGCACACCCGCCTCGATGTTTCGCGATTGCGCTGCTTGCGTCAGGTTCGCCGACGTCACGAACGCTCGCAGCTCATCGACCACCACGCACTTCGCATGCAAACAAGCCGTCTCGTCATTGCCACCAGCAAGCGAACGCGGATCGTAATACACCTCCGGCACGCGCTCCCACGGCCAAATCTCTCGCCGAAACCATGCCACAAAGGCATCCTCGACCTCGCGCTCGCTCGCATGCGCCCTTTGTTCGGCTCGGCGGAGGTTCACAAAAAGGCGTACCTCTAAGTCCGATCGCTCCGCCATTCGAGCAGCCAGCGGGCGCAGCACCGGGCTGCCCTTGTCCTCGCCGTCTTTCGCCTTGTGCCCCAAGTTGTACGTCGATAACAACACCGACCGCTCCGCATTGCGGAATAGCTCGTTGCATACGACGCCCGTATCACGCAAGCCGGCTATATCGAGATCGGACCACACCAGCGTCGGCGCGGGACGCTGCTCCGCTGCACGACGCGCTGCCTCCGCCACGCGTAATGCCGCCGCGAGCCCGCGTTCATCCATTCCCGATGCCTGGAGATATTGCAGCACGCGCATCGCGTCACCGTGTTCCGCCGCCGGCACGATGCGACCCATGGACATCGCCCCAAACGGCGCAATGAGCACCCCGCGTTCGAGCGCGGCAGCCAAAGCGCCCAACGTCGCGCTCGAAATGCGCGCGACGGCAGCGATCATGGCGGCTCCCCGAAGAAAGCCGCGCCTTCGGCATCCACCGTCGGAACGACGAGCGACCGGTCCAAAAGCTCGTTCCGTCGCTCACAAGAAGGTTCCGCAATAAGCAGGCAACCGTGGCACGCGGCGCCGTGCGTCAGGCGATCTTCGTGCAGTTGATTGGGACGATGCTGCGCGCAGACCGGATCATTGCTGCAAAGGCGGCCCATTTCGAGCGCCGTCTCCAAATGCCGACCCATCCGTCGCCCAACCTGCACCAGTCCACCAAGCGTCCCTTCGGCGTCAGGCGTGCCCGTGTAAAGCAATATCCCATAAGCACCGTCACGCACGTAAATGCGTTCCCGAATGCTCGCCGCCGCATACCCGCATTCGAGTGAAATCGCCGTCAGCAAAAGATGCGACAGGGAATGCAGCATGATGTAGGGCATGAAAATGTCCCGGATTCGCTCAATAGGAATCGGAAACTTCGACGTGGTTTGCGCACCTTGCTGAAACGCGCGTGCCCGCTGCTTTACAGCGTCCCTGGTCGTCCACTCTTTCACCCGCTCGGCATCGAGCGATATGAACACCCCCTCGCCACGATTCTCGATCGCCGGAAGCCACTTCGCCTCCAGCGCCAACGGCGCCAAACGCACCCCCAAATCCACTTCCGAATCTACCGACGCCACCGGAGACTCGAACCGCGTAAAACCAATTTCCGCCACGACCTCCCGCAACCGATGCACCAACACAACGCGATCGATATCGGCAAATGCACCCATCGGCTTGTCCTTGAATGATAAACGACGCGCATGGAAATCCCCTTCGGGTTTGTCGTCGCCTAGCTCGCCGGTTGCGGCCAAGAACGTGTCGAGTTCGACCTCTTTCAGGCCCGTAGGCACGTCCGGACTCCCTGCAAGTCGGCGCTCGCATTCTGCCCAGACTTCGGCGTCGCTGAACCCCTCGAGCGCTTGTTGAACACGCTGTTTTCGACGCTCGCGCTTTATATCCGTCGCACTTTCCGCCACCGATAAGAAGTCGTCCCATACCGCATCGACCGCTTTGCGCAATGCATCGCCATGATCTGGAATCGATATGGCACGCACGATGACCGGAAAATACGCATTGCTCGCGTGACGAATGAGCAGCTTGTTCCGATGCGGTTTGCCACCCGTTCCTTCGCACGTCTCCTTGGCTAGCGGTCCCAACCACGGCCGATGCCCCTGGCACGGGCCGAGCAGCTCATCTTCTCGGCGCTGAAGGCGCATCAACTGGATCCGCGACCTCTGACAACCATCGCAACGCAAAAACAACTCGGAAAGGTCACCCGTCGTTCCCTGCTCGTCCAGCCAAAGCTGCCCCCCACACGCCACGCCTGGGCCATGCAAAAGCTGCCGCCAATCGATGTCGCTCACATGGCCATTCGGACATGCTTGCACGAAACGCACAGGAACCACCGGCCATTCCTTGCGCTTGCGCTTGCCAACCGGATCGTCCCCCAAGTATCGACCTCGAACCAATCCTTGACGATGCACCAGCGGGCGCGATCGGCCAAAGTCTTTCGTCACGACCTCGAATTGCGCGACAAACCATTCCGGAAATTGCCACGCGACCAATCCAGTGCCAACGTCGTCTTCACGCTTGGGTACCGGAGGCGAACGCAATTCGAGCGCCGGTTTTTCCAGACGACGACGAAGATACGCAACGAGCCGTGGCTCGGGAATCAGCTTTGCATCGCCCACCCAATGATCGAGTCCGGCAACCAATACGGCATGATCTGGCAAGTCGACGAAGAAG
>JANORL010000880.1:0-5550 GCA_031415295.1 Polyangiaceae bacterium | reverse complement strand
GGCTACGCCCCCCATACCCCCCGAGATCGTTGTGATCCGCTTTCATCTCTGGTGGGTGAGGCGAAGCCTCGTCGGGACTCTCCACGCAGCGGCGAAGCCGCGGAGTTGGAGAGGGGGTTAGGGGATGAGGCGCCAATTGAGCGCGATTTCCCGTTCCCTCAATGCGCTGGAATCGTCGCACACGCCTGCACCTCGGCGTACGACTTCGCTTGCGACAAACACGAAAACTCACCGGATGCTCGAGGTTTGCCCACGTAGTCGCGTTTGCACGTGACCATCACGGATTCCTCCAGCTTCGCGCCTTCACTCTTGATGACTGCGACGGCCTTCTCCGCTGAAGGACTCGCTTTCTCCGGAAACTTCGCTTCCGCCGTCCACACGTCGCGCAAGTGCGTCGCGAGCGCCCGGCAATCATTCTCGGTCACGTCTCGGATACACCCGGACAAGACAAACGCACATAGCAAGAGGACAAACCCAAGCCAACATCGAGGCATGTGCCTGTGTTCGCCGAGTTTGTCCCCTCCACCCATGGTCGTTCCTAGCTGTCGATGAAACTCTTGAGCTGCTTCGAGCGACTCGGGTGTCGCAACTTGCGCAGCGCCTTCGCTTCGATCTGCCGGATTCGCTCGCGCGTAACCTCGAAGTCCTGGCCCACTTCTTCCAACGTGTGATCGCTCTTCTCGCCGATACCAAACCGCATGCGGAGAACTTTTTCCTCGCGCGGCGTGAGCGTCTTGAGCACGCGTCGAGTTTGTTCGGACAAGTTCATGTTGATGACCGCTTCCGACGGCGACACCACACTCTTGTCCTCGATGAAGTCACCAAGATGTGAATCTTCCTCTTCACCGATCGGCGTCTCGAGCGAGATGGGTTCCTTCGCGATCTTCAGGACCTTGCGCACCTTGTCGAGTGGCAGCTCCATCTTCTCGGCGATCTCTTCCGGCGTCGGCTCGCGCCCGTATTCCTGGACCAAGTACCGCGATGTACGGATGAGCTTGTTGATCGTTTCGATCATGTGCACAGGGATGCGGATCGTTCGTGCCTGATCGGCGATCGCCCTCGTGATCGCCTGACGAATCCACCACGTCGCGTACGTCGAGAACTTGTAGCCTCGTTTGTACTCAAACTTATCGACGGCCTTCATCAAGCCGATGTTGCCTTCTTGGATGAGGTCCAAGAACTGCAAGCCGCGGTTCGTGTACTTCTTCGCGATCGACACGACGAGTCGCAGGTTTGCCTCGACCAACTCGGCCTTCGCGTGCTCGGCCATGCGTTCGCCACGACGAATACTTTCGTACGTACCGCGAACACCATCGACGTCGATGTTGAGTTCTTCTTCGACCTTCTTCAGGCCCTTGACGGCGTTCTTCAGCGTGGATTCGAGCTCGAGCAGCTCTTCACGCGGAACGTTCAGGCGCCGCGCCAAACGCGCTTCGGCAAGCTTGTTGCCCTTGACCTTCAACAGCTCGCGTCGAAGTTCAATCTTGCTCATCCCCGTGCGACGCTCGATCTCCGTCGCTCCGGCTTCCGCACGCTCGACCTTGGAAATGAGCCCCTTCAGCTTGAAGACGATCTTCTCGATCGTCTTCTTGTTCAGGCGCATCTCTTCGAGCGTCGCGACCATCTCCAACGTCGTGGTGTGGACTTCCGCATCAAGCAGCTTGCGACGGCTCTCCGTCTTGGCTTCTTTGCGTTCTTCCGTCAGGTCCGCCTTCTTCTTGTCGAGGCGTTTGACCTTGTCGATGAGGCGAATGATCCGGCGATCCGCTTCTTCCTCGTCAAACTCTTGATCGTCCGCTTCCGCATCACGAATCAGCTCTTTGACGCGGATCTTGTGCTTGCGGAGCTTTTCGCCAAGGTCGATGATTTCACGAACGGCGATAGGAGAATCGAGGATCGCGGCGTTGACGGACAGTTCGCCTTGCTCGATGCGCTTGGCGATCTCCACTTCGCCCTCGCGCGTGAGCAACGAAACGCTGCCCATCTTGCGCAAGTACATGCGGACCGGATCGTTCGACTTCGAATAATAATCGACGTCCTCTTCCGCTTCGCGCCCGTTGGCGACGACGTGCTTTTTCTCGACCGCTTCCTCATCAGCGATTCGTTTGGGGGCAATCTTGACCTGGGTTGCACCGTCGACGATCTCGATGTCTTCGTCACCGAGTGCCCCAACGACGTCGTCGAGTTGGTCGGGAGAAACATCCGCAGGAAGCGCGTCGTTCACCTCGTCGTACGTCAAGAACCCCTTGGTCTTGCCCGTATCGACGAGTTTTTCGATGGCTTTCCGGGGATCTGCCTTGCCAGATCCATCCCCCGAATGTTTACCACGGGCGCCACGGGAGCCACCTGATGCTCCGTTGCCTTTTCCCGTGCTCGATCCGCTTGGCCGACCCGCAGACTGCTTGGCCTTGCTCGCCATTCGCACTCGCTCCACCCGCGGTCCTTTGTCGACCGCATGCTTCAAGAAACTGTGATGACAAACCTGAGAACTACTTCAGCAAACGCACCAAATACCTACGCTTGTCAGGCGCCTTCATCTCAATCCAAGTTTCGCTCTCGCGCGTCTTGCACCTTCAAGTAACAAGGCATCTTCCAGCGCAACATCCCCCAACGGCGCCACGCGTTGGAGCTGATCCGCTGTTGCAGCGTTTTCGCGCAACAGACTCAGCTTTTTCAACTTTCCTGCGTTTTTTATAAGCTCTTCACGCGCCATGTCGGCGGTCTCGAAGACGGGCGATGCCAGCCGTCCAGCCGCAAATGCATGGATCGACGCCGGGATTCGCGCAAGAAATTCGTCTGCCAGATACTCCATTTCGTCCGTTAAAGATTGACGCACTGTGCCAATTGCCAGCGCCGCATCACCGTCGAGCGACCCAACAGCATCCATCACTTCAGCATCGTGGAACAGAACCGGAAAGTCGATGAGCGACCCGAGTATCTCCAGAGCGATGTCGTCCACGCGGATACGCGAGCGCGCCTGATGATGCGGCACTTGTGTCTCCGCCGCACGTAACGCGTGCGTAGGCCCGCGACTGGTTGCTTGCTCGAGCAGCTGCTCGAGTTGGCGCAAGTCCTTCGGCGATTGACCGCCCATGACCAGCTTCGACGACATCCGGTCGGCGTATGTTTTGAGCATCAAGCGTTTGACTGGGTCTTGCTGTTCGCCAAGGAGCGCAGCAACGGCGTGGATACGCGAGAGTTTGCCGTCGGTCGTGGCGTCGTTGAAGGCGTTGTTTGCGAGCGCGTCTTCGATGAGATGCTCGTAGAGCTCTTTCGCCGATTTCGTGACCGTCTTTAGCGCCTCGACGCCATGCGTGCGCACGAAATCGTCGGGGTCCGCTTTCGCAGGAAGCAAACCGACGAGTGCATCGAGGCCGCCCTCTTTACACGCGACGCGTGAAGCCCACGTCGCTTTTTTCCCCGCAGCATCGCCATCGAAAAGAAGCGTCACGGTCGGGGTAAAACGTTTCAAAAGCTTGGCTTGCGCAGCCGTAAACGCCGTTCCAAGCGGCGCGCAAACGTGATCAACGCCGCGAGCATGAAGCGACAACACATCGAAATTACCTTCGACAAGGATCGCTTCGCCCTTTTGGCGGATCGCATGACGAGCTTGGTACAAACCAAACAAGTGCTCGCCCTTCGTATAGATGGGCGATTCGGGACTGTTCACGTACTTGGCAGGCACTTCGGCCCCCGCAGCCGGCGACAAACCCAAGCTGCGGAGTTCGTCCACGGTGGGCTCCGCCAAACTCCGTCCGCTAAACGCGATCACGCGACCTTGCACGTCGCTCACGGCAAACATCAGGCGATGGCGGAAACGGTCGTAATAACCTGACCCGGACGAACGCGGGACGAGCAGCCCAACCTTTTCAGCCGCTGCTGGAGATACTCCTTGGCGCTTCAAAAACGCGGCGAGCCCGTCCCATGCAGGAGGCGCGTATCCGACTCGAAAGGCTTGGAGCGCATCGGCAACGCTGCCCGCGGCATCAGGCCCCGGATCGAGTCCTCGGCGGCGTAATTCTTGGAGCGCATATGAGGCGAGGGGATGCACGCTGGTGCCCGTGCCCCGCATGGACTGTTCAAAGAACGTCGCGGCGAGGTGATTGACGGCATAAAGATCGTCACGAGCGCGGCGTGCGGCGTGGGCTTCGCGGCGTTCAGCGTCGGTCGCTGTGTCGATGACCTCCACGCCGGTGCGTTCCGCGAGGGCTCGTACGGCTTCGGTGAACGACATGCCTTCGATCTTCATGAGAAAGTCGATCGCCGAGCCGCTCTCTTTACAGCCGAAGCAATGGTAGATGCCCCGTTCAGGATTGACGTGAAAGCTTGGGGTTTTTTCCTTGTGAAAAGGACACAACCCCGTGAATGTGCGGCCTTTTCGGGCGAGACGCACGGTTTCGCCGATGAGTGCAACAAGATCCGTGCGCTCTTTAACGGAGGCGATCGTTTGCGGGGCAATCATTGGCGACGGTCAATGCAATCCTACCGCGGCAACCGTTCGTCAAGTATTTGCAGGCCTTTTTTTCGTGAACGATCGTGAATGATCGAGATTGGTTTTGCTTGCCAATTGTATGCCAAACATTGGATTGGCCATGGCGTGCATATTGCAAGAATATTTATTCGGCGGAGCTGCTTATTCGAGGGCGAGGGATGTCGAGGGAGCATCAACGGCGTTGTCGAGCCATCGTTCGAGCGTTTCCAGATTCGAACAGGCATCGATACGAGCATTGTCGGAAGCGGAAAGGTGCAGCTTTCGGCGCGCAAGAACACGACGCACGGCATTGCGAGCTTCGGCAAGACGACTTTGGAGCTTCACGTCATCGAGACCCGCATACCCTTCACGTTGAAGCAGATTACGCAGGGTGAGACGTTGGGCTTCTTTGGGATCGTAAAATGCGGATACCGGTACGGGATTACGCAAAGCTCCCGGAGCTTCCAACGTGTCCCCCATACGCATGATACGCACCGGTGCTCCTGGCTCATGCACTTCAACACACTGCGGATCTTGCAATCGCACGACCCAAATGTATTTCGTACCGGCTCGCAAAAGCTCAATGATCTTTTGCCGCAAAGTGACTTCATTCTGACCCGTATCGGCATATTCGACGGCTAACAGCGGCGCCGTGCTCGTCCAGCCAGGTTCGTCTTTTAATCCCCCAATCGAGATGTCCGGCGCTCGAAGTACCGACGCATTCGGTGAAAACCCAGCATCGATTCCAGAAGATTCAACCTCGGGATCCGTTCCCAGAAGTGATGCGCCACTCGACGTGGACTTCGCCCCACGTTGCCCCGTCGGCATGCATTCAATCAGATGCCCGTTCGAAATCTCATACGGGTCTCCCGAGCGAACGTGCTCCGCACGATAAGGACCAACCTGTTGCATCTCGTCAGGACGCCACATGCCCACCATGATGCCACGGACAAATGAAAATGCAACAAAATTCTCGGGCAGTTCGTCAAAGTAGTACGCCCAGAAAAACCTGTACGGTGTCATTGGGACGAACTTTGTTCAGCCCTCCGTCGACTCGTTCTAATAACCTAACCCACGCT
>JANORL010000879.1:0-2112 GCA_031415295.1 Polyangiaceae bacterium | reverse complement strand
CTGTATTTAACGAGCAAGGCGCGTGGCTCCCGAGTCGCAGTGTCTCAGCATTACTCGTCACGAGCCTGATTACTAGACATGTTGAATCGCTTGCCGAGGCACTGGCATATCGGGCACGTGCGAGCATGAATGAATCGGAGAAGGCCCTTGCGGAAGCCGAATTGCAACAAGTGCAGCAAAACGAATTGCCAACATGGATGCGCCACGCATTCGGCTTGCTCCTGCAACGCCTGGATGGTTTGCGCATTGCCATAGGATACCTCGGCCACCTGAGCCGCGAAGTGCTGCTTGGGCGCGGACTTTCCCACACCAGCAAAGACACGTGGAACGTGTACTTGGCGGCAGCTGCGGCGCTCGCCACGGCTTTGCGCCAAGCTGGCGTTCGCGTAGCGCAAGTTCGTGACGTTTGGCTTGCTGCGGAAAAACTGGCCATTGAAAAGAAAACGGAAGACGCAAAACGCAAACGCGTGGGGCGACGTTCCGCAAAAGCGCGACGAGGTGAAGACGCCGAAGGAGCGTCATCGCTGCATGCCGACGGTTTGCCGTTGCTGTTGGGAGCGGCCTTTTTGCTGGGCAATACTCCGGAATCCGAATCGGAGATCGAAGCGTTTTGGTCGTGGTTCGACGAATTGCTGGATCAGCGTGACCCCGGATTGAGTCTGATTACGCACGGCCGTTCCCTCGGCGATGTTCCTCAACGTTTTGGATTTCTCGTCTCGCGGTTGCCATCGCCAGCGAATCGCTTGCAAGATACCTATAAAAAGCTCGAACCGCAACGCCGGCGTGCATTGTACAGCCATCGATATGACGAGATTCATGAGGATCTCGAAAGCATTGTCCTGCTTCGTGTTGGCATGAATGCCGCAACGAATTGGTTCGATCGCGTAAAAGGCACTTCAGAAGCCGAATCGGCACGCGAATTCTTCTATTGGATTTACGAGTCCGCGCGTAGGTTGTGGCTCACGGCGTATGTCGATGGTCAGCATCATAAGGAGAATCTGGTCACGGTTTGTTTCGCCGCCATGCCATATCTTTTTGGTGAAACGATTGGCGATGCCTTGAAACGTGCCCTTCCGCCCATTGCCAATGATCCACGCATGCTTGCGGAAGCATGTGTGAATCTAAAGATCAATGGCATTTCTGCTCCAGCGATTCAAAAACTGGTGACCGAAGCGGGTGCCGATTTGGTGAGCGCGCTCGAAGATGTTCATCAATGGTCGCAACTCACGGGACGGAAGGAAGACTTTCCGCAGCATTTACAGAAGCTCGCCGCGGATTTGAATCTGGATTTTTCGCAGGAAAAACCCATTCCCGAAAGCGAAAGAACGCGAGCGTTACGCGAAGCTTTCCTTGCGGCGATCCCTTGGGGAACCCCGCTGCTTCGACGTCTCGAATTGGACGGTTGTTCGGGCATCTTGACGCTACCTCTAAATCAGCAGGGTAGTTCCTGGATGATTCAAGCGACGCTTCCTGCCAACCTTCGGGAACGTTTTGGTCTTGCCCCGGACATTCGCCTCTTGGCCTCATTGGCAATGCCTCGGGGACAAGACATTCGACGGGTCATGGAGGAAGGCGAACGATCGAGGGACATCGACCCCGATCTCTTGGTGGTGGCGAGCGCCGTGCAAGAACTGCCGCAGAAGCTGCCTCGATTGGCAGGCCCTTGGGGTCAACGCGTGCCTTGGATTCTCAATCAAGATCGTTTTTCCCCATTATCGGAATTGCTGGGTACGCACCTGGCCACATTCGATATTTTTGATCGCCGGGATCCTGTGCGAGGTCGGGCATTCATCGGACGTCGGCAGGAAGTCGAAAAGACTGTTTTCCGCTTGCTCCGAGGTCAAGCCGTGGGAGTGTTTGGCTTGCGCAAAGTTGGAAAAAGCTCGCTGCTTCAGGCTGTTGCGGAACAAATTGATCCCGATGGGGCGGCGCTCATTGCCTTGGGATCGCGCGCTCAGCTCAATGCCGGGGTTTCTCCCGAAGCGCTCGTCGTTTGGCTGGATGTGCAAAGCCTCGTTACGCGCACGCAAGACGCGATTGCCGAGCATCTTTGGGAGGAACTGCAAAAGCGGGTGCGGCTCCTGAATTTACAAGAGAATCCGCCTGCATTCG
>JANORL010000878.1:0-2988 GCA_031415295.1 Polyangiaceae bacterium | reverse complement strand
GGTCGGTGCCGAGCTGGGGGGCGAGTGCGGCGTGGAGGTCGGAGGTCGGTGCCGAGCTGGGGAGCGAGTGCGGCGTGAAGCGAGATGATCGGTTGCGGACAAACCTAGTCCGTGATAGGCCGCGGATTAACGCTGCGTTTCACGGTTACAGATGAAAGGCCAAACTCGATCATGCTTGACACCCATCGGCTGTACCAACGAGCACAATGCGCGCGGACGAGCGCTTGGTTCCTACTTTTTCTGAGCGGACTATACCAAGGATGCATACCCGCATTGACGACAGGGAGCATAAATTCACATAGCGCAGACCCACATTTTACTGAGCAATTGGCCAAATTACCGAGCGGTATCGAGGGACCTCAATTCGGGCTCCGAGCTAATGAGATCGTGGTGAACGGGAGTCGTACTTCATGGAGTCCAAACGAAATTGCGAACACACAACAATCGTTGCCAGCATTCTTTTCGCTAATTCGTGCGCTTCAGGTATCCGACGACAGACTCGATGCGCCCGGTGAATGCATTTTTAATGTTGCGCCGGAACTCCCATTTTTCGCTGCGGCAAGTGCGATTTGGACGGCACATGCTGCCGGGTGTGAAGGTATTTGGATCCATGTCGGTGCGGAGTGGCTCCGGTTGCGCGAGCCGATAAAGCTACAATCTGGAAATCTCCATGATCAAACTCCACTTGTTGCGGCACGACAGCAGATTGCGCTGCATGTAACGATGGCAAATGTCGAAGCTGAGACTTTCTCAATTACTAGATCCGACGGTTCAGGGGCAGAGCGATTAGAATCGATTTTGACAAAACTAGTTCCTCGTGATGCCTTCGGAATGACGACGCTCAACAATGCCATCAATCAAGGCTGCAACAATGCGCCGCGTCCTTGCCCATCCGGCGTATGGCTTACAGCCGCGTCCGAGGTACAGTGGGGAGATGCCGCGATTGCTCTTGCCGTCGTCGTAGGAGCCCACTCGACAAGCGATGCCCCTACAAATATCACGGTACTTTTCGATGCGCATAATGGCTCATCGCTCGAGCGTCATGTGGCTCGAGCCATTAGACCGCGCCTCGATCCCCAAACCATACAAAACACCATTCGCACCGCATCGGTCCAATGGCAAACATGCTATGAGCAAGGACTTTTGAAAAATCCCGCGTTGCACGGGCGGGTGTTGATAAATTTTGTCATTGGGCTTGACGGGCGCGTTTTAGGCTGGCCACAATCCGTTACTCCGCCAGCAGTGAAGGAGGAGCAAGAACCGCCGTTGCCCGATGCTAACGTGATTTCCTGCCTTATGCGGAAGTTCAAAACAAGCCTCGTCTTTCCGCATCCGCAAGATGGGAATATAGTTGTACTCTATCCGATCATGTTTACTCCTGGTCAGTAAAAGCGTCGCACAAGATGCGATGCTGGATAACGGGGTATGATCGCGTCTTTCTCTCCAGCCATTGAGATGCAAAAGTTATGGCTGCGTGTCACGCGTTGCCAGTGTGTCGGTGTTGAGATCGGGGGGAAGTGCGCAGGGCTTCAAGGTCGGTGGCGAGCGATACGCTTATGGAGTTACTTTCCTTAGAATGAACTGCACGTCTTGCAACGAGATGAGCATTTCCCGCGCGCCATCCAATAGTAGGACATGATCAAATGGCGGGCATTCTGCGTACCAGCCATTGGGCGTGCGCGACACGAATCGGTCAAATGGCACTCCACCATCAGACAACTGCGTACGTTGATGCGCCAATATGTCAGTCACACTGCCGTCATGTTTCGAGATGCAATGAACGATGTGCGTTGCGTGCGTTGTAACATTTCCAGGGTCCCAAACGCGTGAACCTTGCGCGTTACAGTCTGCGCCTTCTCCATAGGGTTCCGTGAAGACTAGCTCATTCGTAGAAAGGGCAGCCTCTACTATCATTTCCCAATTTGCTTGGGCCCAATCTGCGAGAACCTCATCTACATCTCGACAAGCCATCGTTTTTGCCAACTCCGTCATGGCTGGCCAGCTCGAGCGGAGAATCGTCAAGAAAACCTCAATGGACTCGTTTAACTTTGCGTTCAGTTCAGTGTGCGTCATGGCTGTCGAGCATTCCGCGACATCTCGACTTCCTCAATATCCTCGCAAAAGAACGACAAAAATTCTCCCTCGTAGTCCTTCACGCGAAATCGAATACCTTCCCAGCCTTGCGACGTCACATCCTCACATTGCAGCAAGACCAGGCCCAACAATTCCGTTGACTCGCCTCGGAACTTGAGTTGGGTCACTCGCACGAAACGCCACTCCATTTCAGAATGGTCCGAATCAGCGATAAGCTTCAGGAAAAGAATCAGCCCCTCATCACTTCGTTCCAGTAGAACCCGAACAACACGAGCAGACTTTGCGAAGCGGTGGTCATTGAGCCAGCTTTTCATTACCGTTTATACTCCCCAGGAACGTGATTAATCCGTGGGAGAATTCAATTCTGCCTCGAATGCTTCACGAATTCGCGCGAGAGTAACCACCGGATCGAGGCCACGAGAATCGGCATACGCATTGGCGACGTGATGCGCCAAATCGACGAGGAGCAGACCCCACGCCGCCGGGTCGGGCCATGCATTTACGTCCAAAGATACATGCTGTTCACCATGAGCAGCCCAGACACGCACAAGTTCACGCGCTTGCCGATCAGTGCCCACGTCGGGGGGTATGGAAAGTTCTTTCATGGGTTCCTCATTGATTGTCTAGAAGATGCCTACGATTAGGTCCGATTGGATCCACTTTATTTGAGACTTTTGGTGAGTCCCTAGCAGGTGTTCCTTCAGTAATTTCTTGAATTCGGTGGTGTTCTGCAATTTCTCTGGCCAGCTTTCCGCCCTCTATCACGTGCGTAACCTCAGTACCAGGAGTCAGCCGCCCATCACGCGTATGCTGGGCGAGACGTCGCCCAACATTTCCAGATTGACCAACGTAGGGAGCACCAGATGCCGTTTGATCAGCCGTCCGGTGGTCTCG
>JANORL010000877.1:0-2466 GCA_031415295.1 Polyangiaceae bacterium | reverse complement strand
GACGGCACGGGCTTGCAACGATTCACCAGGCCACATACGAATCAGCGGGGTAAGCTTGCGCGCGACGTCATCACCGCCCAAAACGCCCAATTGCTGCATGCCCCAGTTTTCTTTCGATGGAGCACCGCCCATTTGCCATTCGTTGAACAACGCCCAAGAAAAATCCTCGAGCGACGAACGATCACACACGTCAACCACGTCTTCCAGGCCCACATACGTGGATTCGGGCGTGGAAATGGCCAACATGATGAACAACGCTTCGACAGCACTTTTCGGTAATGCTTTTTCGCGACCTTTGAGCAGCGGCCGCGGTAGTTTGTCCACGTTAGCCCATGGCCCGATTTTCGCCAGTTTGATGGGATATCGATCCCGGGAATCAGCACCAAGCACGGATTCCACCGCGGCTTTTACTTGTTCTCCATACGAACCCGCTACGGATCGCACCAAGTCCGCATGACCTTTCGCCATAAGGAATTGCAATGCCGATTCGGCTTGTTCCCGGGCATGCGTATGAGGACCCACAGCGACGGGTATTAGACCTACGACTGCGGCTTTCGGGAAATTCAGCAGCCATTTCTCTGCAAAACGGCGCGCGCCCTTCAGCGTTCGAGCGTATGCGTAAAACGGGGCGAGCTTCGGTGATTCGACGATGTCTTTGAGCGCTGAGGCGAAAATGGTCGAAGCGCCAATTGTTATCCGAGGATATCCGGCAATGGCCTCCACGCCGAAAACGGCCAGCGGCACCAAGACGTGGTATCCTGCGCTCCACGCATCGCCTGGCCATTCGGCAAACGCTTTCTTGAGATCCGATTTCGTAAGCGAAATAAGACCGCTCGACGCAGACTTGCCATACCAACGTTTACCAATGCTGTCGGAAACTTCTTCGTACGTTCGCGGCGATTTTGATCCCGTTTCGTACTCCTCGCGAGCCTGTTTCAGAGACCCATTCTCGTCATCGTGCAGCGCGTCGGGATATGCTTGTACAGCCACGTTGGCGACAATGGGCAATACGTCGGCTCGTTTTCCTGAAAGCCACGGCGGTTTCGCCAATACACGCGGCAATTCTTCGAGAGCAGCGTCCTCCTTGACGGCCATTTTTTGCCGCAACTTTTCCATTGCCGTCCGCGAAGCTGGACGCATATCAACACGGTCGGCCAAACCAGGGTGCGCCCGATCCAGATCCAGAAACACAACGGCAGCTCGATCGGCCATGGCTCCAGAACTGTTTAACGCGTCCGCCAACGCCGAGAGCGCCAATACGTGGTTTTCGTTGAGCCAGGCTGTCGCGCGCTGCACTACTTCTTTTTTCGAAGTCAAATGCGCAACCATCAACGCGGCCGTCTCGGCACCTCGTACAAGCGCCGCAACGTCGAGTCCCATGACGATTCCGTTGGCCCAATCCACGTTGTCATTGCTGATTTTGATGATGGGAATGACGTCCGCTCCGACGAGGTCCAGCAGCCGCCACAAATGCGACATCAGCCGCCCGCCCGCATAAGCACGAGTAACCACTTTCTTCGCCAGCTTCGTCATCATGGGCCGGCTGTAGGCCAAATCAATTTCCGGTTCCACACCTTCCGACGCATACGGCGCTGGCACGAAGCCCTCAACTTTGCCCCCAACCGCGAGCCATTCTTCGCACAGCATATCGGCAAGTTTGGTATGCCCTGGAATGACCGTCATGATGCGCAATTTTTGGAAATAGGACCACATCGCCCAACGCGTTTCAGCATCAGCAATGAGCTGAGCATAAAGATCATCTGAAAGGTTTTGCGCCACGAATGCCATACGCTGCGCCGTCGAATCTCCCGCCGTGAAGGGCCCCATGCTTTCCGGAATATGCTGAATGTTGCACACCGGTGGCGACGTGAGTCGCTCGAATTTCAGCCGAGTTGCGGCCAACACTACGTCGAAAATCCAACCAACACCATGTTTGGCGATCGATGCTTCCGAAAGCCCACGCATTGCGGGATAACAATGCGTTTCACAGTCCAAACCAAGAAGCGCTTCCGCGACAACGGCACCCAATGGAGAAAGTGAACCTGGAGACTTCGCTTCGAGCCATTCCTGGGCTTCAATCACCGCAGGTGCGAGTTCCGCAGCAACGACGAACGTATCAGTCGGACAAACGGACTTCCAAGTGGACCAAGCCGTTTTTACAGCTTGCCAGGAATCGGCATCGAGTTCTTTTTCGGAAGGTCGATAGCGGCCAAACCTATGCGGAACCAGGGCCCGATTGATTTCGAGTTTGTTCCAATCGATCTCGACAACTGCACGGGTCGGAACGACGACCTTGCTCGGTTCGGGCTCTACGGGTTTCGCTTCGCTCTTTGCATCGGAAGTCGCCGGTAATGCGTCCGTTGCCGGCGCTGGAGCTGCCGCTTTTGAAGCTCGAGGTTTCGGGGCAGGCGTCCCATCGGACGCGGCGGCAACCTCGGCGTATCCCTTTTTCGTTTTTTCTTTGAC
>JANORL010000876.1:0-1969 GCA_031415295.1 Polyangiaceae bacterium | reverse complement strand
CGCCCGCGATGCGCACGAACCAAAGGGGATTAGGATCGCGAAATAACGGCAAGAACGCACGCGCCGAGACTTCGACGCGCGCATTCCTGGTCGACTCGAATGTCAGGGCGTTTTTAGTTCGATGACTCGTTCCCCGGCGAGGAGGACGAGGCTCGCGCCGTCGGACGTGACAGCTCGCACGTTTCGTGGTGCAGCGAAATGTGCAAATCCATTGGCACGGAGGGTTCCTGGTGCGCCGCTCCCAAAAACATGTGCGAATTGGCTCGTCGGGCCAATTTCGCCCATGACATCAGGCTCGACCACGATAAGCGTATTGCTGTAGTCATTCGCGATGGCGAGCGATCCATTCGCGAGGAATTGGATGTCGCTGGGATGGTTCAGTTTGAGATTCGCGGCCATCCCCGGTATGGGGACACCATTATCCTGACTGTCGCCAGCGATGACCGTCTCGACGACGAACGGACCTAACGCTCGCACGCGGCTGATGGCGTTTGTCGTGTAGGATGCCACGTAAAGATCACCGTTTGGCGCGAAGGCGATGCCGCTCAAGTTCGTCCCGAAGGCGAGCGGAAGATCATCGACGTCGCCAGCGGCGATGGTGACACCAAACGTCGTAATGGGCTGGGCCGTGATGTTGATGATGCGCAACAGGTTCGTATCGGCGAAGTAAAGCGCGCCGGTCGGCCCGACCGCGACCTTGGGTGCGCCCGTATTGATGGCGACGCGTGAAGTTGTGGCGGGACCCGCTGTTTGCTGCTCCGCCAGCGTTGCTGTCCTTCCGTCACCGGCAACGACGGCAATTTTTGCTAGACCAAGATCGATCATTGCGATGCGTGGAATGACCGCTTCGAGGAAGTATAGCTTGTTCGCTGCAACGTCGAAACCTCGCAAGGTGCCAATATCGGAGGCCGTGGCCATTCCATTCGCGCCAATGGTATTGCCGAGATGTGCAGTCCCACCAAGCGAAGTCAGCAGGTTTGTCGTCCGGTCCATTGCGACGATTCGCCCATTTGTGGGAAAGATGTACCGATTGTTCGCCGCATCCACTCGAATGCTGCCCAAACTGTTTAATGCCCGTAGCGACAACGCGGGCAAGTTGTTCACCGAACTCGGACCAATCCCAGCGATCGTGTTGATCATGCCAGGATTGCCATTAACATCGAAAAGCACTCGTCGCAGATACCCCTCGGCAGGCAGCAAAATCGAACCTATTCGGTCGACGAACGGACGCGTGAGCAGCGCCAGCGTGGCACTCGTGGCTGGCACCCCATTACCGGCGTACCCGGCATTGGGAATCGCTTTTTGCATGTCCCAACTTCCAGCAACGAAATCGATGCAATCAGCAGCGTCGATCGTCATCGCATTCATTCCGCCGCTTTTCTTCAATCGTCGAACGAGCGCGTTACGTCCGCCGAAAAATGCGTCGCCTCGAATCGGATCGATCACGATGCCGTTGTTGACGCCGAGCGATGTTGTGCTTGCAGGGCAGCCTTCCGCTGGCAGACTGGTTGCGGTTCCGTTGCCCCCGATGACGACGCTTTCGACATATCCAGGTGCTCCGGGCGCAAGCCTGTCGAAGGGGATCTTGCGAATCTGTGTAAACCCAAGCGTGTAAATACTGCCTTCTTGATCGAGGGCCATTGCGAGCGGATTGACGACACCTGGACTCGCGATACGCTCGACCACATCGGGATTGATGTTGACGCCCCAGACGGTCGCTGGTGTGCCGGTCGTGTTGATGGCTCGGATGTTTCCATTGTTGTTGTCAGCAACGAGCAGGATACCCCCATTGGGTGTAAACGTGAGATCGGAGATGCCGTTAAAGGTGGCATTCGTCCGGTTACCACCATTGCCGCCATTGCCGCTCGTGCTGGAGCCCGCGTAATCGGTGATGACTCCGTCGCTCCTTTGTGCACGTAGGATTTTCGATCCCGTCGCAAAGTAGATGTCTTCGCTGCCTGGATGGATC
>JANORL010000875.1:0-4565 GCA_031415295.1 Polyangiaceae bacterium | reverse complement strand
GCCGCCTGCGAGCCCCCCATCGTGACTGGCCTCGCGCAGCGCGCGTCCCACGCGCGCGAAGCGAGGGTTCAAATCAAGGCTTGGAGTCAAACTGATCAGGTCTCTAGTTCACCTTCAGCGGAATGACCAAATGCTCCTCGTTCGCCCAGACAGCTCTGTGCAACGCTACGGTGTCTTCGCACACCTTGGAAGTGACGTTACGGCAGGCTATAAACGGGCGACATGACTACCGAGGCGATGACGGAAGCGGAATTCGAGCGCGTTGCGGACGACACCATGCGGGCGCTCGAACGATCGCTCAGCGATGTCGATTCCATGGAGATGGACCTGCAAATGGGTGTTCTTACGATTGAATTCGGTGATGGCGCCAAGTTCATCGTGAACAGTCATCGAGCGGCGAAACAGATCTGGATGGCTGCTGAACGCACGGCTTGGCATTTCGATCCGCACATTGATCCGCACAACCAGAGCCGCGAATGGCGGTCAAGCAGGGATGGATCGGAATTGTGGTCGACCTTGGAAGGAACACTTTCGCGTAAACTCGGTGTTCCCATCACGCTGGTTCGTCGCTGAAGATCACGGCGAGCTGCGAAAGGCCGCTGATGCGTTTTTCGACTTGCTTGCTCTTCGTCCTCGGGCTTGGGCTCGTCACTTCGAGTGCTCGTGTGGCCGATGCGTTTTGTCGATCGTCGACATGCCGTGACGTGCCGATTTGTGATGGCGACCCGAACATCGATCCGAGTTGCAAACCTCTGCTTTGGACGCGGCCTTGTGTGGGCGTGAGTTTGCAGGTGGATTCATCGGAACAAGTGTCGCTCGACATTGCGAATGCGGTGGTGACCCAGGCATTTGAAAGCTGGGAAGAACCTGCGTGTGATCCGATGACCGGGGGAAAACCCAACATTCACGTGGAGAACTTGGGGCCCGTGGATTGCAATCTGGTCCAGTACAATTCGAAAGCGGCGAACGCGAACCTGGTGGTGTTTCGCGATAAGAATTGGCCGCATCCATCGGGCCCGCACAACATCGCGCTGACGACGGTGACCTACGACGTTCGTACGGGCGAGATTTACGACGCGGACATGGAGGTCAACACGTTTGGTTTTGGCATCACGACGTCGGATGGAAATGTGCAAACGGATCTGCTTTCCGTGATGACGCATGAAGCGGGACATTTCCTGGGCCTGACGCATTCGCTGGATTCGACGGCGACGATGTGGGCGAATTACACGACGGGGGACATCGGTCCGCGGACATTGGGGGTCGATGACATCGGAGCTATTTGCTACGCGTATCCGCCGGTGGATCCGCCGATAGACAAAGCGACGTGTAATCCGATACCGCGACATGGTTTTTCGCCGGCGTGTTTGTCTAAGCAAACCGAAGGAGATTGCTCGGTGCGTCGTCCGGTTGGATCGAACGAGCGATCGTTGGGGGCGCTGGCCCTGGCTGTGCTGGTGCTGATGGTGCGAATGAGGCGCCTCACCCACCGGAGATGAAAACGCATCACAACGATCTCGGGGGGATGGGGGGCGTAGCCCCCCATCGTGAACGGGGTAGAGTGCAAGAGTCGGGTCGCGAAGCGAGCCCGACGAATGCACTGACTAGGGCCGTTCGAGCGTAAGCGAGAACGTGCCCGGCTTTCATAGCAGGGGGAACCGGACAAACCGAGGCTCTTTTCCCCCTCTCCACGCAGCGCCGTAGGCGCAAAGTTGGAGAGGGGGTTTAGGGGGTGAGGCGCTCTTAGAACCCCACGCGCACACCTGCACTCGTGAGCAGACCGGCGATGGACGGGGCGATGTCGATATCGATGGCGATGCGGGGGACGGGGCGAAAACTCACGCCGACAATAGGCAAAGCGACCCAGGGATAAATGGTGGGTCGAACGCCGCCGGTGAACCATGAAGGTTCGGCGTAACCACCGTAATGATCGGCGTCTTTGTCGAGTTGATTGCAGTAGCGGAACGAGCCACCGGGGTTGTTGGGGCCGGCGCACGGCAGATACGTGTAGGGGTCACCGGGCGTAAACGACTGTGGATAAGCCTGCGTTCGGTACAAATTGCCAAAGGGCATGATGCCGAAACCGATGCCTGCACCGATACGAAAACGCACGCGTTGTTTGGCATCGAGTGGGACGTTCCAACGCAGCTCGAACGTGGCGTGCAGGGAGGCGAGGTCGCTCTCGATGATCTCGTATTCGGTGTCGGGGGTGCCGTAAGGTTTGAATGGGGTGGGACCCATGGGAAAGGCCGAGTAGTCGACGGAAAATGTCAAGTCCAAACGATCCGAAACACGCGTAAGAGCGATCCCGACACCGGGGGCGACGATGGTGCGACCACCATCGCCGAAGATGTTCGTGAGGAAGCCTGGAACGATGTAGCCGCGGTAGTTCAGGCCGAGAAAGGTGCGCGGTCCTGAGGTTGTCGGGGATGACGTAAGCGAACTTTTGTCCAGGTTGACCTTGATGACGCGGCGTTCGCGTTCGATGAGGACGACGGTCTCTTTTCGTGTTTGGAGACCGGTGGCGGCGATGGTCACGACGAACTCGTCATTGGGGTCGAAACCGCGGGGTTCGCTGGGGTTTTCGATGATGTCGTCGTTCACTTTGACGACGACGCCGCGGTAGTCGGGCGGGATCGTGAAGGCCAGCGTGGGGATACGCGGTTCGATGTCCTTCAGCTTTTTGGGAACACTCGTGATGGCGGTGCGATCGGCACGCGTATGGGATCGTTCGGGTGTTTCTAGCGCGACGACGTCGTAGAGGACTTTCGCGTTGAGCAAGGCGCCGAGTTTGACGTAACAATCGGCAAGTCCGACGGCGGTTTCGGGTCGATGACGAGCGCTCTCGGCGGATTCGAGCAACGGAAGCGCTTCGACGCAATCACCTTTGCGCGCCAATGCCATGCCCTTGCGTGCGTCGGCGTCAGGTGAAGCAGCGGACGCGTTCGATGTACCAGCGAGCGTGCCGATGATGAGCGCAAGTGCGACGCCGAATCGGATCCGGCAAGACGAGCGCCAGCGGATCCTAGCGGGATCTATGCAGCCAATTCGTGCAACGCTGGGAACGCCCTGGGGCATCGCTCGGACCGTGGAGCGAGCGCTGTGTTGCTCGCGGCGCGATGGTACGCGGCATCGGCAAAGCGTGCGGACAAAGTTGTTGCCATGATCGTGTTGCGAATCGGTGACCACGCGAGGCCGATGGCTCGTCGACAAAACGTTCGTTGCTCTGTTTTCATGGTTCGACCTTGTCGAGGACCACTGTAACCTGGGCGGCGATGGATTCTGGCGCAGGGAACAATGACCCGAAAGGTCCCGCCAATCCCCCTACTGCCGCGGCCAACGCCGCACGTGCTTTGGGGGGTGCGACGGCGCGGCGAACGCTGCGAGCTGGTGAAATACCGTCAGCGAAAATCGAATGTGTGCACGCCGAGCAATGCGGCGGATGCCCACTGATCGGGCTCGATCACGCCCAGCAACTCACGACGAAGCGAGCTCGCGTCGTGAGTTCCATCGTGCACTACCCGGCACTCGAGTTGCTCTACACGCGGCAAGTTATCCCGGCGGATCTCATTGTTGCGTATCGCGGCCGCGCGAAACTCATCGTGTCGCCGACAGGTGGGATCGGGCTGTATGGACGCGCGGGCAATCACGAGGTTATCGACATCCCGTCGTGTCGCGTGCTCGCGCCCGCGCTGGCCGAGATCGCTGCTGCGCTACGGACACTTTTGAAATCACCACCCGAAGGAACGCAAGGGCTTCTTTCGCCGTACGATCCGCAGAATGGTGGCGTGCTTCGCGCGATCGATCTGCGTGAGATGCACATGCCTGGAGCGACGGCACCGCCGGAGACGACACCAACGGCCCAAGGCAACCGCATTGGTGTGCTTGTGACGTTCGTGTTGCAACGTGATCGTGTTGCGTCGCGCGAGGCGCTCATTGCCGCGGGCAAACTGGTTCGTCCGTTGTTGCCGCGCGTCGTCGGGCTGGCGGCAAACCTTCACGAAGCGGATGCGCCGCAGATTTTGGGCCCCGAAACGGTCCTGCTCGATGGGCTGGGTCAAGCGGAAGATCGTATCGGACGAACCTTCCACACGGCGTCGTACGGATCGTTTGTCCAGGTGCATCGCGGACAAGCGGCACGCGTGCATGCTCTCATCGCGCGCGAGATCGCGTCGCTCGACATGCAACTGTTGCTCGACGAAACAGGTACGAAACGACGTCAAGCGCGGGTGCTCGATTTGTACGGTGGTTCAGGCGCGATTTCGATTGCGCTGGCGCACGAGCAGAACATCGTGACGATGATCGAGTCGTTTGCCCCGGCGGTCCAAAAAGCGCCAGCCGCAGCCGCTGCGCAAGGCTTGGGGGAACTCGATGCACGCGTGGGTGATGCAGCGGAACTGGTGACATCCCTCGTGGCGAAGCACGAGAAGTTCGACACGATCGTGATGAATCCGCCGCGCCGCGGGGTTTCACCGGCCGCACGGGAAGCGATCGCGCGGGTCGGTGCACCACTTTGCATTTACGTGTCTTGTGATCCAGACACACTCGCCCGCGACCTCGATCAC
>JANORL010000874.1:0-6750 GCA_031415295.1 Polyangiaceae bacterium | reverse complement strand
GCGAACGACGGGACCCAGGGGCATAGGGCCTTCGTAGATAGCTGTTTTCCATTTGGGATTGGCGGAACTCGTCCACGTTTGCTGGCTGAGAACGATGCAGGGGATGCAATCCGTTAGCTTTCCGTCGTAAGCCATTTTTGTGCCGTCAACGATCGTCCAGCCACTGGCCCCCGAAGCGTCCGTGGTATACTGAAGATTTCCGCCATCGTAATTGGCAAGGCCGTATTTTTCGGCATCTCGCCATAATTCGACAGTCATACGCAATTGGCAGGCGCCATAGGCAGACAAGTCGACCACCGGCAACATCGCCCAATCATTCACGACCGGTGGATAGGCGCCTGCTGCCGGGCTCGTGGCGAGGTACGTCAAACCATCGGCAGGCCCTTTCGTTGCCGTACCAATGGCCCACGTCGAACCACCATACGTCAGGTTCGTCGGGGCCGTACCCATGTTCCAGCTCCAATCGATGATCGTGCCGGGACACGGGCCTCCCCCGGAACTCGAAGTGCTCGACGCACTCGACGAACTCGACGAACTCGACGAACTTGACGAACTCGACGCGCTGGACGAACTACTAGATGTACTAGACGAACTCGACGAAGTGCTGGAAAGGCCACTCGAACTGCTGCCGCTTGCACCCATTCCGGCCTGACCGCCGGAGCTGCTGTTTCCGCCCATTCCGCCATTACCACCGCCGGATGACGAACTCGTGGAACTTGGCCCGGACCAGCCTTCATTACCATCGCCGCCTTGTCCGCCAAGGGGGGTTTGTAAACCTTCTGCGCATGCGCCGACGAGGCAAAGAACGACGGTGCTGATGGCGATTCGATTGATTTGCAAGTCCATGACGAACTCCGTGGCGGAATGAAATACGAGGGGTTGGACGAGCGTACCGCGGGTTGGAGAGGGAAAACAAGGAGATTCCCATGATTCGTTTCGAATGACTCGACGACGAGATGTCGAACAACGTCTCCGATCGCGAAAAACCCTGTGGACATCTCGCCGCAGTGCGCTAACGTCGGCGTGCCATGATTGTGATGAAGTTCGGCGGCAGTTCAGTCGCCAATCGCCAACAAATTGAAAAGGTGCTGTCGATCGTTCGTACGCGGGCTACGCGTGCCACGCGTGAGCCGCTCGTGGTGTCGTCGGCGCACAAGGGAATGACCGATGCGTTGATCAACGGTGCGCGGGAAGCGGCACGAGGCATCTACGCGCCTGAAAAAGTGATTCAGCGGCAAGCCGAGATCGCGCGGGAGTGTGGTTGCGACGATACGCT
This sequence comes from Polyangiaceae bacterium, assembly GCA_031415295.1. Classification (GTDB taxonomy): domain Bacteria; phylum Myxococcota_A; class Polyangia; order Polyangiales; family Polyangiaceae; genus Polyangium. Next base: position 5,474 of record JANORL010000874.1, on the reverse strand, counting down.
TCTCGCTCCATTTTTCGACGAAATCGCAGCCCTATACCGAGGTTTGTCGCTCGTTCGGGAACTCAGCCCCCGGATGCTCGATTATGCTGCGAGTTTTGGCGAAAGAATGGCGGTTCGGGTCATTGCGGACTTTTTCACGCGCCAAGGTTTTCCCGCGCGAGCCTTCGATGCTTGGGAACTCGGGTTCGTCACGGATGCCCATTTTGGTGCAGCACGTCCCCTGCCCGGTTACGAAGTCAACGTGGTGCGACAATGCAGCGAGGTTATTCCCAAGGGCGTTGTTGCGATTGTCACGGGTTTCGTTGGTCAAACGGAGGCGGGAGACATCACCACGATTGGTCGCAACGGCAGTGACTTGACGGCGACGTTGATCGGTGCGGCGATTGCTGCCGAAGAGGTGGAGATTTGGTCGGATACGGATGGAGTGATGACTGCGGATCCACGGATTGTCCCACAAGCGCGATCGATTGCCGCAATGCATTTCGACGAAGCTGCGGAACTCGCGTATTTTGGAAGTCGCGTGCTGCACCCATCGACGTTGGTCCCCGCTATGGAGAAAAACATTGCGGTGCGGGTGCTCAATACGAATCGGCCTGAACATCCAGGAACGGTGATTCATCATGCCACGCCGATGCGTGCTCATGCAGCCACGAGCATTGCATATCGTGAACATCAGTTGGCCGTGACCATTTCTTCGGCGCGTATGCTGGGAGCCGCGGGTTTTCTTGCCGAAGCTTTCGATGTGCTGGGAAAACACGATGTGATCGTCGATATGCTGGCCACGTCGGAAGTGAGCGTGTCGTTCACGACAGATCGGCGCGAGCCGCTCGAAAAGGCGTTCGTGGATCTGGCGCGTCTTGGTACGGTGCGCATGGAGGATGGGAAAACGCTGCTGGTCGTGGTCGGGCAAGGTTTGGCGACGCGGGTGGGCATTGGCGCGGTGATTCTCCAAGCTATGGCCGATGCGGGCGTAAACGTGGAAATGACCAGCTTTGGACTCAAGAGCATCAGCTTGACGATGCTCATCGCGGATGCGGACGTGGGCCGCGCCGTGAGTGTTTTGCATGAACGATTGTTCGAGCGCTCTTGACGCGGGCGCGCGAGCATGATGATGGACGACTGCGGAGGATTCGTTCGATGAAGAAGATTGCACTCTTTTGGCCCGGCGACGCGCGCTCCAAGCCCAACGAAGTCGCCATTCCGAGCATCAACCGGACGACGGATCAGCTCGAGCGAGCGTTACGCAAGCTGGGGCGAGAACCGTACCGGGTCGAAGGATTCTTGTCGAAGCCACACGAGTCGATTGACAAACTGGGACCTATCGACGATCCGATGATCGGCGTGTGTGTGCATTGGTTCTACGGGCCGCACACGACGGACGGAGTGGTTGGGAAAGACAATCCGCTTCTTTTGGCCTCGAACTTTTCTGGTCGATTTCCGGGCCTTGTGGGTCTGTTGAATACTGGTGCGTGCCTCGAGAGTTTGGATCGACCGTTTTCGCGGATCTGGACCGACGTCGACGATTGGACGACGGACGACGCATTCATGGATCGTTTGTCCGAGTGGTGTACGACCGGGAAAATCGTTTGGCCTGAAAACGATATTTCGTACCATGCGCCTGTTTCCGCAGAAGCGTCGGTACGTGCGCGCAAAGTCGCTGAAGCCATTCGTCGGCGGCGCGTGCTCGTGATGATGCTCGGCGATACGTCGATGGGTATGATCAATGGGTACTTCGGGCCGCGTTTGCTGAACAAATACGGATTTACGGAACACAAGATCGATCAGGCGTGGATCATTGATCGCGGCCGAGGCATTTCGGAAACTCGGATTGACGATGCGTTTCGATTCGTCAAGGATCGGGGCGTGACGTTTCATTGGAGCGAAAAGGACGCCGAAGATTTCAACGAACGCGCGACGCGGGAGCAATTGCGGGATTACCTCGTGGTGCTCGATATGGTGAACGAATTCAAGGCGGACTGTATTGGTTGGCAATACCAATTGGGTCTCGTGCCTTTGCGTGCGCCGAGCGATTTTGCCGAGGGATTACTCAATTCGGCATGTCGTCCGGAATCATCGGGATCACCCATCGTATGTGCGACCGAGGCTGATCAGGGCAATGCGGTGCCGATGGAGATGATGAAGCGGCTGCTCGTGGAAAAAGGATTGCATGAAGCGGTGATGTTCCACGATGTCCGCTGGGGAGCCGAGCATGAAGGGCGGTTCTTGTGGGTGTTGCTGAATTCCGGTTCGTGCGGCGCGTATGCATTTAATCACGACAAGGATACGTTGCGTGGAGTGCATTCGTATCGACAGCCTTCGATGTATTTTCCGCTGCCTGGAGGTACATTTGCCGGCGAGAGTTTGCCTGGGAAAATGACGTGGGCCCGCGCGTACATCAAGCAAGGCGTGCTTTGGATGGATATCGGCAAAGGCGAAGTGGTCAAATTGCCGCCCGAAGTGCGTGATGCTTGGTGGGAAGGTACGACGCGTCAATGGCCGTTCATGGCAGCGGATATGGGCATCGGGCGCGATACGTTGATGGCGCACTATTTGTCGAATCACGTGGCGGTGGCGTACGGTGACATTTTCGATGAAATGGTGGCGTTGTCGCTCGAACTTGGTTTCCGCGTGCGAATACTCGGAAAATAGCGGACCGCTTCAAGGGCTGCGGCCATCGCGCTCGGCGGTGTCGCAGTGGGCGAAATCGTATGCGCGATTCTCATCGCACAGGATGAGCTGGCCATGACAGCATGAGCCACAAGCCTGCCCCTCTTTGCGCTTGAAGCACCCATTGTAGCAATTCATGGATCCTTCATGACACCAGGCAGGAATCTTGTGTTCTTCCGCCGGCTGCTCCTTTTTCGGGGTGTATCGGCCACAACCAGGGCGAAGAGCGAGGAGTACGCTTAGGCCCAATAGAGTCGTTCGTACAAGCACGCTCGTCAATCCTTATCAGGGCAGCCGTAGAAACTGAAGTCACCAGTTGACTCGCACCCTTTGGCACTTTCATCGCAGCACGAATGGCAAGCTCTGCTTCGGTCTGCCTCATAGCAAGTGTTGTGACAGGCAAACGCCTTGCGATCACAAGGACCTTCGCGCGGAGACCCAGGGTCCTCACGGCAACCGATCACTGTCGAACCAAACAGCAGCGCGAACAGTAGCGCCTTGTTCACTTTCACCTACTGTACCTCCACCCCAGTAAAGCACGCACGGCGTCGTGATACAAGGCGCTCGCAAGCCCTTGACACCTCGATCAATTCCGCAGATCCTCGCTTTGTGAAACACGCCAGCCTTCTGCTTACCGCTTCCGTCCTCTCATCGTTTGTCATCGTCGCTTGTTCTGCAAGCGGCCCTCGTAATGAAGCGTCGGGCACGACAAACGGTTCCGGCGGGACAAACGCGGGAGGCGCGGGAGGAGGCGGATCTGGTGCAAGCGGCGTGGGAGCCACGGGAGGCATGGACGTCGGCTCGTCGTCGGGCGGTCCTTCGTCGACATCATCATCGTCTGCGTCATCGGCGGCGTCGAGTTCTTCGTCGGGAGCGGGTGGAATCGACGTGGGTATTTGGAACGTGCCCATTTCGCCTGATCAACCGCCGCTCGTTGGGAGCGGAAACACGGAAGTGTTGGTGGGGCCAGGCGCGGATTCCACGTCACCGAACAAGTTTGGCGGGGCCAACGATCCGAATGGAAAACCGACGATCGTGTATCCTCCAGACGGTGTCGTCGTACCGCCGAACATGAAGTCGATCGAAATTCACTTCATTCCAACGGCGGGACAAACCCTGTTCGAGATCAAGTTTCAATCGCCCACGAAAGCGCTGGCGATTTACACCACGTGCACACCTTTGGGCGGCGGTTGCGTATTCCAATCGGATGCGACGTTTTGGTCGAACCTCGTCGAATACGCGCGGGGAACTGCTGCCGTGACATACACGATTCGTGGTGTGAATGGGAGCAACCCTGGATCCGTAGGCACATCGGCGACACGCGCGATTGCTTTTGGCGCGCAAGACATCAAAGGCGGCATATATTATTGGAACGATGCTGGAAACATCCAGCGATACGATTTCGGTTTTCCAAGCGTACCGGCCAAGCTTTACATGACCGCGCCAGAAGCCGGAGCATTTACGTGCGTGGGTTGCCACGTCATGTCACGAGAAGGCAACAGGATGCTCGTGGGCAAGGACATCCCGGCACCGGCGCCATACGTGCTTTTTGACGTCGCGACGAAAAAGGCGATTCAGGCCAATGGTCAACCCTTGACAGGCAGCGCGAATTTTTTCTCGTTCTCCCCAAACGAACAATACTTCTTGCAATCAGACGGTATCAGCGTGGCGATGCGGCGCATTTCCGACGGCATGATGATCGTTCCCAAGGTCGTCAATTCCGGCACGATGCCAGATTGGTCGCCTGATGGACTCACAATGGTTTACGCCAAACCTGGCAGTCAAATTCCATTTGCTGTTCCGGGCGTGTCGTCTGCGTCGCTTGAAACGATACATTTGAATGGCGCGAGTTGGGGTACGCCAGCGACGCTCGTACCGTTCGCTGGTCAAAACAATTATTACCCGGCCTTTGCTCCGACGGGTGATTGGGTGCTCTTTAATCGATCGCCGAGCAATTCGGAATCGATGTCGAATGCCGCGCCTGATCCGGATACAGGCAAGCAACCCGATGGCGAGCTCTGGGCTGTGGCGTCGAAAGGCGGGGCCGCGATTCGTTTGAGTACGGCGAGTAATCCTGGAGCGTTGTCGTGGCCGAAATGGGCACCGGTGCTCAACGATTATTACGGCGGCAAAATTCTTTGGGCAACATTCGCGAGTGCCCGAGCGTACGGATTGCGCCTTGCTGCGGGGCAAAAAACGCAAATTTGGATGATGGGATTCGACTTGCAAAAAGCAGCTGCGGGTCAAGATCCGAGCCTACCAGCATTTTGGTTCCCATTCCAATCGACCAACAGCGGTAATCACATTGCGCAATGGGCTACGCAAGTACGCCGGCAACCTTGCACGATGGACATCCAATGCAGTGTGGGCGAGTCGTGCAAGGATGGCGTTTGCCAGCCAATTCCATGATGAAAACGCGCGCGCTATCGGTGCAAACGTCCAATACACGCCATGCTTCCCAAAACGCACCATTTGTTCATCCATCGAGCCATTGATGACGCCGGACCGTGGGCACAGAGTTTTCGCCATGAAATCATCAAAGGAAACGATGACGAAGACGTGCACGTCGTGCCGATCTTGCATTGGCGACTACGCGCAGCAGGTTTGACCCATACGCACGTTCCAAACGGTCGCTTTGGCGAATTGGGGTTTCCTTCAGCCAAATCCCAATGCATGGTTTTTTTAGAAAATGCGCGTCGGGAGCAAAACGATGCCCGTGCCGCCTGGTGGATCGGTCGCGCATGTCATTTGCTCGGAGACGTGGCCGTACCTGCCCGTGCGAATCGAATCTGGCATATCGAAGGAGA
>JANORL010000873.1:0-6326 GCA_031415295.1 Polyangiaceae bacterium | reverse complement strand
GGCTGAGCCGGGCCGAAGCGCGCTTTGCAAACCAGCCGGAGGCGCGGTGGAGAACCACCGGGCTCCGGCTGGCACGATCGCTCACACCGGCCTGAGCGTACTTTCGGCACTCCAAGCGTTGATAACCTTGCAAACGTTATTGCCGGGCAAACTTTGGTCCCTCGTCATTGTTTGAGCGTATTCTTCACTGCCTTCGGGGTGTCTAATAAATGTCTCGCAGCTTGGGGTTTCTTCCGTTTTCCACCATATCGGTCCATCATCCCAGCTCATGTAGTAGTCCCCGATCTTCCAATAATTCGTGTTCTTCGCCACTTCGACCGTGGTTTCCCAAGAGGCCGCAGCGTCAGTGGTCCTCAGCTTGCTCTCGTTGAGCGGAAACCCTTTGACGGTAGATTCGTTGCTGGCGATGGACGTGAGCGTAATTGGGCCCGCGTCCGCATTTGGCGCGCCCACCATGCTCCAGTATTCGGTGCCGGCACGGTACGAGCGACCATTGATCGTCTGGTTCTTGAGGCCCACAACCAGAACGTGGGCGAATATTGTTGTCCCTTGCTTCATTGTGTACAGAGCCCAAAACTTCCCCCCTGTGTCCATTTGAATCCCATCCCGCTCCGCGTTGGGCTTCGTCACCGTGACGGGCTGGCCCAAGAAGTTCAACATCCACGCGTCGTCGGGGTAAATTCCCTGGGTTCCGTCGACCCTGTCCATTCCGGCCCAGAACACGGGTGTGTTGCTGATGCTGTCCAGAAGCACCGGATGTTGCGAGAAACCCAACGCCTCGAGCTGCATGCGCGTTCGGAAGAGCAGCTCCATGTGCGAAACGTCGAAGTGGGTGAAGAGGTTTGACCCCGCTCCGACCTTCCACTGCTCCAGCGCCCTGCAAAACGCCCACGTGAAAGCCCCGCGCCAACGCCCGTCCAACAACGCCTGCTGCCCCTGCTCGTCCGCTCGAGACCCACAGAACGTACGCCGACCGAGCTTGGATTCCCGCGCAGTCTTCAGCGCAGCTTCGACAGTCTCTGTTGACATACTGGTCGTGTCTATATGGAGCGAGCTTTCGCGTAGACCCACCTGCGTGGCGTCCGCCGCGGCAGCGCCGCAGCAGTCCAGCAGCACGGTGAGATACTGGAGCGGAGATTTGTCGTCCTCCTTGTTCGTGTCCTTAACGGTCAGCTTCTCCTCGATCTCGGAGAACTTCACGGTGTTCTTGAGGCGGCCACCATCCTCCTTCACATCACTGGGGCATAGGGCCAGTGCAGCGTCGACGCGCGCGCCGTGACCCGAGTAGTACAGAATGCCAGGCACGAGGTAGCCCTCGTTCTTGACAAACGGCGCCTGGAGCTTCTCCGAGAGCCACGCTACCTGCTTTATAATGTTGCCCGATGTAGCGTCACCGAGGTCCTTCTCTATGCTTTTTAACGTGACCGTGATCTTAAGTTGGTTAACGAGCTGACGCCGGGTCGTGGCCCAACTGCCCGCTTTCATAACCTTTTCCCGCCATTGGGCCAAGAATTTCGGGTCGGTGAGTATAAAATCCGCCTCGGCCTCTGCGAGTTGATCCACCGTGAGGACGGGGGTCGTACATACGCGAATGTTCTCGGGTTTGTAGCCTAGCCGTCGGCAAAGCGTCCACATGGCGAGGACGTCGTTACAGCCCGCATGGAGGTTCTTCTTGTTTGTGCTGTCGAAGGTCGAGTAGTCTTCAACCCCGATGAGCAGAGCGTAGCTATTGAATTGTTCCAACGTGTTGGTCGCCCAACACGCATTCCCGCCCGCGTAGGAGACGACGTTGCCGTCATCTTGCACGTAAACGCCATCTGACCAACCGTTTGGGGCGGGCCAGGGCTTGTCATTCGGGGGTGGGAGGGGCTTCCAGGGTGTGCCGGTCCAGATGACTTCGCGATCAGGCCCTACGATGACGAGTTCGCCGTTCTCGTTGATTTCGACCGTTCCCGGCCCTTTGCCGTTCGTTTGGGTGTGCCAAACAAAGCGCTTGCCCGTGGACGACCACGCGTAAAGCACAAGGTTGCCGTCTTCTTGGTAGCGGAGCTCGAAGACGTGGTTGTTCGAGACAATCGACTCGTTTGTCTTAAGAATCTCGCCCGGCTTCATGGGACCATAGCGAAACTTCATGGATTGAAAGTCAGTCATGTAATTCTCCGTTCGTTGTTGAATGAAACCACGTCAATCGAATCTTCCCCCACGAAAGTCCGAATGCGTGGTCGCTTCTAGGTGGCTAGCAACGGCTATGCCACACTTCAGAACGACCCGCGCGTCACCTCGACCCGCTCCACACCGAGTCGCAACTCTCTGGTCCCTGGTCTTCGCTCGATTACGTTCGCTGCCCCCTGAATCCCCAAGACCGCAAATTGTTTACGCGCGCCGAGCACCTCGACGTTGAGACGCTGCTCGTCGATTGCAAGCATTCGACATATTTCAGTGCGATCGAGCCAGCCTCGCTCGGTCAATGGCTCCGCGACCGAACGAAGCCGCTCGCGGGCCAACGTCAAAAGCAATGAATGGTGTTTTTCCGGTGGTACGCGGATTTCTTTACCCGGACAAACGACCGTCAAGGCACACTCCTTCTCGTCGAGGCTTACAACAAATCGCAACGTAATGCTTTCCAGCATCAACATCGCCCCTTCGACGATCAGCGTGGACGTCGCAACATTCGCCACATCCAAAATCCACGCTTCGTCGTGGATCGTAATGATCTCGTTCTCCGACACATCCAGCACCGTCTCGTTGGTCTCGATGAACCACTTGCCTTCTCGGCCTTCCACCACGCTCACGTCAGGATGCGCGTCGTCTGGTAGCGCAATCAAACCGCTATTCGCGAAACGCACCGCGCCCGTGCGTTTCGAACGCGCACTAGCCACAGGCGCAGAGCCATCCACGAGCAGGAACACCGGCGCGGGTGACTTTGCCCCGCCCAACCCAAGGGTATCACCCATAAGCAGCGTGGCCCGATCCCCGGTGGACAAACGACGTTCCCCTACAAACGTACCGTTTTTACTACCAAGATCGCGCACTTCCCACGTCGTGCCCGTCCATCGCACACGCGCATGCTCACTGGATACGCGCGGTTCATTGATGCGCAAATCGCACGACTCCGAGCGCCCCAGGAGCAATTGCGATCGCAGCAAAAACGTCTCGCCGCTCCCGACCCGCTCGATTCGGCCCATGGAACTGGATGTCGTCGTAGGCTCCAGGTTGAACATTGGGGGCTTCGGGTCGCCTTCGGCGCTCTTCGCCTCAAACCCCGCCCGAATTTGCGCCTTCGAGACCGAACGTGCATTGTCTTGGGTATGCATCGACGTCGATGTCAGCTCCTCACGCGTTGGAGGTCGCGTTGGAAGGCTCACCCCTGCCGACGATTGACCCACCGATTGCTGCACATCGGGGGTCGAGTGAAAGGAATTCACGAATGGGTCAGTCACCGGTTTTTTTGCGCTTTCAGACAACGGCTTGACCAGGCTATCGGTAATCGTCCAGCCGTCCGGAAGCAATGCACAGATCGCCTCGAACATCGCGATTGCTGACTCGAAACGCTCGTTCGGCGATCGACAAATGGCCCGGTGAACGATCTCGGCCACCTCAGCCCGAATCCACGGCGCACATTCTTGTACCGTCTGCGGCCTATCGCAGCAAATCGCGATGATAAGCTCACCGAATGCGTCAATGTCCTGGTAGGGTGTTCGACCCGTGAGCAATTGATAAAGCACCACCCCGAGTGACCAAATATCGGTGCGGTGGTCGACGATCATCAACTCGCGCAATTGCTCGGGCGACATATACTGCGGAGTACCGAGCAAACTGCCTGTTTTCGTCAAATGGGATTCCGCCTCCCCCATGCCCATCGGGTCGACGTTGAATTTCGCAATCCCAAAATCGAGCAGCTTGACGACATGTTCGCCGAGGTCGCGCTTGGCGAGGAAAATATTCGCCGGCTTGATGTCGCGGTGAATCACCTGTGCATCATGGGCTTTGTGAAGTCCGATGCACGCTTGCGCCGCAATCCTCAGCGCGAGGTTGGGCTCGAGGGGGCCGAACCGGTCGAGCAGTTGTCGCAGGTCCATTCCGAGGAGAAACTCCATGACGATGTAGGGTACGCCGGACGTGGGATCCGTCCCTACATCGAGCACCTGGGTGATGTGCTGCGTATCAATCGCCCCGGCGGCCCTCGCTTCGCGATGGAAGCGGGTGATGGCCGTCTGATTGCTGCTTCGCCCGGTGAGATCGATCAGTTTGACCGCGACACGTCGTCCTGTTCCCGTGTGTTTCGCTTCATAAACGCACCCCATTCCACCGGTGCCCAGAATGCCAACGAGGAGATATCGACCATCAATGATGGAACCAACAGTTGAACGAGCTGGGTTTGGGGGAACAGGCATCTCGTCTGGTGAGGCTCCGACCAGGAGAACCGAGAATGACTGCACTGTCAAGAGCTTTTCATGCTGGCGAAGAAAAGATGGCTCTTGCAGGTTTTTCTGAGCCGGTGACAGAGCTTACGAACGTATCGCTGACGATCGTTGTGGCAATGGGCTGTTCGGCACTGGCGATGACGCTTTCGTCAATGGCAATGTTTTCGTCGAGCACAAGTGTTTGGCCTGGTCAGGGCACCGTATTGATTCGAGCGACTACGAGCGAATGGGAAAATCGCTGGATGACGAATGAATTGACACCCTCTAAGGCACTGCGGCGCGTAATTCCATCACGAGGGCCAAAATCGACAAATTCGGCGACGCATTCCGCTCGAGATACCCAATGGCTCGCAAAACCGATTCGAACCGTCGCGCGTCGATGGTCGCCCCAATCGGCTCTGTTTCCAGCCGCTTTTTTGCGGAACGTGCCAGCGTTGCCCCAAGCGCACGCAAATCATCTTTGAGCCGGTCTTTGTCTTTCGTATCGAGCGCCTCGGCAATGTTCACCGCGGGCCCCAAATTCGGCGCCCGCATCGCCGATATCATCGCGGCCACGAATTCATCGCGACTCGACGTTCTTTCCGCATCGACGAGCGCCAGCGCTGCGGAAGCACTTCCCCCAGCCAAATCAATGACCAAGTCATGTTTGTCCTGGGCGATTCCTTTGGCGGTCAAAATACCGTGAAGAATCGGATCAGATAGTGGGCCGAAACGTACTTTTTGCGTGCGTGAACGAATCGTATCGAGCATCCGGTCGGCTCGCGACGTGAGCAATACGAAATGCGTTCCTTGCCGGGGTTCTTCCAGAAATTTTAACAACGCATTGGCCGCGCTCGCATTGCTTGTCCCGGCCAATTCTTCGGCGCGCCGAATGATGAACAAGCGCCCGCGTCCTTCGTGTGGCGCATACGATACGTGCGTGAGCACGATTTTACGAATCTGTTCGACCGAAATCTGCGCGATTTCATCCCGGTCTTTGTTAATCATCGCGGCCGGATAAAGTCCCCGCTCGACCATAATCACGTCCGGATGCAAAGGCACCTCGGGACGCTCGGGTGTGAACGTGACGGCGCGACGACAAGCATCACATCGTCCACATCCAAGTTTGTCTCCGGCCGTGCACACGAGCGCCTGCGCTAACGCAAACGCGGCCATCTCCTTGCCGACTCCGTCCGGACCCTCGAAACGGTACGCATGATGGACACGATCGGTTTGCAGGGCCCTTGTGAGCGTCCGAATGGCTTCGTCTTGACCGAGAATCTGCGAAAACGGCACGAAAGGCCTCTTAGCACGAACGACCGTCCGTTCAAAACCCCAAATGCGTCGATTTACGAAGTTACTTCGTTTACTGTCTGAATCACCACGGGCAAACCATCCCCAGCATCAATCATCAAACGCCGTTCTTCCCCACGATAACCCGCGGTGCCCACGCGAAGTTCCGTTCGTCGACCCACCACGCGCACAAGATCCCCCTCGCGTAACACACTTTCCCGAATCGCAAGGTCCCGTTCCGGCAATCCACGTTCCCGAAGAAACCCTCGCGCGTTTTCTGCTTCAATTTTCGTTTCTGCTGGAAATGCCACCACACAGTCCGAATTCGTCACGACACAACGTTGCCCGCCCTCCGTGACCACCGCAAAATTCATCGCGTCGGCATCATCGACCAGCTGGCCGTCGGCATCTCCCTCGAGTCGAAAAGCCAAACACGTTTGGCCGGACAAGGGGGTTCGTAGTTCGGTCATGGCTGGAGCCTCGAGGGCTACACGTTCGACGGCTTCAAGCGCTACGGCACGTCCCAAGATTTCTTGGCGGCCTCGAAGGAACGATTCCAAACACGTCTCGTTTTGCACGGGCGGCGGCGTCGGGTCGTAGCCGAAGAGGTTCGGCGGTTTGGCGAAAAAC
>JANORL010000872.1:0-4490 GCA_031415295.1 Polyangiaceae bacterium | reverse complement strand
TCCCGATGGTTGGGTCGAATCGCTCGATTGGTCGTGCAAATGCCGGTTTTACGAACCTGAATCGAAAGAAATGCTCCCACCGCCCATAAAGTGGGAACCTTGTCCCGACGGCAATGATGGTCTCGTGTGCCAATCGATGGTCATGGATTGGGGCGGCGCAGAATCCAGGATTGCTGCGAATCCCTCCATGGACCGAAATCTTGATGGATCCGCGGTACTTCAGATCTCACGTTTCGTCGAGAAGTCATACTCGATCCACATGGTCGCGGACGCCGATGGCCCGGTACGAACGGCCATGTATTTCTCATCAAATGGTATGGCCTGGGGCAAGCTGCAATGTCGTACCCATGACCAAGGCGTGAATGAAGGGAGGTTTCTCACGCACATTCGGGTGATGACGTCGATGTTTGGCACGACTATCAAGGTGTTCGAGGAGGCACCATTGACGACCTCCAGCCCCCGGTTGTGTCCAAATACGCCAGCATCGACGGCGCATTCCAGCACGGCTGGGTAGGCGGTACCAATGGCGTCATTCGACTCGCTGATTCCGTGCTGAGTTTCTTTCCCTGGGACATGAGCACGGAGACATTCATCACGTCGCCCGCCCTCGATCCCGAAGGACTAAAGGCTGGCTACTTGGTATTTCGTAATGGTGCCGCATTTTGGGGTACGTCAACGTTGTACCGGACGGGCATCAACGTGTGGGACCCTATCGGAGGTGCTCGGCCGTTCATTCGGTGGGTTGGAGACAAAACGCGCGGAGCAGGCAATTTCGGCACGGATGGTACGGACATGGTCTGGTGCCAAGGCGAAGGGAAAGCACCCAATGAAACCCAATTCCCCACGCGGGCCATCATGACTGCGCCGTTCACGACGGATCCCGCGAAACTCCAGCCGCGTCGACTTCGTTCGTTGCCAACACATCGAATTGCTGGTGCACCGGCGAAAGTAGGCTGCGGCCATGCAGTGCTGGAGGGTCCTGCGGGCGATCTCATCGTTACACGCCTCAGTGATGGTTGGTCTTGGATTGTGCCGAAAACGCCGGAACGAAAAATCCACACAGGGTTGGGCCTAACGTGTACAGAGCTGTTTGCGGTCGGCCAGATGCCCGACAAGCCGCTGACCGTCGCGCGTGTTCGCTTGGATTCTCTGGGCCCAGGTTTCGCACCGGATTGAGGTAAGCCATGACAAACGAAAGCCGCACATCGATTCGCCTGGCAGCAGCGGCTTTCGCGCTCGTTGCTGCCGCCGCGTCCACAAATGCATTCGCATTGGATATGGACCACCCTTCCTCAAAACCGGCCACCAGTCCGAAAACAGAGGCAAAGGAAGCGAACACGGCCACCACGAGACCCGTCGCGATACGTCTCGATGGAACGCTAAGCCTATTGAGCTATTATTCGGTCGGCATTACGGCGGGGTATGCATTCCATCGGCTTTTCGCGCTCGAAGGCACCGCTGCATGGGAGGGAGGCTTTACTCACGGTATCATGGGTCGGTTGCGCTTACCCGTAACGTCGTGGGCCTCCATTTCCGTAGGCATCGGAGCCTCCGTCTTATGGGTACCTTGGAAAGGCACCCATAACTGGCCTGGGGTCTACATGTGGTTACCGGGAGAAATTGGATGGGAATACAGAACCAAAGGAGGTTACCATTTTCTCATTGGAGCCGGTGCACGACTCTTGACCTATGCCAACCAAGAGGGCCCTGATTTCCCATGGTGCATCCTCTTTTGCCTTGCCGATCCGCCGAAAATCTATCCCGCAGCTCGTATTGGCATTGGTTGGGCATTCTGAAGCGTTCCCGCGGCACCGTCGCGCGCATGCCGCAAGTCAAACCGCTTCCCCTCCACCGCAATCGGTTCACTATGAGCAGCTCGACCGCCTCCCGATGACCGCAAACGGTCCTTCGAGAGCAGTTCAACTGCTCCTGCGCGCCTCTTGGCGAAACTCGGCAAGCAGCTCGAGCGCCTCCACACGACCGCCAACGGTCATCGGAAAGCACTCGAACCGCCTCGAGAACACCGATCCTGATTGTGCCAGGGTGGTTCAACCAGGAGATGACTGACGCGTTTCGTTGGATCCAGCACCGAATACCTCACGAGAGCAACCTCGTCCGTCATTGACAAACCCTTTTGCCGCAGGTATCCTCGAATGGTGATGGACCCCAAGTACAAATCTGGCGGCATGCTTCTCGCTCCAGGCGTCGCATCGAGCGCTTCGTCGACATCTTTTCCTGCGCGGGAAAAGCGCGCTCCGTCATCGTTTCCGCCTTCTTCATCTTCTTCGTCGTTTCCCGCTGTCGACGATCACCTCGTCATGCCCGAAGTCTCTCGCGAAGAGATCATTCGCGGGCGCAAGATCGTCACCATGGGGGCCAATCCGCCGCACGCGGATACACATACACGCGCGGACTTTCTCATCATGCCTCATGTGCGTGACGATTATGTCGCGTCGTCCGACTTGCTCACTCGCGTCAACCAAGGATCCAATTTCGCCACCGATGTCAGCATTCGACGCAAAGGTTTGGACCCCCAAACTGGTGTCCGGTACCTCGAAGAGATTTCCTTTGAAATCGTCAACGAGCAATCCATGCGTGATGTCACGGACAAGGCTGTCGATTTGTTCCGACGCGGCGTTCGGCGCGTCTTTGCCGTGTTCGTGAAGGACGACCAAATCTGTGAATGGTCGGCGGCCAAAGGCGCATTCCTCCCGCTGGACATGGATGGTTTGTTCGAGGACCAGTTGCTCATCCGTCCCATTGCCGTACGCGCGCTCATCGATGCGGCTTTGGCCGAAAATGAAGTTGCGTTAGCACTTTGGAAAAAAGGCAATCCTGCTTTGGTACGTATCGGCGAAAAACAACGAGAAGAAGGGCGACGCGAAATTCTCGTCCAGTTGCTCGAACGTCGATTCGGACCGTTGCCCGCGACCGCCATAACGCGTATTCACGGTGCCGATTCTCATGCGTTACATGCCTGGACGGACAGGATCTTCGATGCGACGTCCCTCGAAGACATACTTGTTGGCACGGACGGTTAGGGGTCGCGACGCAACTCGACTGACTTTTCATGACTGCGTCACGTGCGTTATGAGCGGCTCGGCTGCGGCTCCGACGACTCGTCCTGCATGTCGTACGACGGTAAAGCATGCCGCTTGACGAGCCTGGCGGGATATGCAGGCGGTGCCACGATCGGATCGATTTCATGCGCGGGTTGATCGCTTGGGCCGCAAAAGCACGCCGAATGCGCGTGTCTAGACAAATTTTTGGCAGCCTCATCACGGCACGAAAGGAAAGCACGGCTGTTTGTCATTTTTGTACGTATGCGGGACCTATAATTTTTGTTGACGCGCCCAAGGTTTGATGTTTCGCTGCTCAACTCATGCGCCTCAGTGACGGCTGGTCGTGGATTGTGCCAAGAACACCAGACCGGCAAATCGCCACTGCATTATGCTTGACCTGCACGGAATTGTTTGGCGCGGCAATCATCGCGGGCCGCATCAACGTCGCACGCGTGCGCCTCGATTCCCTAGGTCCAGGTTTCGCACCGGATTGAGGTAAACCGTGACAAACGAAACCCGTACATCGATTCGCCTGGCAGCAGCGGCTTTCGCGCTCGTTGCTGCCGCCACGTCCACGAATGCATTCGCATTGGATGCGAAACCACCCGCAAAATCGACACTTGCCCGCGCAAAACCGTCAACAGAGCCCAATGGCGCAACCGTTCGACCCATCGCGATACGCCTCGAAGGGACGCTCAGCCTATTGAGCTATTATTCGATTGGCATTACAGCTGGGTATGCATTCCATCGGCTGTTCGCGCTTGAAGGAACCGCTGCATGGGAGGGCGGCTTTACCCATGGCATCATGGGTCGATTGCGTATTCCCATGACGCCGTCGTCGTCTCTTTCCGTCGGTCTTGGAGCAACGTTGTTCTGGGTCCCTTGGAAAGGCGAATACAATCTGCGCGGTACCTATCTATGGTTCCCCGGCGAAATTGGTTACGAATATCGGGAGAAAGAGGGATTTACATTCCTCGTTGGCGTCGGAGCGCGACTCTTGACCTATGCCAAACGGGTCGATATCGACGGCGACCTCTGCCTATTTTGCCTTTCCGATCCGCCGCGAATTTACCCCGCCGGCCGATTCGGCATCGGTTGGGCCTTCTGAAGCGTTCCCGCGGCACCGTCGCGCGCATGCCACAAGTCAAACCGCTTCCCCTCCACCGCAATCGGTTCACTACGAGCAGCTCGACCGCCTCCCGATGACCGCAAACGGTCCTTCGTGAGCGGTTCAACTGCCCCAGCGCGCCTCTTGGCGAAACTCAGCAAGCAGCTCGAGCGCCTCCACACGACCGCCAATGGTCATCGGAAAGCACTCGAACTGCCTGGAGACCACCGATTCCAGTCGTGCGAGGGCAGTTCAACCAGGAGATGACTGACGCGTTTCGTCGGGTCCAAAACCGAATACCTCACGAGAGCAACCTCGTC
>JANORL010000871.1:0-5587 GCA_031415295.1 Polyangiaceae bacterium | reverse complement strand
ACGAAGGTGACGGTATTCGATACAGTCCAGGGACGGAGCCGTTGAACCAGCACATCGGCAGGGCAAACCACAATCGATGGCGTTATTCGATAAAACGATAACGTATCGATCGCCGATTGCGCATAAAGCGGCCGTGACGCAGACGAAGAACCGGGCATCAAAGAAGGAATCTGCAGCGCCGGAATCGACGACGCATCCGGTTTGACGTAACAAGCACCACCCGCGAGCGATGATAACGAGAAAGGCGTTGCTCGCGGGGGTGAAGCTCATTGAAGAACAGATGACCGAGGCGCCAAGCTGACCCAAAGGAGCTCGATGTCGGTTCGACAAACGCTAGTGTTCTCTGAATTTGGCGACGAAATCATTTTTTTTGCTCTTCGTCAAACCCGTGGTAGTTTACGAGCATGACGACACAGATCCAACTGGACTCGACCTACGGTCCGATGCGTGAAGAGTCGCCTTATCCTGCCGACTGGTACATCGAGGACGACGAACCTGTGCCTGTTTCACGCCGACATCTTCTCCGAAGCGATGTCGTATACGAACTGCTTTTGGGCCTTCAGGCGCGAACGAATTGGAATGCGCAGGTCGGCAAAGATCTTGCGCACCGGTGGGACCCGAACGAAGTGCGGGTCGGCGTGGATCCCGACGTGTACGTACTCGAGCCCCCGCCGCCAGAAGGCGATGACGTCCTGAGAAACCGGGTTTGGGAGCCCGGACATCGACCGCCGAAACTCGCCGTGGAGATCGTCAGCGAATCGCGCCCCGACAAAGACTATGTGAGATCTCCCATGCGCCACGAGTTGCTCGGCACCGAAGAACTTTGGATTTTCGATCCAATGTTCTTCGGTCGATCACCGCAGCAACCCTCGGTTCATCTACAAATGTTTCGACGCACGGGAGGGCGGTTGTCGCGGGTTTATGCGGGTCATGGGCCGATGTTCTCGCAAGCGCTCAGCGCTTGGGTGTTTGTCACGGACGAGGATCACATCGGGATCGCAGACGATAAGGCGTGTACGCAAGTTTGGCCCACACGCGAAGAGATGGCGTTGAAGAAGGCCGATGACGAACGCGTCGCAAAGGAGCAAGCGCTGAAGAAGGCCGATGACGAACGCGCCGCAAAAGAGCAAGCGCTGAAGAAGGCCGATGACGAACGCGCCGCAAAAGAGCACGAGCGCTCCGCAAAAGAGCACGCTCTCGCGCGTATTGCGGAACTCGAAGCCCTCTTGGCTGAGCGTCCGCAGCGATGATGAACATCCAGCACGCTGAGCACATGCCACAAGGCCGGTGAACGTAACCCGGCATCGCCAAAGTCGAGCGGAGCTTCGAGGGTGTTCATCAGCTGCAAATTGCAGACAAATCCTGATCAACGCCCTCTACGGCGAATCTTCTTCGCGTTTGGGTTCCTTCTTCTCCACGAAGGGCCTTGGCGGATCGACGACCACACCATCCTGCGTGTCGGCACAACAACGAAACCCCACCTGGTAAAACGTAAAAGTTGGTCCGTGCGAACTCGTCGTTAACCGACACGTGTTGCGTACAGGTCCCCAATAACCACCGTTGAGCGTCGACACGTGCTCGGTCGTCGAGTCATCGGCCGCGTTGTCGGTCCATTCATCGACGTTTCCTGAGAGGTCGTAGACGCCGTACGAACTGACGCAGTTCGGATGCGATCCAATCGGATCCGCTTGCCACAAACGAGCAATCTCGTCGTCGCGGGTGATGGGATTCGCGATCGCGTTGATGTCCGCTTCAACAACAGCGCGATCGATGTTGCAAGGACTCGGTTGACGCACAAAGCCCCAAGGATACGGAAGACGCTTGGGACCTTCGCACGCGAGGATCCATTCCGAGCGACGACAAAGACGCTTCCCGACGTCAGCGCAAAAAGCTTTGGCCTCAAACCAACTGACGTACACCTTGGGTCGTTCACCTACGCGATTGGGCCATTCGTGCTGATCGATGCAGTACCGGCGTCGATCGACTTGCCCGAGACAAACTTCTCCGCGGGAATATTCAGGACAGCCGTGTCCGATGCTGCCGGCGCGTTTTAAACATCGGTACGCAAGTCCTGGACAGAACGGGCCGTCCACGAGCGCCATGTCCGCAGGACAAGCGGTGGAAGCGTCAACTGCGGCATCGGTTGGTGCAGCAGAAGCGTCTTTTCCTTCGTGTTTTTGCGCGATTGGTAACTCGACTGACCAGGCTGGTACCGTTTGACTCGACACACCACCGTCCGTCGAATCCAAGCCTTGTACGTGGCTGCGCCCGCAGCCAACCAAGGAGCCTCCACCGAGACTAAACGCCAATACGCTCACGATTTTGCTTGATCGTCTGCCCACGATTCGGCCTGCTCGGCACGCGCTGGCCGCTGCTGCACGTAGTAGACACGACCACGACGGTGCGGGAAAACATTTGGACGAACCGAGCGGCTTGTACGGCGAGAACCGATCATGAGAATTGGGAAGATCCAGGACAGCTCGGAAGCTCATTGACCGTCAGCGTGCTAGCCCTCGCAAATTCATGAATCGACTGCTCGTTCGAGGCGCCCGACAACACAACCTCAAGAATGTCAGTTTGTCGCTACCACGCGATCAACTCGTCGTCATTACGGGACCCAGTGGGTCGGGCAAGTCGTCTCTCGCGTTCGACACCATCTACGCGGAAGGACAACGCCGCTACGTGGAGTCGCTTTCGGCGTACGCGCGGCAATTCCTCGAGCAGCTAGCCAAGCCTGACGTCGACGCGATCGAGGGTTTGTCTCCAGCGATCGCGATCGAGCAACGCGCACTGACGAAAAGTCCACGTTCCACGGTTGGCACAGTCACGGAAATCTCGGACTACTTGCGTCTGTTGTTTGCACGTGTGGGTACGCCCCATTGCCCTCAGTGTGGTGCACGCATCGAAGCGCAAACGGTGCAGCAGATCGTCGATCGCATTTTGGCCTTCGGCGAAGGCGCTCGGGTGACGATGCTCGCGCCTATTTGCCGAACTCGACGCGGCGAATTGAAGCTCGAATTTGATCGGCTTCGTCGTGAAGGATTCGTACGGATTCGTATCGATGGCGAAGTCATCGACCTTGGTGACGAAATTGTTCTCGATCGCCAGAAGGCACATGATCTCGATGTCGTCATCGATCGGATCGTGGTCAAAGAAGGCGTCAAGAGCCGCCTAACGGATTCGGTGGAACTCGCGCTGAAGCTGGGTGAAGGACGGCTTTTGGTGGATCGTTCGACGGACAAAGTTCGGAGCGAACCTATCTGGATGAGCGAGCGATTTGCGTGCATGGCGTGTGGCATTTCGTTGCCGCCGATCGAGCCGCGGATGTTTTCGTTCAACGGCCCGCATGGCGCATGTCCGACATGTGACGGCATCGGCGTTCGAACACGCATTGATCCGGAACGCATCGTACCCGACGATCGAAAAACGTTACGCGAAGGAGCGATCGTGGCGTGGGGGCGTCGAGGGTCGATATCGCTCTCGACGGAGACGAGCAAAGCAGTAGCGGCGCTCGGAGTCAGTCCCGACAAAGCCTTTCGGGACCTAGAAGATGCAACAAGACAAGCGTTGCTTTTCGGCCTGGAAAACGCTCCGGCCAAAGGGAAACGCAAAGCGAAGGAGCACTACGAAGGCATCGTTCCACGCCTCGAACGATTGCTCGCCGCGGGCGATGGTTCACTCGCTGAAAGTGACGATGACACGGACGACGATGACGATAGCGCGACGATTGAAGACATCGGGCGGTATGCGGTCACGCGTGTGTGTGATGTTTGTAAAGGCAAACGACTTCGCGCTGAAGCACTCGCGGTCAAGCTAGCGGAAAAGAACATCGCGGACGTTGGCACGATGCCGCTGCGCACGTTGCGTACTTTCTTGGAAGGATTGGCGCGTATCGATGGCGATGTTCAGTTGCAACCACGGGAACGCACGATTGCGGAACCGCTGCTACGCGCGGTCGTCGCCAGGCTCGGCTTTCTCATCGACGTGGGCCTCGACTACCTCACGCTCGATCGATCGGCGCAAACGTTGTCAGGCGGCGAAGGTCAACGTATTCGGCTGGCGACACAGATCGGTGCAGCGCTCGTTGGCGTGTTGTATGTACTCGACGAACCCAGCGTTGGACTTCATGCGCGTGACAATGCACGGCTGCTCGAGGCGTTGCGACGCTTGGTGGATCTGGGCAACACGGTGCTTGTCGTCGAACACGATCGCGATGCGATTTTGGCGGCGGATTACGTGGTCAACATGGGCCCTGGCGCGGGTGTGCATGGAGGTGAAATCGTCGCCGAAGGCACGCCTGCCGAGATTCAAGCGAACCCGAAGTCCATCACCGGACCGTGGCTCTCCGGGGACAAACACCTACCGATTCCCACCAAGCGGCAAACGGGTGATGGGCGAGTTCTTCGCGTCGTCGGAGCCAAAGCGCACAACTTGCAAAACATCACGGTCGACATTCCCATCGGCGTTTTGTGTGCGATCACCGGCGTGAGCGGTTCGGGCAAATCGAGTCTCATCGTCGACACACTTCTGCCGGCAGCTCGCGCGTCGTTGTATCGATCGAGCACTCCGATTGGCGAATGCGCAAGCATCGAGGGTTTGTCGCACATCGACAAAGTCATCTCGATTGATCAAGCGCCGATCGGTCGCACGCCGCGTTCGAATCCCGCAACGTACACCGGTGTTTTTGGCTTGCTCCGCGAGGTTTATGCGTCGCTGCCCGAGTCCCGCGCTCGCGGATACAAGGCCGGAAGGTTTTCATTCAACGTCAAAGGCGGCCGATGTGAAGCATGCCAAGGAGACGGAGTTCTTCGCGTTGAAATGCACTTTTTGCCTGACGTGTTCGTCACATGCGAGACATGCGGGGGCAAACGTTACAACCGCGAAACACTCGAAGTCCTTTATCGCGGCATGTCCATTTCCGAAACGCTCGCGTTGACCGTTGATCAGGCCCTCGCACAATTCGATACGATTCCGCGAATTCGTGATCGGCTGCTTGCGCTCAGTCGCGTTGGTCTCGGCTACATCACACTGGGACAAGCCGCGACGACGATCTCGGGCGGCGAAGCGCAACGCGTAAAACTCGCGCGAGAACTGGCTCGTAAGGCGACAGGTCGAACTCTGTATGTCTTGGATGAGCCAACGACGGGGCTGCACTTCTCGGACATCGAGCTGCTCATTGGTGCGCTCATGAGCCTTCGCGATGCGGGCAACACGGTGGTCGTGATCGAACACAACCTGGACGTTGTGGCGTGTAGTGACTGGGTCGTGGATCTTGGCCCCGAAGGCGGTGAACGCGGCGGAAAACTCGTGGCGAGTGGTTCGCCAGAACATGTCGCGACGGTCGAAACGTCGCACACGGGCCATTATCTACGAAGCGTATTGGAAAGCGGAAAACGCGGGGCTTCGGCGCGTTATCGGAATTGATTCGCACTAGTAAGAAATAGAATTGTTGCCCGGTTGAACGCTTCGCGTTCAACCTCAGTCAGGAAAACATGCCGACAAGCCGCTGCGCGGCTTTCGGCAGTTTCCCTCAACCCTGTCTACGATGGGGGCTGCGCCCCCAAACCCCCAATTTCATGCGGTGCAG
>JANORL010000870.1:0-4897 GCA_031415295.1 Polyangiaceae bacterium | reverse complement strand
CGAGGTGTGTTCGAGCGAGTTAGCGGAGGGGCGCCTGAGGGGTCGAGGAGCTCGTGAGCGCGATGGAAAAGTGGTTGGCACTTTTGGGGGCGAGTTTGCAAAAGTGGTTGGCACTTTTTGGGGTAGTGGACGGAGGGGTTGCTTTCCTTGCCCGTTTGTCGCAAGACGTTGGGTATGCGTAGAACGTTTGCGGATCTGAAGAACGATTTCGTATTTCGGCGCATTTTCGCGACGCACCCTGACATCTTGCGGAGCCTGCTGAACGACTTGCTCGAGCGGACGGGGGATCAGCAGATCGTATCCATCGAATACCTACCGAGCGAGCAGTCGCCACATGTCGAGGGCGCCAAGTTATCGATTCTGGATGTTCGTTGCCAAGATCAAGCGGGCCGGCTCTTTATCGTTGAGATGCAACTGGTCCACGTGACGGGGTTCATCAATCGCGTCGTGTACAATGGTTGCAAAGCGTATGTGAATCAATTGCAGGCGGGAGACCCGTACACGAAGCTCGTGGACGTCGTGGCGATATCGATATGCAATTTCGTGTTATGGCCGAACGCCGTGCAAGATGCGAAAAAGCAACCGCGCGTCCCGATGCTCAGCCATTATTCGATGCGTGAGCGTCATTCGGGCCATGAAGCGCTCATGCAGGTGCAATACGCATTTTTGGAATTGCCGAAAGTGCCCAAGGAAAAACCGGCGAGTGGTGCGGCATTGTGGGCGTGGCTTTTCGTCCATGCGCCGGAACTTGTGGAAGTACCCGTGGATTTGCCAACAGGATCGATGCGTGACGCTATGGAGCTCGCGAAAGAGGCGTCGTTTTCCCAAGAGGAACACGCCGCCTACTTCAAGGTGGCCACCGAGATTTGGCAAGCGTGTCAATTGGCTGAGGACAAATGGAAGGAGGGGCGGAACGAGGGGCTGAACGAGGGGGTCATTCAGGGTAAACGCGACATGCTTCTACGCGTCTTGCAGCGGGTGGGAATCGTGTTGAACGATGCAGACAGTGAACGAATTACGATTTGCAAAGACGTCGCAATGCTCGAACGCTGGTTCGACAATGCGCTGGGCGCGAAAAGCGCCGCGGATGTATTTGCGTAGAATGCGGGACGCCTGGAGTCACGAATCAACCGGGTAATGCGGGCTGTCGACCGACCCTCGATTGGGCGACTACCCACCAATCGCTTCGTTATACGGCACCACGGGCAACACTCGTTCTTCGCCCACTTTTGGCAAGTCGAGCGGTGCATAGTGGTGTTTGTCCCAATAGATCCATATGTACGATGAATCATCGATTGATTTGTCGAAGTGAAAATCGATTCGTTCGGGCAACTTGCCATCGGCGGTCATGGTCATCACTTCCGCAACCAAGCCTTTGACGTTGACCCGATCCCCGACATGTAATGGGAAACGTTTTGGATCCCGAAAAACCGTGGCCGTTGGTTCGTGCATGTGCCCTGCCGACATCACGATGGACAACGTTTTTTCGTCGATACGCCGAACGGACATCGAACCTTGGACGGCCGTGGATAAGACGCGAAATGTCTCGGGAAGTGAGGCACGAGCATTTACTTTTGCGGCCAACACCGTATTCGAGATAACGCTGTCTGGAGCGCTGACGACGACGACGGTTTTGCCCGCCATCGTGCCATCACGTGGAAAACTGTGAATTGCCCGTTCGGTATATCCACTGAGCATCGCACTGGTTCCGTAGGCGCGTAGTGGTAAAAACAAGGGGGCTACAACCAGGTGCAGAAAAATGAACAATCCCCCGACAAATGCCACGAGCATTCGTGCGGGTTTGCCGAGGTGTTCACGTGAAGCCGAAAGGAGTTGCGCGACAAGGCCAAAACCGCCGAGCCCTGCGAATAACAGGTTTCGATCCCCGGGCCACGTTGCACATGCCGGCAATACTGAAAGGGTCATGCCGAGGGCAAAAAATCCGGCAGTCCGGTTACCTCGTAATGCGACTGCGAGCGCCGTGGCAATCACGGAAAGAATGCCTACACCAATCGCGACGAGTCCTCCCGTTTTTTCTGGCGGCAAACTCATCCAGACGTCGGCGGGAGGCGCGGCCAATTGCCCCGTGAGTAACACCGGGAGCCGAGTGGCGATGGCTTGGGAATAGTCGCCTATTTGACGAATGGGATCAATGTAGAATGCGCCGCCGGCTGCGCCATATCCACCGAGCTTGTAACCAATGGCCCAGGTCACGGTGATGGCGCCATAAGGAACGAGCGACGCGAGGCGTTTGCGCCAAGAGGCCCGGTCGAGAAAAACCGCATACGCGAAGAGATATGGCAACGTGCTCACACCATTTTCGCCCGCCAAAAGCGCGAGCACGAATGCGAACGGACCTAAAAACGTTCCCGGTTTCCAGCCGTCCTTGCGCGCTTTGTCGTACGCGACGAGCGCTGCAATACCACACGCGGTCGAAATGATCGAATGCCGATTGGCGATCCAGGCGACGACCATGGAATGCGCGTCGTCGACGGCAAACATGAGCCCCGCCAAACCCGCGCATACGGTAGCGCCGAGCAGACGCCGATACAACGTTGACACAAGAAAAGCTGCCGTGGCAAATATGAATATGCTTTCGGCGTGCATGAGTGCAAACGCATTCGGCCACGCGTGATAATCGAGGCCATGCCAAAGCGAAGCGAGCGGCCGGAAAAAAGCCAAACGAAAGCCGGGAACCGTCCACCAGGGCCACATGCCTCGATCCACTACGTATTTCAGCGCATTGGGATCATCATCGAGAAATCGAAAAATATCCCATGTACCTCGAGGTCCACCGGGATATCCTCCTTCGAGCACGAGCATCTTGTGGGCGTGGTCGTCCATCATCAGGCCGGTCGCGAGGACGGGCAGAAAAAGAACGATCGCGACACATGCCGATATGAAAGGCATTCGCCTGTGCGTTAGCAAAACTCGAAGCTTGTCTTTCATAGAGCAGTTCTACGCCTTGACGAGATCGAGGTGTCGCTTTTGAGGCTCGACGGAGGTTTTCGCGAGCTGATCAAAATAATATTTACGGAATCGGAGCGTTGCTTTGTCGGTGCGCACGGATTGCTCTTGCCCGGCAGGCGGAATGATCACCGGGTCTGATGATTCCAAGACGGCTCGATCTTCTTCGGCAATCTTGGCATTCGCGTGGTTGAAGTAGTAGTTGAGCAATGAAAACCGCGCAAAACTACGGGCTCCAATGATCATCATGCGTACGCGTTCGTGATCTACAGGGATGCAAAAAGCGTGCATTCGATAGGTTTGGTTCGGAATCGGAATGTGCAGAATCATCATGTTGGGCTTGTAAAACTCGAGCTTTGCACCCGAATCATTCTTGCCGTCAATCGAGGAATTCGTTTCACCACCGAACGCGGTGTCTTCCCATTCGATATCCATTCGCGAATCGGGCTTCAAGTGCGGCCGAATGAAGCGCCCGATCGTCTTTACATGCAAATAGGGAACATGCGGCGAATCGAGCATGTTCTCCATCGCCCGCGTCCAATGCGCTTTCCATTCCACTTCCAAATAGGTGAAGGCCAGTTTGTCGTTGATCAAGGCATCTGGAATGGTGGGTTCGTTGGGCGGCAGATTGCCCGAGACGTCGGTGTATACCCACAACACGCCACCCATTTCACGCGTAGGTAACGCCATAGCAAAATGTTTGTCGCGTTTGGCGTCGGGATTGAGCGGGATGTAGGTCGTGTTGCCAGCACCATCGAATTGCCATGCATGAAACGGACACTCGATGCACCCGTTTTCGGTCACGCGGCCGAGCGATAGTTTGACGCCGCGGTGTGGACAACGGTCGATGAGGGCATGTGCAGTGCCCTTGTCGTCGCGGAAAAATACAAGCTTCTCGCCGGCGAGGAGCACACCAAGGGGCTTTTGCTGAAGTCGCTTGGCGAGGGTGACGGGACTCCAGACACGCGCAAAACCTTCGAACATAAAAAACCTCGTACTGGGCCGTGGGCGGCGGCATGATAACACCAAGCGAGGCATTGGGGTGGAACAAAGATCCTGTCAACCTCCGCGTATCCGTCCCATGTTCCATTCACCTAGACACGCCGCGATTTTCGTGAAACTATCTGCATCCAGCATGACTGTCTTGCGATCATCAATGCACTTCGTTTTCGCAGTGCTGATTCAAATGCCCGTACTCGGCTGCGTTTCGACGACTTCTGAACGCCCTGCTGTCGTCGATGTATCGTCGAGACAAACGGGCGCAGACGCTCGGACGCTCGAGGTTGCCGAGAATGAAGTGGAACGTGACGAACCGGGACTCGTGAGCAAAATTTTTGGAAGGGATGCCGATGGTGACGGCATTCGCGATGATGCGGACAAGTGCCCTGACGACCCCGAGGATCGGGATGCTTTTCAGGATGACGACGGTTGCCCGGAGCCGGACAACGATGCCGACGGGATTCTCGACACTCACGATAGATGTCCTGACGTACCGGAAACGATGAATGGATTCGAGGACGAGGACGGTTGTCCCGATGCCAACATCGACCGAGCCAAACTTGCGTTTCGTCAAGGTGCGATTGCCTATGCGCAAGGGGACTACGTAGGCGCGCGTCGTTATTTCCAGGAAGCGTACAACCTGGAACCGCGCGACATGGTTTTATTCAACATTGCGCAGAGTGCTGAAAAACAAGGCGATCACAAATTCGCCTGCCAAACGTACCAGCAATGGCGTTTGACCGCGGGTGGTTCGACGTCGAGCAATCGAATACCGGCGCTCGATACGTGTCCGTGAACTATTCGTAGTGCCTTGGGTCGCGTACAACGCGAACGTAGAATTTGCATAACTCGGGGTTGTATTTGGCCGCCGCGGTGCATTGTACCGACGCCTTGTGAATGGCTTGATTTCTCGGTACGAGTTCTTCAAGTG
>JANORL010000869.1:0-2310 GCA_031415295.1 Polyangiaceae bacterium | reverse complement strand
GATCCCGTACAATTCACCGGACCCGCTTTCAATCCGAACGCGTCCAATTCACCGGACCCGGATCCATTACAAGAGTTTTCCTGTCTTATTCCGGATCGCAGATCCCCTCACACGTATTCGTGATCATGCCGTTCGGTTGGAAAAACGCATTGAGTTGCGCTTTGATTTTTGCGTTTCGCCGAACTTCTTCGTGCACTTCAGGCGTTTGGTCGGGTGACGGCAATTTGCAATAAACGCCCGGCAATTCCGCCAGTTTGTAGTCGACGTTGACGAGCGCGTCGTCCGCTGGTCCGGCGATCGTGTCGATTCCCCAAATGGGTGCCGATGCTCCCTCGAGCATTTTGATTCCCGCAGCCCGCGAGACCAGATCGCTCGACAGGTTGTTCACCAAATGGTCACCGATGGCATTTTGCATCAAAATGTGCCGATTGGCGGGACTGTTCGGGTACATGTCGTTCAGCAAATGCGGCGCATAGGTCATAGGATCCACGTGATCCCATCGGTTTTGGCTCATCATGACCAATTTCCCAAGCGTCAGAGAACTTTGCAGTGGGCTTTGGAGCAGAGCAAAGAACGGAACAAAACTGCCCGAACGACCCATGTTGAGCGAATAGGGACCTCCGCCTACGCCGAGAACTCCGCGATCGAGCAGCGGATTGAGCGCCAACATCGCCACGCCAAAAATGGCCCCTTGGCTGATGCCATAATAATAACGCTTGTTCACATCGTAGAGCGGTTTACCGAATCGTTGCAGTTCGGGCAAATCTGCGATGGGCCCCTTCAAGGCATAAGAAAGCGCAATGAAGTTCACGATGCCTTGATGCAAACGATCAACGAAATCGAGCATGTGACTTTGATCGGTAAGGCCTTTTTCAATGACGCTATTACGATCCGATTCGGTCATGCCCCACCAATCCACGGCGGCCGCGGCGTATTTTTCTTGATTGGTAAAGCCGCGCATGAAACCATAGTTGATTTCTTCCTGTAGCCCGAACGCCCCGTGACCATATTCGAGGATCCGCATCGGCTCGAAATTCGCGTCTACCGGATTGCCGCTATGCGGAACCTGAAGCGTAAATGGCACTTCCGTTTCGCCATTTTGCATCACCTTGCCATTCGCATCGCGAACGAGCAATGCGCCAAGTTCAGCGTTTTCAAGGTACAGAGGCACGCGAATGGTGCCTTCGATACGCAGCCAAATGTTTTCGTTTTCGGCTACCGTATTTTCCGTCGTTTTCGTCAACGTAATTTTGGGCGGCGTAGCTTCGAACTTGGCAATGATTTCGTCGCGCATGAAGAGCAAATCGCGGGTGAGTTGTTCTTCACTGCCGGTCGTGAAATCCCACACGAGCTGAAGTTTGTCGCGACTCACTCCTAGCGTCGAAAGAGCTGGGAAAATTTCCTTTTCGTACCTTTGAGCGATAGGATCGAGGACCGGGTCCGCTGCGGTTTTTTTGTCGCGAATGCGAGCAAACCCTTCGGGCGCTTGGACGAGACCGTTGGACGTGCCGTCTTCGTTGGCTGCGAATAAACCTTGCAGGGCCACGATGTAACGTTTTTTGTTTTCCAATCGTGAAAACGGTCGCACGATGAAAGCGCGTTCGGAAACGTTGCCCGCATTCAAATCGACTTCGCCCCATGCCGGAACGGCTTTGCCCGTTTCCGCGTCGATAAGTAATACTTTACTATCGGCTTTTTGGCTGTTGCCTGGATCGTCCGTGTGAAACACCACGCCTTCGGCGGTCACACCGGTCGAGAAGAACGCCATGATGGGCTGGTGCGTCGAAAAACCGTCCACGGGATTACCGTCGGTCAGGTCAAAGGATAGCTCTGCCGCGGTTTTGGGTTTGGCCGCTTCAGTGAGGGCCACACGTTTACCTGAAGGCATTGCCGCATCGTCGACCAGAAAATAATCGGACGGATACGGGAGCATACAATCGTGCTCGGACGCAATGGGATTGCAGCCTGCGGCAATGACGAGCGGTGTAGATTTTTGAGAATCGGTACCGCTACAACCCATTGACATCGCTCCGAGCAGCGACGTGAGAACGACTGAAGAAACAAAGAAACGTTGGCGCATGATGGTGTCCTCCGGAATGGACGACGATATCACGGGGCGCTGCGGATCTCACGGGTGATGGAAGCGATCATGCATCTTGCAAAGATGCGTGGAAGTCACACGGTGGCTCGCGTCATGAGCGCTAACGTAGACATACATCGCCCTCAACTCTCTAATCCGGCGGGTTTGGGGCGGCAGCCCCATCGTCAACTGGGTAGAGGGAAAATGTCGAAAGCGCGCAGCGCTTGTCG
>JANORL010000868.1:0-1939 GCA_031415295.1 Polyangiaceae bacterium | reverse complement strand
GTAACGAAGCTAGGGAGGGCGGCGGAAGCGTACATCGTACGCTGAGCAAGGCTGACCGACGATTCGTTACGCGCAGCAGCCTGATGAACACCCTCGAAATTTCTAATGCTTGACGATACGACCCACCTTTGCGGTGCAGTTTGCCGTGGTACGCTCGTCGTCGTCCATGCTTCCCATTTACGCAGAAGGTTCGTCTGATTTCGCGGCAAGCATGCGCCGTTTGTCCTCGCGCGGTGCCGATGATCTCGCAGCCGTAGAACCTGCCGTGCGCGACATCATCGCTGCCGTTCGAGCAACGGGCGATGACGCCGTTCGCCACTACATCGAACGATTCGAACATCGTCGCCCCGAACGCCTTGTGCTTCGAACCTTCGACGGAGCAGGGGCGCTCGAGCGTCTCGATGCAGCTTTGCGAACGGCTCTCGAACGTGCCGCGTTACGCATCGCGCGGTACCACGAACATCAGATCGACCCCGGGTTTCGTTACGAAGAAGAAGGCGTTGTTCTTGGTATGCGGGTTCGTCCGCTTGCGCGGGTGGGTGTCTACGCGCCTGGAGGCAAAGCGCGGTATCCATCGAGTGTGCTCATGGCGGCCATTCCTGCGCGTGTGGCCGGTGTGCGCGACATCGTCTTGGCGACGCCTGCACCCGACGATGCGCTTCTCGCTGCGGCCCACCTTGCGGGTGTTACGAGCATTCTCGACGCGGGAGGCGCGCAAGCGATTGCGGCGCTTGCGTACGGTACGGCCGAGTTGCCGCGTGTCGACAAGATCGTTGGACCAGGAAACATTTGGGTCACCTGTGCCAAACGTCTTGTGTTCGGAGACGTCGACATTGATGGGCTTGCGGGCCCAAGCGAGATCCTCGTGCTTGCGGACGATGCGGCCGATCCAGCGCTCGTCGCTGCAGATTTGTTGTCGCAAGCCGAGCATGACGAGGCTGCATGTTGCGTGCTTGTCACAACGTCTGAACGTGTGGCGCGCGCGGTGCTCGTCGAACTCGATACGCAGATGCCCACTTTGTCCCGAAAAACCATCGCGACGGAATCTTTGCGGTCACGTGGGCTCGCGTTCGTCGTCCCTTCCCTCGAACGTATGGCTGAAGTTGCATCGCTCATCGCTGCGGAACACGTCGCGTATCACGTGACAAACCCTGAGGCACTTTTTGATCGTGTCGACGGATCGGGCGCAGCGCTTTTGGGATCGTCGTCTCCCGTTGCTGTGGGTGACTATTTTGCGGGTCCTTCGCACGTGCTTCCGACGGGCGGAGCCGCTCGATTTGGTTCGCCGCTGGGTGTGTACGACTTCGTCGTTCGAGCGAGTGTGATTCGGTATTCACCGCAGGCGTTGCATCGCGACGGACCGCACATCGCAACGTTTGCCCGTGCCGAGGGGCTCGATGGTCATGCGCGCGCGGTCGAAAAGCGACTGGAACGTTCGGGTTTGTCCGCGGAAATCGGGATGCAAGATGCGGATCTCGGCTCGTAGATGTCGATTCCACTTTGGAGGTAGCGGCGACGAAGTGATAGCTAACCTGTTGATTTTGTTTATGAATCAGGTCTATCGTAACGATACGTTTGATTTTGCGATGGGGACTCTGACCGGCGCGCAGAGTTTTCGGATAGCTTTGGATTGGTAGGGTAAGGAGGACTTTCGATGAGATGGATGTGGTTACGGGCGGCCTTCGTGGGCACCCTCGGGCTAGTCGCTGGCGGCGCGCTCGGATGTGCCGAAGAGCGTGCTCCGATAAACCGCGTGCAAGCCAACGCCTTGGCGAAGTCGTTCTTCGTTGGTGACAACATCACCGACGATTCCGACAACCCCGAGTTCTGGACGCAGGGCACTGTGGTCGACGTCGGGTACGGGGCTGCGCAGGATGGGCTTTTTACATCGACGTTTGCGCAGCCCGTCGGGCGACTGAAGTGGCAAGTCACCGAAAAT
>JANORL010000867.1:0-9784 GCA_031415295.1 Polyangiaceae bacterium | reverse complement strand
TTCCGCTATTTGGCAAGCTCCTCGACGAGCCCGAAGCCGACGTGATCTTTGTTTGGACTAGGCACCCGAGTGGAAAATTTGTTTGTGAGGCGTCGAAACGATTACGTCATTCCATAACCCAATCGTCTTGATCCAGGTCGCCCGACACCATCAGCGCGTACCCCTGAGGTTCGAACGGCGTCGTGAACGCCGTGACCCGAATGAGGTATTCGCCCGCTGCCGGGTTTTCGAGCACCACGTTTTCGACGTTGTTGGTACGGTCGAGAGGCTGCCCCGGCATTCGCACGAGCTCGGGATTACCCATACGAGGCTTTCTTTCGGTCGGAGTGCGGATCAATAAATCAAGGTCTTGTTGAAGTCCTCGCCCCGGTCGATCCGTCCACGCCAACGTCACGCGCAGCGGGCGTCTCGCTCCAGCTTTCACGCGCACCGTCGCGCCAAATGCGCCTGGATGCCCGACAACCGCAGCGAGCGCCGTATTCTGGTAAAGCGCTTCCGCGTGCGTTCGAGCGATATCGCGCACGAGCACTTTCGGTAACTCGCCAATCGCGTCCTTGCCGAAGAGGACGCCTAGGTCGAGGCGCCCGTGGCCTTGATTAAAATTCGGATGTCCAACCGCTGCATCCTGGCTCGTGACACGGCGGATTCGCGATGTAGCGTGAATCAGCGCCGCACGCATGAGCGCCGCCGATGGCTGAATGCCCCTCCCCTCGACGAAATATTGACGGACACACGCAGCAGCGCCCGCCGCGACGGGAGTCGCCATGCTCGTCCCCGACATCCACGCATAACACGCCCCGCTCGGCATTGCCGGTTCGGGCATCGCCGCCGGAATCTCCGCAACCCACGTGGATAGAATTGCCGTCCCCGGCGCGAGGAGGTCCGGCTTTACACGACCGTCGTCGCTTGGTCCACGAGCGCTGGTAATCGGGATACATTCGATGTCCCCGATAAAACGCTCCACAATGGGTTCCGCGTCGTTCACGACGAGCGTTTGCGTGCGCGTCTCATACGGTCCGTCGGTTCGGCCCGTACATGATGCCCCGACGGTCAATACGTTTTTTGCCGTGCCCGGTGCGCGCAACGTGCCGCGTTTCGCCTCCGTCTCGGCCCATTGACCGTCGTTGCCGGCAGCGAAAAGCACGAAGAAATCAGGATGGTCATACACGAATCGATCCGTGTCCATACTGTCGCTGGAGACGCGGCCATCCGTTTTCGTGCCCCAACTATTCGTGTGAATGTGCACGCCCTCGCGGCGAGCCTCTTCATAAAGCTCCCCGAGGTCGAGAGGTTTTCCCTTGAGCGCGCCATATTTGTCCGCAATGCATTGCACGATGAGCTTGGCGTCGGGCGCTATCCCTCGAATCGCCCCGCCCGAGCCTGCGCCGCTCCCCGCAATGGTGCCACATACATGGGTTCCGTGTCCTACGAAGTCGCCTGCTGGTTGGTCCGGCACGCGCGGTAAAACTTTCTTCACCGCGTCTTTGAGGTCCACGTGGCGCACATCCACGCCGCTGTCAGCTACGCCCACGATAACGCCCCGCCCCGTCCATGGAATGACGACGCTCGGAAGACCTTCAGACGCCGGCACCACAGGCAATGCCTCGACGCCAACGACTCGACGTGCCCAGACGTTGCCGAGCTCGGGCTCTGTATATAGGTTAAGCGACTCGATTTGCGGCATCTTCGATATCGAAACGAGCAGCGGCGAACGCGCGTCACATCGGAAGCGAATGCGGCGCACGCCAACCTCGACTTCTTTCGCCCGAGGGTCGGCGCGAAGAACGGCAGCGATGGCTTCCGTATTCTGAGGTACCGCGGAGTGCCAACCAACTTCGTACGTTCGTTCCGTCGTCACTTCGAGTACGCCGGGTATACGCTCGAGTTCAGCAACGAGCTCTTTGCTCTTGGTCGTGAAGCGTAGCCGTCGGCGACTCTCAATGGTTGCCTCGTGGACACGCGGATCTGCCGAGAGCCTCAAGAAAAGCTCCTCCAGAGCCGGATCAAGCGATCCTTCAATGGCGAGCTCGGCGACTGGGGCCGATTTGGCGACGCCGAAGACGAGCTCGTACTCGATGGTCTGGGCCGCCGGAGTCTGCTTCACCGGCAGCCGCACATCGCGCGCGGTGTCGGCAATGCCATATTCGCGAATACTTTTCACCCAGCCTTTCGTCTTGAGCTCGTCGAGCTTATCGTCGTCGAGCTCGACCGTAAACACACCGGGGCGCATGATATTCATGATTTGCATCCCGGAGCGCGCCAGCGAGTCGCGCCATTTCGCTCGGAGCGGGCCGATCGCATTCGCGAGGTATACTTTTGGTGTTGATCGGCGCAACGGATCGAATACGTCATTGTCGGGGGAGTCGGCGAGCAGATCCTCCTCGATAGACGTATCCAGTTTGTCTAGCTCAGTCGGTGGCGTCTCCACCAAGAAACCACGCTCTTGGAGGGCTGGTATTCGGCTTGGGTCGATATGACCGTACACGCAGCTCGGCGTCACCTCGAAATCGCCGTAATTCTCGATCGCAGCCTTCGCCTCTTCTCGCTCCGCGGCGTCGAGCACATGAACGATGACGTGGACCACCTCAGCCATTGGCGTAGAACCTCTTCAAGCCCTCGACGACAAACGCTGGAAAGTGTTCAATGGCCGCCAATCGATCCATATAACTGGCGTCGTCGACCACCGTGGCTGGGTCAAGTGGTACGCTTTCGGGCATTTCGACGCTCGCCAAGAGACCCTCCTCGCCGCTGTCCTCGTCCTCGAAATCGGGCATCACGCTGAATCCGCCCCGAGGGTCGAAGCCGTCCCATTGAAGCTCGCCATCCAGGTCGCGGAGGCGCGACATGGATGAAGTCAACGTTTCGGTTGCTTCGTCGAAACGCATTCCTTCGAGCGTGTCGTCTTCTTGCGCGAGGTAGAGGCATTTCTCTTTGCCTCCCACGGTCAGCAGTTCGAGTTCTGCGTCGGAAATCCCGAACGATCTCATGACGTTTGCGTCGCCATGACGAGCTACGCCGTCGATGACCACGAGCGTTACGTCGCGCTCGGTTGCTCGGACGAGCCTTTCATAGACGTCGCCACCTTTTCCGCGAACGACCAACAGGTCCGCAAGGCGACCCTCTCCGACGACGCCGAGCGCGTCACCCCAGCCAACCGCATTTGCGGCGACACGCGTAACCGCGGCGCAGAGCGTTTCATTCGTGATTGGCGCGTTTTCGTTATCAATGACGAGCCGAGCAACCTTGAGTTCTTCCAAAAGGTTTTTGCTGCCTGATGGTGACCAATCGCAGCCGAACGCGAACGAGACGCCAGACGCCGCGAGCTGCATCGGGCTAATGGTGGAGCCATAGAGGAGCATATTGCTAAGTGGCGACCATACCACTTTTGCGCCGGCTTTCGCCATTGCCTTATAGTCAGCCGGACGGAGCGCCAGCGAATGAATGCCCAGCAGAGAAGGCGCAAGCAGGCCATTGTCACGCAGATCGACGAAGAACTGCCGCGCGTCGTCGTCGACTCCCTCGGAAAGGTGATAAAAATACCCGTGATGTTTCTTGAGTGCATTCTTGAACTTGTCGATCTCGCCGGCCACGCCAATGCGCAGATCCATGAGCGTGCCGCTCGCGCTGGGCAGACGCTTGTTGCTGGGGGCCTCGAAATTACGGACGAGCCCCTGGAAATACTGAAGCAGGCCTTTCTGCATCGACCGCATGCCTTGGTGCGTCGTCGTCCCGCCGAGGAGCGCTTTCGTCTCCACATACCGAACGATTGCCATTGCCGAACGGCGCGGTTTCGCGAGCGCACCGAGGGGCATGGATACAAGCGATTTGTATTCGGGGTGAGTGCGCCATTTGGATCGATTGGAGAATTTTTTAGGTACGTTCCAAAGGGTCAGCACGTTGTAGACCAAGTGATTATGGAGGTCGAGCAGCCCGGGGTAAATGGTCCCTTCGGTGTGGATGACCTGGGCGTCAAGGAATCCCTCTGGCGCCTTGTCGTTGGATCCTGAAACGGCGACGATATCGCTCCCATTGATGTAGACGCGCCCATTACGAATGACGTCACCCGCATCATTCATGGTGGCAATGTCTCCGGCAAGCACATACGTCGAGAGCCGCGTCGAGCCTCCGAGCAATCCTTCGGAGGTCCTTTCGGGCCGCTTTTCAGCGGGACTCGGCAAAAACGCACGAAGGAGGCGTTCCTGCGCTTTCTTTTCGGTTATCGCGGTCGGTTCGGTCGGGACCTCGACCGAAAGCAGTTCAGGTTCGCCGCTTTTCGAGCGCCGCAGTGGAATGAGTTCCGACTGATAATCACACGCACCAATGCGGTAGAGGGCATTCTCGCAGAACGAGCAATCGCCCCGGGGGCGTCCGAGGTGACCATTGCTTTTCTTCAGCGTAATACGACCAGCACGCGCTTCTTCGGCTAAAATCTCGATGACTCGCGCTTTCGTCTCGGCGAATCCCGCGGGGTTTCCGGATGCATGCGGCGTAAAGATCACCCGCGCGGTGAGTTCTTCGCCGTCTTCGGTCGTACCATAACGGAGACGCACGGGACGCGCGAGCAAAGCTTCGAGCGATTCTCCGACTTTCGGCTCTCCCTCCACGAAATGCCCGCGCATTGCCGTGATGAATGCGTCGCGCGTAGCCCCGCTGAATACGAGCAGAACAGCGGGCAAACTTTGAAAGAGCTGGCGCAAGAAATAACGTCGCTCGTGAAAACACTCCGAAACGATGCCTTGCACTTCGGCATCGCTCATGACTGGCAGATGCGGGTATTTCGAGTCGGGGCGTGTCTGCCATTTCGCCGACGGGCAAGCGACCATATTTCCGTAACTCAAATCCTCGCCGACGGTGAGTTCATGCTCGTTCCAACCCATCTTTTCGGCGAGACCATCGAGCAGCGATTGGTACGCTTTGTACATCGTTTGGTCCGCTGCTTCCGTGGGTAGCTCCGCCCCGATTGGCATGAGCGGCGTCCCATCGAACGGGTCGTCCGCGCGCCCTTCCCTCAGCACTTCATAAGCATTTGGGGGTATCTGAAGTTTTGCCAGCGCTCGGTAGCGAAAGTAATGAGCGAATTGGTGAAAGTCATCGAAGATGGGGTTGAGCGACCCGCGTTTTCCTTCCCAGAACCCCGGCAGGTTTGGATTGATGCCTACGGCCATGATGGGTGCTTTACGGCACCCGGAAAGGATCTCGGGGATCAAGCGGCGCTTTCCCTTGTAATTCGCGCGTTGCTCGATTCCCGGCGTATCGGGCGCACCGGACGTCGCGTAATCGTACGAATGGTACGCGCCGACGCCGCCAAAAAACGCGCACGCGTGAGGCGTATCGATAGGCTCATGCGAAAGGTGCATCGCTTGGCAAGGCATGACCTCGAGCGCGAGCTCAATTTCGGTCGGTAGCATTGAATTTTCGCTGCTCATGGCTTCACACCTCTCCAGCGATCACGGCCCACGTAGCGATAGCGCTGTTGACGCTCGTCCAATAGCCGAACGCCTCATAATACCAAACCGCCCAATGTGCTTGCATATTGAGCGACCGCGGCTCCGTCGGGAGCGCCCCATTGATTGCCGGTCGCTCGCATTGCGGATCACGAGCCATCGAGGCGCGTTCTCGCCCATCTCTTTGGCCACGAGTCCCAAAACCGCGTCGCCCATCTCGACGCCGCAACCTTCGCTCCATAGACCGTTCGTCGTCGTGCCGAACTCGAAATAGTCGGTCGTCAATATCGGTTGAAACGCCGGAAGCTCGTCACCATCAACACGGAGGTCGGGCTTATTGCGCGTGCCTGGAAGCAGCGGGCCCGGCCAGGCATAATGCCCCGTTGGCGGGCCGAAATCAGGCTCGATAAGGTAGCGATCTTGCTTACGGAGCATTCTCCGCGCCTCCGAGAAATACGTTTTCGACACCTCGAAATCGGAAGTATACGTTTCTCCATTGAATGGCGCGTGGCGGAATTCCTTCGTCAGCCGGAATTTTGCCGCCCGGGTGATCATCACGTCACCGAGATAATGCTTCGGGAACGTCGCGCCAGCTGTCCCGACCGTGATGACCAGCTTCGGCGAGCACTCTTCGATAATTTGCTGAAAAAGTCGTTTTACCGGGAGCGTCGCATTGCCCGCCTCACGCTCGATGCCATCTTGATTCATGTGCAACTCGGACTTGAAACAGAGCACGCGCTTTTTGCCAATCTTCGTGACGAAGTAGCTTCCAAGCCGTTTCGCGTTGTAGGCCGGGGCCTTGGCACGAATGTCGGGGAGGTATTCGTCAAAGTGCCGCGCGTACGGATACCAAGATCGTCTGGGAATTCCAGGCGTGAGTGTATCGGCAAGTGCATCGCACTCGGCGGCAGTCCAGGTAATGACGACATAGTCGACATTCGGCAGCGGTGCGTCCTCCGACGGGTCTTCAACCATCGGCACCGGGGTCGGAGCGAGGCCGTCTGGCCAATCGAATGCCAGCGCGGCGAGCAACGAGCCTTCCTGTTCGGCGTCGTCATGATCCGCTCCGAAATCGATCTTTCGGCGCTCGTGATCGCGTGTTGTCATTTCTACAGGCGGCATTGTCGTACTCCTGATCTACTTTTGGTGTTACAAGGTGCGCTCGAACGTCGGGAGCGCGGCGTTGATTGTGAGATTCTTGAACGTGATGTGGTTTTCGGGAATGGGGTGGTAACCAGGCCCGTCGTCGCGTTCCTGGCGCCAACGCTTCCCTACACAACGAAGAAACACTCGCCGATTCATCGAATCGTTCCGGCACGAACCGACGCACACCCAATCAGGGTTTGCGGCATCGCGGTAATATGCAGCAAACCACGACCCGCGCCGCTCCAAGCGCAGGCGCCCGCGCAAACATCAGCACGGCCAGCCCTTGGAGCATCAATGCCACGGCCGTTAAAGGGACCATGGCTGGCAACTGCGCCAGAACTGGGTGAAAAATATGGACGTCGAACGCCCAGCCGAGCAGCGCGAGTGTAGTTATGGCGACGGCAAACGTCCCCAGAACAAGCGGCATGGCATGGATGCGCAAACGACCCCTCCCACTGCATCATCGCCGAGATCGGAGCCAATTACAAGGACCGATCCTACGGTGCGAAAAGGACGTCGATTTGCCAGGTTTGCCGGCATTGTAAGTGCGTATCGAACCAGTCGGAAACACGCTGCAACGAGTTTTCGTACAGGGCCACAAAAATGATTTGCCGTCGACAACATGACCTTCACGGTCGTCGCGGTTTCATGCCCGCCTTCCGACAGGTGCCTCATTCAAACGACCACACGCCCATTACGACCGCTCTCGCTTTAACAGGTAGGGAGAGTCGAGTGTTATTTGTCGCCGCAACCGTTGACAGCCGCGGCAGTTTTCGGCGATGCTGCCGTCATGCTGTACTGCTTCCTCGTGCTCGTTGCCGCGGTTGCGCTGATGTTTCGCCGCAATGTGGCCCCGGCCATCCTTGCCATTGTGACCTTAATCAGCGCATGTTCTGTCGTCGGCGACGGGTCGACGTTGCCACCGCTCAACGTTCCGCAGGAGCGGGTGCGTGCGGTTTGCTGGCAGCCGTCGGACATCGACGAGGAGGCTATTGGCGAATATTTTGTCATGGGCCGTGAGCACGATCCACCAATATCGAGCGCGCAGCGACCCGCATTTGATTGGGCTGTCGCGGATGGCGCATTGATTTACAAATTAAGTGAAGACGCGCCCATTGAAAATCTCCGATTGCTTCCGCTGAAATATTCCGACGCGTGGTGCACGCGGATTCCGAAGCCGACAGACGAAGCTATTCTGAAATTGCTCGACCCTTGTGCCACAGCCGCATGGATGCCGCATGGCCGTTCGGCCACGAAAAACATGTTGGGGCAAACCGAAGGCGTACCGTATCGGAGCCCATTATTTTGCAATCAGCCCGCACGGATGGCTCCGACGACGCAAGAACTCATCTTGTTACGGGCTAGGAATGAGGCGTTTCAAGAGGCATACGACTACGCCCACAAGACCGCGAAGGCGTTGACGCAAGCCGAAGCAGATATGCAGGCGGTGATCAACAAAGAACGAGGCTGGCTAAAACGCGCGTTAACGTCGGATCCGGGCACGGTAGAACAAATTCAGCAACGCCTGGCGGATCTGTTGAACTCTATCCAGCCGCCGCCCGAGTATGACGATCGGGAGCTCGAACGTATTGCTTTGCTTGGTTTTGATGCCGGTTTCGACAATGGCAAATTCGAGGTAGAAGCGAAACTGTTCGCCATTGACGCAGGCGTGATGGTTATAGAATTCGCTGCGATGGAAGTGGCGTTGGGTCCGCTGGGCGGCGCCAAATTGATCGTGTCGGCGGCGACCAAAGGAGCGAAAGCAGCGACTGTAGTGGCGGGCAAAGGTTCGGAACTGCTGACGTTCGCGACGACCAAAGGGGGCAAAGCGCTCGCTGCGGCAATGAAGCGTTTGGAAGACATTCCGATTTTCATTCCCGGTGCAATGGGTGGACCCGGTGGAGTCGTGCGTATTGGAAAAGTGATCAATGCGTCGAAAAAAGCAATATCAAAGATCAATGCGAGGGCGTTAGAGAAAGCGTTGGAAACTGCCGGATTCGAGAAGAAGGCTGGCGAATCGACGCACCACATGGTCGCGCATTCGAGCGAAGTGGCAGGGGCCAAGAATTGCCGGGAGCTTTTCGCTCAGTTTAAGCTCGAAATGAACGCGGAATACAATGGGGCTTTTTTGCCCTGGACCACGAAATCGCCGAATCCCAAAGGCGCCCTCGTACACCAGTTGCTGGACAACCCGGATTATTACCGAAAGCTTGCGGAGTTACTCAGCAAAGCAAAGTCTCATTCCGATGCAATCCACAGGCTCAAGCGCATCCGCGAAACGCTACTCAATGGGACGTTCTACCATGCGAATTTTTAAAAAAGGCAGCGCGAAGGGTTACGAGGTCTTTAACTGCGTTGATAGCGAGGGGTGGGAGACGCTTCGTCACTTCGACGGCTCACCAAGGGCGGCGACATGGAAACCTCTTCGGGTGCGTCGGGTCCGGCCATCTCTCCGGCAGAGGTTTCTTGCATCCGACAGTCCTTCTTGTGGGTCCGACGTTCTCGTATTACGTCGCACGGCTGTCGATGCACTCCATGACATGCTGGATGCGCATGGAGAGTTGCTGCCGCTCGAAGACGAGGAGGGCGTGGAACTCTGGCTACACAATCCGCGTGCGCTCGATGCGTTCGATCACGAGCGTACGGTGGGTTCTCGTGACGAAGACGGGCGAATTGAGTCGGCGAATATCCATGTGTTCATTCCTTCCGTCGTGGAAGGGGTGGATATCTTCAAACAGGCATGCCCGCTGGCGGGTAACATCTACCTATCCGAACGTTTCGTGCAGCGGTGTAGGCAAGCCAAACTGAAGGGTTTGGTCTTCGGGCTCGCGTGGGATTCCGATTTGCCCCCGGAAGCGCAGCCGAATGTGTGGACGGGTGAGTGGAAGTGAAGGAAAAAGCCTAAAACTATTACGAATTCCGCGCCGCCCTCATGATCCGCAACAACGAGGGCCTCACCAAAACCTACAACCGTTTCCACGACCCCGACGAATCCGATCCCGACATTCTCCAATCCAGCGGGATTTGTTCGGCAAGAAGAGCGAGTAGGCGGCTTGTTGACCGGTTGAGCGCTTCGCGCTCAACCTTAGTCAGGAAAAATGTCGACAAGCGCTACGTGCTTTCGACATTTTCCCTCTACCCAGTTCACGATCTGAGCATTGAACACATTTTTTGTAGGGATCTGTCGGCGATTG
>JANORL010000866.1:0-2876 GCA_031415295.1 Polyangiaceae bacterium | reverse complement strand
CCATCGTAAACTGGCTTGAGTGCAAGAGTCGGGTCGCGAAGCGAGCCCGACGAATGCACTGACTAGGGCCGTTCGAGCGCAAGCGAGAACGTGCCCGGCTTTCATAGGGCTAGAGTGCAAGAGTCGGGTCGCGAAGCGAGCCCGACGAATGCACTGACTAGGGCCGTTCGAGCGCAAGCGAGAACGTGCCCGGCTTTCATAACAGGGGGTTGGGGGGGTGAGGCGCACCCCCGCAAATCATCTCCATGTTCGGCGGGCTTTTCATTCTCGCCGGAGTCACTACAGTGGCGCTCCGCAAGAGCCCGCGTTAACCCAACTGGCTCCAAACCCCAGCACCAACCATCGATCGTCGACTATATACTTCTTCCTATGAGCGCCCAGCCCGAACTCCGCTCCGATGACCTCATCTACGACTGGAACGAGATTGGCCGAAAAGGCCGACTCATCCCGAAAGACGTCACGTTTTTTGATGAAACGTTGCGCGATGGTTTGCAGAATCCATCCGTCAAGGATCCGAACATCGAGCAAAAGCTGAAACTTGTTCATTTGATGGACAAGATCGGGATTCACGTCGCCGACATCGGTCTTCCAGGCAGTTCGGAACGAGCCTTCAACGACGTGTTACGCATGTGCCGGGAAATCACCGACAATCGGTTGAACATTCGTGTGGCGTGTGCGGGACGCACCGTGGTCGGAGACATCACGCCGATGATCGAGATCTCGCAACGAGCAGGGATCCCCGTCGAGGTCTATTGCTTCATTGGATCGAGTCCGATCCGGCAACTCGCTGAAGCCTGGGACGTCGAATCGATTGCCAAACGAAGCGCCGAAGCGATCGACGTGGCGGTCAAGGCGGGTTTGTCGGTGGCGTACGTGACGGAAGACACGACGCGTTCGCGGCCCGAGATGCTCGCAACGTTGTTCAAGATGGCGATCGATCACGGCGCATCACGGTTGTGTTTGTGCGACACCGTGGGTCACGCGACGCCGGATGGAGTTGCGAATTTGGTGTCGTTCACGAAGTCGATCGTGGCGGGCGCGGGCGCGAAAGTCGGCATTGATTGGCACGGGCACAATGATCGCGGTTTGGCCCTCGAGAACGCGCTGTGGGCACTCGAGTTCGGCGCAGATCGTGTGCATGGAACGGCGCTGGGTATTGGCGAACGCGTGGGTAATGCGGCGATGGAGCTGATTCTGTTGAACCTCAAGCTTTTGGGGCTGCTCGATCACCAGGACCTCACGCACTTGCTCGAATATTGCAACACGGCCGCGGATGCCGTCGGTTGGGATGTTCCGATCAACTATCCGCTCGTAGGTCGAGATGCGTTTCGTACGGCAACAGGCGTGCATGCTGCGGCGATCATCAAGGCGCAAAGCAAGGGTGATGCATGGCTCGCCGATCGGATTTATTCGGGCGTACCCGCGGGCATGTTTGGTCGCAAGCAAGAGATCTGCGTGGGATACATGTCAGGTGCTTCGAACGTGAACCATTGGCTTCGCGAGCGGCGGATCGAGCCATCGAAGGATTTGGTCGACGCGATTCTGCTTCGGGCGAAGGGGTCGACTCACATTTTGCCGGACGAAGAGATTTTCGCCGTGGTGGAGCAAATACGCGGCAAGTTGTGACGTCGCGCGGTTGTCTCACCCTCTTCCGCGCGGTAACACAAGTCTGCTCCACGTGACCGTATCTCCTCCAGACCGTTTCTCGCGGTGGGTAGCTTTTTTGGGCGCGCTCGTGGCGCTTTTGCAGGTCATCGGCCTATACGATACGCGTCTGACTGCCTTTGAAGTGGCCGCGACGCGTCCAGCGCTCCCCGCGTTGCTCGCCGAACGTGACGCTGTCGTGCGCGTTTTCGTCGTCGACGAACACGACAAGCCCCTTCCAAACACGCTCGTACGGCTGTTCTCCATGCGGTCGGGTATCACTTATTTTGCAGGCGAAGCTCGCACGAATGCTCAAGGCGTCGCGCTGCTCGACAAGATACCCCGCGGTGAATCGTGGGTGCTTGCTTATGGCGAGGGTCGCGCGCGTATGTCGACTCGCGTGATTCTCGGTGCAGGCGAACGTGTTTTGCGTTTGGCATTGCCTCCGGCGGAAGCGCTCGATGTCGTTGTCGTCGACGAAACTGATCAGCCGTTTGTCGGGGCAGATATTTCGGTATCGGGTTCGGATCCTTTGCCGTATGTGGCGAAAACGGGATCCGATGGGAAAGCCCACGTTGATCGTCTAGCAGGCGGCCCTTTTTCCGTGCGTGTCGTGGCTCGAGGGTACGACGAAGTCGTCCGGACTGGCGTTACCGTGGGGCCTGTACCATTACGAATAAAACTCGAAAAGCTGGGCGTTTTCGAAGTTTCCGTGGTGCAGGCGCAAGACAACGCGGCCGTTCCTCATGCGCGTGTGTATTGTGGAGGTGCGGGACTTTGGCCGGCGCGTGAAGTGATTGCCGATGCGCGCGGTATTGCCAAAATCGCCGGATTGCGGTCGGGCGCTTATAGCCTCAAAGCGGAACTTGGCGAACTCGTGAGTTTGACGGAAGTGGGTCTTTCGATCGAGCGAGCCAAAACGACAAAAGTAACGCTTATCGTCGATGTCGGTAGACGGCTCACCATTACCGTCACGGATGGCGATGCCGAAAATGCGCGGCATATTCCCAATGCGAATGTCGTTCTCGTCGAAGATGGGCTCAGTCCATTTCCGATGTACGGTCGCACGGATATGCAAGGCATTGTTGTATTGGGCCCCGTTCCTGAAGCTGCGATGATGGTTTCTGCATCTGCCGAAGGGTTTGTCCCCACAAGCGCCGTCGTCGTGGAAAACAACGTCACAGAAGTACGCGTGCCGCTCGTGCGTGGAGGTGTTCTCCTTGGCGAAGTCG
>JANORL010000865.1:0-2393 GCA_031415295.1 Polyangiaceae bacterium | reverse complement strand
GGACCGTCAGGTGGATGTCTTGCGCCGAAAAGCGAAGTTCGAGGTTATCCATGAACGTCTTGTGGCGACGATACGTGAAAGGCGAGAAGGCGGGAAGGAGAAATGCGCGGGTGCATGCACTCGCCCTACGTCGTTCAAGCTGGAGATCTGGGTTACTTGATCAATGCTGACGAACATGACAAAAAAGACGATGAAGCGTGTACGCTCGTGAACGAATTGGGTTTCGAGTCATCCACACGCATATGTGAGTCG
Organism: Polyangiaceae bacterium; assembly: GCA_031415295.1. Classification (GTDB taxonomy): domain Bacteria; phylum Myxococcota_A; class Polyangia; order Polyangiales; family Polyangiaceae; genus Polyangium. Next base: position 2,141 of record JANORL010000865.1, on the reverse strand, counting down.
CCATCATGAGTTACGACGATGTCTGCCGAATATGGGAACGTTTTGACGAGCTTCCGTTCGAGTGCTCGATGGACGCATTGCGAGCGATCCTCGTGGAAGAATCGCCCGCGTTGTTGCTGCCCGATCCTGAGAGTTTGATTCCATTTACGGGGGAATCGACCAACGATGTATTGGTGTTCTTGTGCTCGGATGCTGATGGCATTCTCGGGTTGGTCCGGGTACCGGCCGATCGAATCGATGCCTGCATGCGCGCGGACCTCGAACTGATGCATGGTCGCATCTTTGCTGGCGCTGCGGACCTCGATCGACACATGTGGGATGCGGCCATTCGTATCATGGCGGCATTGGCGCTTGAAATGCGCAATGTGGAAGAATTGGCGGATTGGGGGCAAGAAGACGGGTCTTCAATAACGGTGGAAGAGCTCGCGCCGTTATGGAATCTTTGGCAAGGTTGCGACGTGTTGCGTTGGGATCAATTGCAGACGCGCGTTCGAGGCGTGTGTGCCATTCGTCGGGCGATGTAGAGGAATGAAAAAACTGTCGACGTTTGTCGCTGTACCGTGCTAGGGTTGGTCTGCGAGCAAAATCGATGAAAGTTCCCTACGCTACCTGCGACTTTGCGGCCATCCGCCGTGAAGGTTACTTCTACGTCGACAAGACACCGTATCTTCCGAAGCTCGAGGATACGAGCGAGAAACACCTCATCTTTTTGCGACCGCGCCGGTTTGGCAAGTCGACGCTGCTCAGCACGCTGACGAACTACTACGACATCAGCAGGGCCGACCAGTTCGACGAACTTTTCGGGGGACTTTGGATTCACCAGAATCCAACACCGAACAAGCACAAATACCTGATACTCAAGTTGGACTTGTCGGCGATTGCGTCAGAAGGCACGCCGGACGAGATTCGGCGTAGTTTTGCGCGGCAGATAAGGGTTCAGTTACGCTCCTTCGTCCATCGGTACACGAAATACGTTCCGAAATTATCGACGCTGAAGGTGGAGGGCGAATTCGTCGATCTCGACGTGGCTGCCCTCATGGCGGATCTGTTGACGACCATTGAGGATGCGGGTCATCAGATGTATTTGCTGATTGACGAATACGATCACTTTGGCAATCGTTTGCTCGCGGACGGCCGAGACGATGTGTACAAGGACCTCGTCAAATCGACCGGATTCGTGCGCAGTTTTTATGCCACGCTCAAGATGTTCACGGCAGCAAGCACCATTGCGCGCACGTTTATCACGGGTGTATCGCCGATCATGCTCGATGACTTGTCGAGCGGGTTCAACATTATCTCACACATTTCGCAGGATGATGCATTCAACGGCATGGCTGGGTTTGTTCGGGCCGACGTCGAGAGGGCGGTGGATTTGTTGCTGCTCGACAAACCAGAAATGGCGATTGACCCACGCGTGGGTAATCGGGAAGCGTTGCTTGCGACGCTCGAGCGATATTACAATGGATATCGATTCTCGATGGGGGTTGCTGACAAGGTTTACAATTCGACGCTCGTGTTGTACTTCTTTAGCCAAGTCCTCCGAAGCGGGCGCTATCCCAACCAAATGCTCGACATGAACGTGCGCACGGATTACGGTCGGCTTTATCAGATTGTAAAGGCGACGAGCGATTCCAAAACAGGAACGCGTGAATTGCTCGAAGAGATTCTGACGAACGAGTCGGTGGCGACGAGGCTGGTCGAACAATTCGGAACGCAAACGCCTTTTGGCCGCGCCCAAATTGCCTCGCTGTTCTACTATATGGGCATGCTGACATTTGGCCCAATTGCGGCAGCGGAAAGCATTCCTACGCTCGTCGTTCCAAATCGCGTGATGCGCGAAATGCAATGGGGATACCTTGGGTTTGCCATGGAGGAGCACGACCATATCAAGATCGACATGACCGATATCGAAACGTCACTCGTGGCCATGGCCAACCGAGGCGACATCGACCCGCTGCTCGCCGTGTTTCACAAGCAAGTCATCGGACGCATCAGCAATCGTGATCTGATGAAATTCGACGAGAAAATCATGAAGCTGATGCTCATGGCGTATCTGTGTCAAACGCAGGTCTTCAACGTCGTGAGTGAACTCGAGTTTGCCCAAGGGTATTGTGATTTGTTGCTCGGACTGCGTGGCAATG
>JANORL010000864.1:0-12784 GCA_031415295.1 Polyangiaceae bacterium | reverse complement strand
CGCTACGGCGCGAACCAACCCAACGGCCAGAATTCGCTCACCAGCAATGCGGCCTCACCTGCCCGAAGCACGGACAGAATGGGATGCCCCGAATCGATCGACGAAGAGACCGCCGATCTCCCGGCCCTTCGTTTCTCGTGACATTTGTAGAGGTCTTCCATTTCGATCACGACAAGAATCTCGGCGCAGATACGGCGTAGATACGGCGTAAATACGGCATGAGGCGGCAACAAACGGCGTCCTTACAAGAAGAAGCGCTGGTGGATTATCCCCGACGCGCTGGAAAATGTATGACACGTCGCAAGTGGCCGGGCTCATGAAAAAGGGAAAAAGGGGTAGGGGGTGACCGAGACGTTTGGAGAAGCGTGGATCGTCTTGGACAAACCGAGACGGACAGCTCGAGTGCCGCTTCGTTTGTCTTCAAAAACGTTTACGCACGCGGCCTTGATCAGCGCCTCTCGCAGGAATTCGAGATTCTGGTTTTGCGTCTTCCGTTTTTCCGAATTGTGCGATAACGTCAGCGCATGCGCAGCCAAGCGGCGGACGAGCATGAACGCGGGGGGTGCCCGTGACGCATCGACACGACCCGGTATTTGCAGCGCCGCAGCAAGAAGCGGCACGCGAAACGTCGCCTGAAAAATTGTCGCTCGAAGACATTGCCGCTGGCGAGTTAGCCGAATCGGCTGTCACGACAAACCCTCCTCCGGCTTCGGGGATGCGCTCGGCACGACTCGTTTCGGCGGAAGGTCGTCGAGCCACCATAACGTGGCGCGGAAGTATGGAGCCGGTCGACGCCGACGTGGCATCCGACGTCGAGGACGCGCTGCTTGCTCTTGCGCTGCAAAACGGCGACAGTGTCCTCGTGGAGCTCGTGCCGAACGAAACACCGGTCATCGTGGGTATGCTGCAAACGCGGGTGCCTCGCAAAGTGCATGTCGCCGCGGACGAAGTTCATATCGAGGCTGCTAAAGTGCTCGTGTTGCGGGCAGGACGCGCGGCGCTCAAGCTTCACGAGGATGGTGAAGTCGAGCTTTTGGGGACGAAGATCAATGCGGTCTCGCGAGGTTTATTCAAAATCGTGGGACGTGTATTACGATTGAACTGATTTGCCATTTTGAGGGTCGCGTTCATGGACGTGTTTTCTCCTAGTGCTGTGCCCGTAGGAATTCTTTGGTGGAATGGGCCCACGCGTCGCCTCACGGTCATCGCAAAGATGACTTTGATGCCGAAAGGCGGAGCGCTCGTATTGGCAGACGAGCAAGAGCCATTACGCATGGGAATTCCCAGCACTTTGGGCGTGGCCGAAGAGCTGCATCATCCGAGTGATTTTGTTCCTTTCAAACCGCGCTGCGACGTGCTGCTCGTCGGCTCGGCCTACGTTTCGACGCCGCAGGCCGTCATTGCAGTTTACTTTCGCGTGGGCGCGCTCGAACGCCGCGTGTATGCGCTCGCGGGGCAGCCATCGAATACCATTCCGCTGTCGTCGATGTATCTGCGACGTGAAGCGAATCATAGCGCTGAGGAAGTTGCAGTTGCACCGCTGTCGGTGCTTCACGCGCACCGTGCTCGATTCGTGGATCCGCGAGTTCCTGCCCGGGCGTCGGCGCTCGAAAATGCCGCGTTGCCGCCAGATTTCGATGGTCGATATTTTAATGCGGCGCCTTTGGAACAACAAATCGATCCTATCTCGCCTGGCACAGCGGTCATGTTTCCTTGGCGTGGCGCCGAATCACAAGGTTTTTGGATTCCGCCCATGGCTCCGCGGATTTTCGTTTTTGATCAAGCCGGCGACAGTGGGCTACGCGAAATCGCAATGACCTGCGACACGCTGTGGATTGACACGGATCGTGCGCGATGCGTACTCACGTTTCGCGGCGTGATCGATCCCGATTATGGCGGTCAATTTCCGACGGCGCTCGTCGCGGTATTTGCTTCGGTCTACGACGCGGTGCTCGCGGGCGCAGCGGCGATGATTTGCGCCCAATCAACCATTCGTCCAGCAACCGAACCTCGAACGGTCGAAGGGTTTGTCGCCGACTCCGTCGCGCCCCCGCAACCCACGGCTACGACGTCCGTCGCACGCGCAGTTTCGTCCCACGACGACGAAGGTACGAACATCTATACGAACCTCGTCGCACCCGCCTCGAGCGTTCCATTTGTCTCCACCCCGTCCGTGGCGCGTTCGGCAGCGTCCCACGACGACGAAGGTACGAACATCTATACGAACCTCGTCGCACCCGCCTCCGGCGTTCCATTTGTCGCGCCCTCACCAACGCCTGTCCGCCGTGCCGCCACGCTACTGGGCGACGTACGAGCCTCGCACACGTCCGTCTTGCCGTTTGGCGGAGGAGCAAGCGCTCTGCAGGCGATGTCCGAGAGTCGTCTTGTCCCCGTCGACAGTAGAGCTGAGGCGATGCCTCAGGCCGCGTCCGTGTTGCCATTTGTCCAAGCGCACCGCGTGAACGAACCCGTTCCGGGGCCAGCCGTCGCAACGACGTCACGCAAGCCGGATACGATCATCCCAACAGCAGCAACCACCACCTCGCTTCCGTTTGTCCCGGCGTCACGCCTGCTCGACGCGTGGCCCGAGAGTCAGGTTCTTGGAGCAAGTCCCAACCAAACGCACGAGGCGACAACACGATCCGTGCCGTCGTTCGATTCGAACGAATCTCGCAAACGGCCTTCAACGTTGCCGCCTGTTGCCTCGTTTGTCTCAACAGACTACGAGCGACCATCGGTTCCGCCAGCCCAAGCATTGCCGTTTGTCTCGACGGACTTCACGCAAGCACCACTTGGGCGTTTCGATGCGCAACCGCCCAGTGCGTCTTCGTTTCCGATACTGCGTTCTGCGGCATCACCGAGCAGTCCGGCACCTTCGACGGCATTGGACACGTCGGTGCTCATGCGGATATCGCTCGACACATTTGCGGAGATCAAGGTGGATCTCTGGACCGGAGTGGGGCTTCGTGACGCGCTTGCGAAACACGGAATCGATCAGCGGTCGTATCATCTTTATGAACGGCGGCAGACAGACGAGCTTGGGGACGACGTGCGCCAAGGGGCGCTGGATCGCACGCGCGCGTTGCGTGCCGCGTTGCGTCGTGCGCGCGAGCGTCGTGCGCCGATTTCCACAGACGACGGGATTTTATAATGGCTGAAGAAGCGCTTGCGCGCGTCGAATTTGGATTGACGCTGCACGCGGGTTGCGTTGGAGTGTCGACTTGCTTTTTATTACCTGTAGCTTGAAGTCATGAATCTCGAACGCGTCGTGGATAACCGAACACCGATGGCCCATTGGTGCGGCGTCGTGACGGATCGGCACGGCCACGATGTCGTTCTGGTGATAACGAAAATGACGTGGTCGGTTTCGGCCACGGGCAATGTGACGATAGCGTCGCCGCAATCCCCTGTGCGGCTCGATGACGAACCGATATCGGATGCGCCGTCGGCGAGCATTCGTTATCCCAGTGATTTATGTGAAGAAAAAGCAGGGACAGATGTTTTGCTCGTAGGCAGTGCGATGCCCCCGGCTGGGCGAAAAGTGACCGAGATGGACGTGGGATTACGCATCGAGGCAGGTCACCGTTCGATTCAAAAGGTTGTCAAGGTATTTGGTCCGCGGGTATTTCAAAAAGCGCTGATGGGCGTTATACCGGGCCCTGCTGCAGAACTTCGGCAGACGCCACTCGTGTACGAAAACACCTATGGTGGAACGGATACGACGGAGGCGAATCGTCCGGTATCCGAGGTGCGAAATCCGGTGGGTCGGGGATTTGCAAAAAATCGTGCAGCTCTCGTGGATCAACCTGCGCCGCCGATCGAGGATCCGCGCGCACCGTTATCGTCGAAAGGCCCGGCTCCTGCTTGTTTTGGTGCCGTTCGAGGTGAATGGGCGCCACGGTTGCAATATGCCGGGACGTATGACGATATATGGCGCAAAACGCGTGCGCCTCTACGTCCGCTCGATTTCGATCCCCGTTTTAATCACCTCGCGCTTTCTGATTTGTGGAGCGACGTACCGCTTGCTGGTGACGAACCGGTGGAAGTGACGGGAACGACTGCTGGGCCGATATGGCGATTTAAATTGCCGCGTTATGCTCCCTTATTTGGTATTTCGGTGCGCGGGACGAGGCAAGAGAGGCCAACGTTTCTCGATACGTATCTCATCGACGCCGACAAGCGGCAGGTGGAAGTGACGTATCGAGCGACGGCGCCTATGCCACGAAAGCTCGAGCATCTTGACAAGGTATTGATCATGGGGGCACCTGGCCTACCGGATGCATTGATTGAAGAACTTGCGGAGCGGGTCCGCGCGCGAAGGAGCAAAGTAGCATGAGCACGCGCAAGGTATCGGTGAGCCTCTCCATGGGAGTGGATCAATCGTATCGCATCGTATCCGTGCGAATTGCGGAAGAACTTTCCACGCCGACGCATGCACGGGTCGAAATTGCGACAATGGAGGACATCGATTTCGGGGATGTCATCCATGGCGACGCGACGCTCGAAATTCATCTCGATGGATTGCCATCGCGCTTGTGGAGTTGGCGAGTTGCTTCGGTGAAGTATTTGGGAATCGAGGCGGGGGCGTATCGGCATGAAGTCGAATTGCGACCACGTTTTTGGTTTCTCATGCATACGTTGTCCACGCGGAAATTCCGCAATCTTTCGTCGCGGGACATCATCACGAAGGTGCTCGACGAAATGGGCGTCAAGCATTCATTCTGGACGGTACGCAATCCGCCGGTTCGGAAGTATTGCATGCAATACCGAGAATCGACATTTGCCTTCGTGAGCCGTTTGCTCGAATTCGAAGGAATGTATTATTCTTTCGACCATGACGATCTTTTGATTTTCGAGGACAATTCGACGTCGGCAGGGCCGGTCGATGGTCCGACGGACCAATTCGATTTGCTCGACGCGGCTGGGGCACTCGATCGTGACACGCTGGGAATTCACGCAGCACGTCGCGTGGCGCGCGTGGCATCGGGCAAAGCATCGGTCAATGATTTCAATTGGAAAAAGCCCAAGCTCTCGCTTTTGCAGTCGGCTGCTGGCGCAAAGGACGCGGAACTCGAAACCTACGATTACCCGGCGGGTTATCGAAAACCTGCGGACGGTGCATACATTGCCAAGGTTCGTCTCGAAGCGCATCGGGTCGCCGCCCAAGGTTTCGATGGGCGAGGAAACGTCGTCACATTCACCCCCGGCAAACGGTTTTCCTTTGGTGGAGCGGCAGGGGGAGCGTTTGTCGGAGATTATCTGCTCGTCGGTGTCGAACACGTCATTGAAGACGGGCGGTTTGCCGCTACGCAGAAACAAGTCACGTACGAAAATCGTTTCAAAGCTATTCCTTTATCGTCGGCTTTTCGAGCGGAACCGAATACACCCAGACCGACGGTCGAAGGTTGTCATACGGCCATGGTTCGTGGTCCGGAAGGATCCGAAATTCACACCGACAGATACGGCCGATTCCGGGCGCAATTTCATTGGGACCGCGACGCGGTAAGCACGGATGAAGACTCTCGGTGGCTCCGCACATTGCAGGAGCCCGAAACGTCGATGGTCATTTCACGTGTGGGCTGGGAAAACACCGTTGGCTACGTCGATGGGGATCCAGATAGGCCCGTCGGCGTCGGGCGAAATATCAACGGCGTAATGATTCCGACGTACGGTCAACCGGGCAACAAGAACGTCATGACCATCAAAACCCCGTCCTCGCCGGCGACGGGAGGTTTTAATGAATTAAAACTCGACGACAGCGCTGGGGCGATGTTGTTTTTCCTGAAAGCCGAAAAAGATCATATCGGTGTCGTGCGTAATGATCGTACCGAACGCGTGGGTAGTGACGAGACGCATTCGGTGGGTGTCAATTTCATGCATGCGGTCACGAACGACCAAGCCGTTGCGATTGGCGCCTGTTCGACCACGACCGTCGGCGAATTCACGCAACTCGAAGTCCGCGCCAATCGTACGAAGAGCGTGGGTGGCAATGAAAAGATCGAAGCTGGCAATCAGATCATGGCCAGCACGCAAGGCAATGAAACGGAAACCGTCGGATCGACTCGCGTGACGATCACAGGTAGCGTTTCTTTGCCCAAAGTTTCGCCGCCGAAACTCCCGACGCTCAAAGATGCCGCCATGACCCTCGCCAAAGGCGAAAGCTTGAAGTCCCTCATTCCTTCACCCAAGAGCCTGCTTCCGGGCGGCGGGACGCTCGCGGGATTGGTCTCGGACATGCTGAATGGTTCGATTGCACGTCAGGCCGTCATTCGAATGAGTCGTACGGTGGGCGGCGCATTCATTTCTACATCGGTCGGTAACTTCCAAACGATTGCGGGCACGTACGCAGAAACTGTGGGCGGCATCAAATTGATGGTTGCGGCGGAAGGCGAAGTGCGCAAAACAGTGACCGGCCCTTTGAAGGTTTTGGTGGGTGGCGCCATTCTCCGGACATCCGGCGAGGATATGGGCACCGGAGCGGAAAATACGAAAGTCACGGTGGGAGCCACGGCAGATTTTTCCGCGGGCAAACTATTCGAGGTCCGTGGTAACGTCATTGAAGTCGAGGGGCTTGCGGGCGTCAAATTCGTCTCTGGTGGGCTGACGATCGACATGTCGCCTGGATCGATCACGATGAAGGGCAAAATGAAAATCGAATCTTCGAGCGGCGTCAAAGTGACGGGCGCTGACGACGACATCACCGGCTAGAGAGGACCAGACCATGGCAATGCAATCCATTTTGGGCCTCGAACAAGAGCACGCGCAAATCGAAATTGGCGGCATGCCTTATGAAGTCGTCGGACTTTCGGGCAATGAAGGCATCATGCGGCTATTTCGTTACGAACTCACGTGTGCCGCACGTGCAGCGAACGAACCCCCCCGCGCGTTATTGGGCAAAGCTGCCGATATTACGCTCTTCAGTCATAGCGGGCAACGGCATGTGCGCGGCATCGTGGCCGAAGCTGCACGATCGGTTTCGGACGATGGCAAAAGCATCGTCACCGTGGTGGTTCGTCCCGACGCGCATTTGCTCACGCTCGGGCGCAATTGTCGCGTCTTTCAAGACATGACCGTCGTCGATATCGTTAAAGCCGTGCTCGCATCGAATGCGCAACCCACGCGCTGGGAAGTCACGGAATCTTACGAGCCGCACATCTATTGCGCTCAATATCGCGAAGACGATTGGACCTTCGTTTCGCGGCTGCTCGAGGAAGAGGGCATTTATTGTTGGTTCGACCATAGCGGCGAAGTGTCCACGATGGTCTTTTCGGATCTGTCGACCACCGCACCCGACATGCCCGGTGGTGCCTATTTGACGTTTGCCCCCGAAAGCGGCGTACAAGCTGATCGAGAAGTCGTATTCGAACTCGGTGAGCACGTCGCCGCACGTACCACAAAATTTACTGCGGGATCCTTTGATCCTGCTCGTCCGAGGCTCAAGATTCAATCCGTCGAAGGCGGCGGACCATTCGAATCCTACGATGCACCGGGCGGAGGTGCAGAGAGTCCGCAAACGGTCGCTCGGCAAGCCAAAAATCGGCTTCAAGCGGCAATCGCTCGGTCGCGTGGAGTATCTGGCAAATCGACGAGCATACGGCTCACGCCCGGGATGGTCGTGGAAATTGGCGGGTGCTCCGCAACGCGCTTCGATGACCGTTATGTGCTCACCGACGTCGCCATTGAAATCGTTCAGCGACGGCGCGGTCCGGCCAGTGGAAATGGTGGTGACAAACAAATCGTCACGAAATTTTCGGCGCTTCGCCAAGCCGTTCCTTATCGACCCGTTGAAAGCACGAAACCCGCCAAACAAGCCGGTTTGCAAACGGGTCAAGTCGTCGGTGCCAAAGGCGCGGAAGTGCAGCCAGATGCAAGTGGCCGCGTACGCGTGAAATTGCGCTGGGACCGGGATCCTCGCAATGACGATACGGCCGGGAAATGGATGCGGGTGGCCCAACGCGGCACAAACGAATCCATGCTTCTTCCGCGCATTGGTTGGAACGTGCTCACGATGAACGACGAAGGCACAGTGGATGCGCCCTGGGTTTTGTCCCGTATTCACGATGCTGAACATCCTCCGGCGTATCCGCTGCCGGCAAACAAGACTCGCGTGGTTTGGAAAACGGCCACGACACCGGGGGGCGGTTCGTTCAACGAAATCTATTTCGAGGACAAACAGGGACGCGAGGAAATGTTCATTAATGCTTCGCGCGACATGACCGTGCTCACGCAGCATGTCAAAAAAGACGAAGTCATCCACGATCAATTACGTGTCGTGGGAATCAACCATACCATGTCGGTCGGTTTGAACCATACGGAAAACATCGGGCATGATCAGACGGTGACCATTGGCGGCAATGAGACCATCATCGTTGCCAAAGGTAGCGAAAAGACCGTGGGTGGCAACGAAACGAGCACCGTTGGCGGATCGCGCAATCTAACGACGGGTGGACAACACACGACAAACGTGACGCTTGATCGCAAGCTGTCGGTTGGCTCGGCGATCATCGATATCACGATTGGACAAATCTCGTCGTCCTCCAAGTTTTCGACGGTGCTCGTCGGGGGCGTACGGGTCGCCGCATCGGGCGGGACCATTTCGGAAGACGTTTCCAAAGTCACGGTGCAGACGATTGGCGGAGCGAAAATCGAAATGGCGGGGACAAACTGTCCGGTCGACGTGAAAAAAAGCTACACGGAAACCGTCGGCGGTGCGATGATCCTACGCGCTGGCGGAAACTATGCCGACACGGCCGATGTGAAATCCTTTTGGACGGTGGGAGCAAAACTATCTGCCAAGGCGCCGAAAGTGTTTTTGGAAGCCAAGGATCGCATCGAAATCAAGTGCGGCGGAAGTTCGATCGTCTTGACCAAAGACGCGATCGAAATCGTGTCGCCGAGTTACGATTTGTCGGGGGCTTTCCTCGATGTCAACACAACGATCGTGAACCATAACTGAGATTAGGTGCCCCCGTGAACGACAATCGTCCGCTCAGGTATTTCGTCGAAGTTGCTGGCCACCGCTACGAAGTCCGGGAACTCGAAGGGCGCGAAGCCATATCGAAACCGTTTCGTTTCGAGGTCGCGTTTGCGCTCGTGGATACGATGCAATTTGGTGCAGACTTGCCCATTGCCCCGATCGAGCCCGATGACATCATCAAGACGGACGTGACATTACATCTCGAGCGTGACGGGCTCATCGATCGGGTAATTCATGGACTCGTCTTCGAGGCATCGTTATCGGCGACGCTGACGGGCGTGCCGGACATGCACATCGTCGTAGAACCGCGGCTATCGCTCCTGCAATATCGCACGGACATTCGAGTATTTCGCAACAAGACGGCACCGGAAATCGTCGTCGAAGTGCTTGGGGCATTTGGAATCGCGCCTGATCTTCGATTGCGTGATTCGTACGAACGGCGACCGTATTGTGTGCAATTTCGGGAATCGGACTTCAACTTCGTGAACCGTCTGCTCGAAGACGAGGGCATTTTCTTTTATTTTTCCAAAGATGGCGTCATGGTGCTTGGCGATTCGGCTGCCGCCTATGATTCGATTCCGGGAAATGCGGTTGTGCCCTACCGTGCGGGGTATGGCCTGGATCAAAAAGAAGATGCGATCGTATCGATTGGCAGTCGGGCGTCGGTATCCGTAGGTAAAGTCACCCTGCGCGACTTTAATCCGGACCATCCGAGCCTCGATATGGACGCAGATGCTTCTGGGCCGAGTGTTTTCGGACCCGAGTGGTATGATTATCCGGGAGAATATGCGGAGCCGGCGGACGGCAAACGCAAAGCGGGTTTGCGTAGCGAAGCTTTTGCTTGCGCATCGGAAGCAATTCGGGGTCGCAGCATTTGTGCCCGCATCGTCCCGGGTCATACGATGGAAGTATTCGATGTGCCCGAGGGTGCGCCGGGTGGCGAATTGGTCGTGACGGTCGTCGATCATGCGTACCAACGTGCAGGTTCGGGTTTTTCCGCAACGTTCGAATCGCTCGATGGCAAGACGACGTTTCGCCCAGTGCCCGAAACGCCTATACCTCAAATGACGAGCCCACTCACGGGTATCGTGACGTGTCCTCCGGGCGAGGACGATATTTATACGGAAGAAGCGGGCCGCGTCAAAATCCATTTTCATTGGGATCGATTGCAGCCGTACGACGGTGAATGTTCGCATTGGGTTCCCGTGGTGCAGGACAATACGGGTCATTCCGTAGCGATTCCGCGCCGTGGTTGGGAGATGCTCGTGCACTTCCTGGAAGGCGACCCGGACCGGCCGGTCGTGATTGGGCGCGTGTACAATGCCGAGGACCGATTCCCCGTTCCCCTGCCGGAAGGCAAGACAAAGACGAGTCTCAAATCACTCGTCACACCGAGCCGGGATGGTACGAACGAGATTCAATTCGAGGATTATGCCGGGCGCGAGTATATCTACATTCACGCCGAGAAGGACCAAAACATCGTCGTTGGCAATGACAAGAGCGAAACGACGCTCGTCAACGAACTGAGTGCAGTATACCACGACGAACGCATTGCAATTGGCGCAAACCACACGGAAGCCGTGGGCATGAACCATTCAATGACCGTGGTGAACGACCAAAGCTATTCCGTGGGAGGAAATCGCGAACGACAGATGGCTGAAAGCGACATGGGTAACGTGATCGGCAATCGGTTTGTTACGATTGGCGGATCCCATTTCCGTCGCATTCACACCGACGATTCCGTGGTAGCCAAGAACTTGAAGGAAACGGTGGGCGCCGTGGACCTTGAAGTCGCGATCAAGACCAATTCCACCGAAGCGAACAAGGCGCTCGCTGTGACGGTTGGTGGAGCGATCATTTACGTCGCGAAGCAAAGCGTCACGGAGGCTGCGTCGAAGGGGCGTTTGGAGATGATTGGCGGCGTGGTCTTCTCGAAGGCGAAGGCTGAAATGAAGGCTCGGGCCGACAAGAATCGTGTACTCACCGTAGGCGGTACTTTTTCTGCAACGGTGGGCAAAGAAGCGTCGCTCACGGGCGCGGAAAAGATACGTATCGTCGCGGCAAACGAAGTATTCGATGGCTCGAGCGAAGTCATGTTGAAGGTCGGGGAAACGACGGTCATCATGAAGGACGGGACCATTGCGGTGAATGCGCCGTCCAAGATCTCATTGAAGATTTCTGGATCCAATAAGCAAGGGGCGAGCAAGTCGACGCAGATATAGTCCATGAAGCAACCGAACTTCCTTTTCTACTCCGTCAACGTAAAGGCCGGGTCTTGGGCTCGCGTTTTTCTTAATGATTTGCCGCTCCATTTGCAGAGCGCGCCAGGTATCGATTCGCCTTCGTCCAGCATCAATCACATGCTGTTGAATGGCGAAAATACCTTGACGGTCGAGGTATTGGCGGCGCCCGAGGAACGTGGACCGGGGGCGGTGAGCGTCCATTTTTATAGCGTCATTGATCCGACGACGAAGCCCGTGACGATCTCCACAGTGCACAGGTTCGCGTTTCCCGAAGCGCTCGATACGGTAGTCAACCCTCGAGATAGGCGTGTGCCGTTTTTCCAAGCGTCTCGGTTCATGTTCGATGCGGGTGATTTTATACCGATATGGGCGTCGGCTCCGCCGGAAGACGTCGATTGTCGAGGCACGCCCGATTTGCAAGCGGCCGTGATCGAGCTTTACGAATCCGTCGAGCGGCTCGATGTGGATCGATTTCTCGATTTGTGTGAATTGCGGCTTTCGGAATATGAACGGGCGTATCCGGGGGTTTCGCCAGCACGAGCCGATACGCGGCGTGACGCATTGAGGGAATTATTTTCGTACAAACCGCGATTGCCGCCGCTCGATATGTCGGCGCTGCATTTTGCTTCGCGGGCGAATGGGCGCGTCGTGCACGTATCGCGCGAAGACGGGGGATTCGTATTAAATGCTCCCGCCGAACTCGACCCGCGGCGACGTCTCAAAGCGGATTTGTTGTATACGCGGCACCTTGGTGCCTGGAGAATCTGGGGTTAAGGAAGAAGGAAATTATGGCCGACTCAGCCTCGAACCAGGGAAAAGCCATTGCAACAAAGGGAACGGCCCACGTTCCTCGCACGGCCGGACCAACCGACTCTTGTATCAATCCCGCCGTTCCAGTTGCGGCACCATTTCCTAATTTCATTCCCACGACGCGCCTCGGTGCGGGACAAACCATTCGCACGAAAATAGCCGACCAACCCATCTGGACGATGAAGGGTGTCGTGGGGCCACCGTCCAATCCGGCGCATCCGCCCTTTGTGATTGGCGCCGTTTCGGGCAAACCCTACATGATGGAGGCCAAGCCGATCATGGGATCGACGAACGTCTTCGCCGAGAGTGGGGCGCTCATTCGCACGAACGACCCGACGTTTCAGAACGCCATGAATACGATGGGGTTCGTCGACGGATCGGCCGTTGCAGGTACGGCAAACAACGACCAAGCTTTTTTGGAAAAAATCTGCACACTCATCAAATTCGAGGGTGAATGCGGTCACGGGCGCAAACTGGGTTTTCCCGCTCCGGGTGGCAAAGGCGAAGCTAGTTATCTCGAAGTGCTTTCGGGCGATACCCTGAAGTTCAAAGCTGAACGGCAGGACACGACGAAATCACCTCCGGAAAAGGAACCCAAGTGTCGCCTCGGTGGTGAACACACGAAATGGATTGCCAAACGAAGCGGGAGTGTTCCCGGAGTGACACCGAAAACGAAGGAACACAAGGGCCCGACCTTCGAGTTTGGTAGCGAGCTGACCGAGCTGACGTTGTCGTCGGTGCTCGGTATTCCGGT